>NZ_JBHSFT010000050.1:0-382705 GCF_042654105.1 Oceanobacillus aidingensis | reverse complement strand
CGTAAATGTATTATGCCCTGCAAAGCATACATTTTATGATAGAGTACCTTCTCTTTTTTGGCTAGGGGATTTTTTATCACTTTCGAGTATTATTTTACACATACTGTTATTTTTCAACTTTCTTCGCTAATTCCAAAAATTCCTGCACATCCTGTTTACATATTTCGATGGCATTTTCCCAAAACTCAGGCTTGGACAAATCTACTTGCAAATGCTTTTCAGCAAGCTCTTCTACGGTCATTCTGCCGGTATCCCTTAATAAAGCAGTATATTTTGCTTCAAAATCTCCTTTATAATCCTTTGCATAAGCATAAATTCCCTGGCTGAATAAATAACCAAATGTATACGGGAAGTTATAAAATGGCACACCAGTAATATGAAAATGCAGCTTGGAAGCCCAGAAATGCGGATCATATTCGGACAGACTTCCGCAGTAAGCTTCCTTCTGTGCTTCCACCATAAGTTCATTTAACCGTTCCGTACTGACCATACCTTGCTTCCGTTCTTCATAGAATTGTTTCTCGAATAAAAAGCGTGCATGGATGTTCATGAAGAAAGCCACACTGCGCGATACTTTATCCTCTAACAACGTTAATTTTTCTTCATCTGTCGCCGCCATTTTCACCGATGCATCCGCTACAATCATTTCTGCAAAGGTCGAAGCAGTTTCCGCAACATTCATTGCATAGCCTTGATTCAAACCGTTCATATCGTTCATCACATACTGGTGATAGCCATGTCCCAACTCATGAGCCAGGGTAGCTATATTAGAAGGTGTTCCAGAGTACGTCATAAAAATACGAGTTTGTTCACTGAGCGGAAAGCTTGTACAGAAGCCCCCCGGACGTTTTCCTGCACGATCTTCCGCTTCAATCCAGCGTTTTTCAAACGCCATTTGTGCGAAATCCGCCATTTGGGGACTGAAGCCGCGGAATTGCTCTACAATAAAAGCAGCTCCTTCATCATAACTTT
The DNA here is from genome assembly GCF_042654105.1 of Oceanobacillus aidingensis. Lineage (NCBI taxonomy): Bacteria > Bacillati > Bacillota > Bacilli > Caryophanales > Bacillaceae > Oceanobacillus > Oceanobacillus aidingensis. Next base: position 381,733 of record NZ_JBHSFT010000050.1, on the reverse strand, counting down.
TCTTTTCCATTTTTGATTGAATCGGAGCATTCACATCGAAAATGCTTAATTTATCCAAATTTAACAGAGAAGCCTTTTGATGTAAGTAGTCTGCAAATAGGGATTTATGCTTTTCAATTGCTCCCCACATTGTATTTAATGTTTCTTCCTTCATTCGATTTTTTGCTAACGGCTCTTTTAAGACTTTGTCCCATCCATAATGTTTATAGGTCTGCAGGCGAAATCCAGCCAGGTGATTTAATGTCTGCCCAAATAAGTCCTCATTCGCTTTCCAGGCATCACTTATTCGCCGGTAAACATATTCTCTCTGCTCACGGTCAGGTGTCGACAGCTTATTAGCAGCCTGCCCAACAGAGTATTGTTGAACTTTTCCGTCCTCTTCTATATCAATTTTCATATTGCCGACTATTGTTTCATACATTTGGTTCCATGCATGGTACCCATCTATTGCTAAATCCCCGATTAAAATTTCTTCATTTTTAGATAATTGTTCACGTGCCCGCTCTCTTCTTTCTGTTAAAATAAATTGAAGCGGCTTTATCGCTTCCCTTTCCAGCAAGAGGTCCCAATTCGCTTCAGTCACTGCTCCCAGCTTCTGGTCGACTATTTTTGTTAACGCACTGTGCGCAGCCGCTATCTGCGCTCTTTTGGCAACATAGATATCTGCCTGTTTATCCGTTACATCCTGTGCACTTAAACAGCTGATAAACGCTCCCATCTCACGTAATTTTTTTGTAATAAGCTCGATTTGTTTTAAAACATGCTCCCAATCTTCTCCAAATCCGTTTGCTTCAAGATTATTTACGCTTTCGGTGACAGTCTCAATTTCTTCACTTAGCTCATTTACAAATTGACGAAGCGCTTCAGAATCGCTTTGCCCTGGAAAAATAACATCTAGATCCCATGTTGGTTGTAATTTTTGAGTCATCAGCTTCTCTCCCTTTTTTTATTCTATTATCTAATATTTAGTATAACGAAATTGTTAAAACAAAGCATTAAAAAAAAGCCTGTAAAGAAAATTTATTCTATTACAGGCATTTATTTCCCATCTATTTTTAAACAGCTATCTTATTTCTTTTTAGAAGACTTCTTTTTTTGTTTCTCCTTAGCCGCTTTTTTCCGCCTTATCCAAGCATTTAAAACCGCCGCAATGGTGAATATAGCAGATAATAGTTGTTCTATCAGGGTACTATCGATAAGCATCGGTGACTTATCTAATAGCACAAAAATTTGATTTGTTGCTGCGATAATCACGGCTATTATACTAATCATAGTACCTTTGTCCACTTTCTCCCCCTCCTTATACAACCCTATATATTATTATTGCAAAAACAAGGTTTTAGGAACGGCAGAAACCTTTAGAAGTTTCATTATCTATTTACTTGGGTATCATACATATATGCATTTAAAATATTTTTAATTAAAGATACTTGACTTTCTTTATTTATTATTTTACACTTGGTAACAGAAAGTAAGTAACTAATTATTTAGGAGGAATCGTAAATGGCAAAAGTAAACTGGAATTTAGACACAGCGCATAGTGAAGTAGGATTTTCTGTAAAGCATATGATGATTTCAAAAGCAAAAGGAACCTTCGATAATTTTGATGCAAAAATCGTTGCAGATGCAGAAGATTTAACCGATGCAGAAATTGAATTAAACATTGATGTGGAAAGCATCAACACTCGTAACAAAGACCGTGACGACCACCTTCGTTCTGCTGATTTCTTTGACGCAGAAAATTACCCTAAAATCACTTTCGTTGCAACAGATATCAAAAAATCTGGGAATAACTACGAAGTAACTGGTGATTTAACATTAAAAGGAACAACTAAACCGGTCACTTTGGATGTTGTTTTTGAAGGTCAAAGTAAAGATCCAATGAGCGGAAGCATTGTTGCAGGCTTCAGCGGTTCAACAAGCATCAACCGTAAAGAATTCGGTTTAACATGGAATGCTTCTCTCGAAACTGGCGGAGTTCTGGTAGGAGAAGAAGTAAAAATCAACTTTGAATTAGAATTACAAAAGGCTGAATAATATCACTAGCCTTTCCATCATAAAACAGCAAGCCCCTGATTTTACGCTGAGCAGTAAAATCAGGGGTTTTTTGCCTGAAAAAGAGAAGCATCGCGACTCGTATAAACAGCGACCGTCATCACTCCTTCTTCAGCCCTTGCTTGAATCAGCACCGGACGGTTATATTTATTACGGAACGCAAAATCCGGCCCCCACCAGCTCACTGTAGCATCTCTGCCCTTCGGAACATAAGGGACCTCTCTGCTGTGTGCATAGCGTTCGGTTATTTCAATGCCTTGCAGATCCACCGCATTAAATAATGTTGAGGATACCTGGCAAATCCCTCCGCCAATATCTTCACTAAACTCCCCTTTTACGATTACCGGAGCCGGCAGGTAACCTCTTTCTCTTGTCCGCTCTCCCACGATTTCATTAAAGGAAAAATGCTCACCGGGAAAGATCACTGTATTATTGATTGCATCTGCAGCCAATTCAATATTGCGTGTTCTTTCAGTATTCCCTTTTTTAAACCTTGTCGTAAAACGATTTAACTCTTTCTCCTTTAATTCTTTTAAAAGGTCTTCATTCACGCGTGCCGGAATCATTTGTTTTGGTACTTGTAGCCGGTTTTTCCCTGCCCCGCCATAATAAGCTTCGTTAATCAGAGTATGAAATTGGTTTACGTCCAGGGTAAATCCTTGTTTTTCTTTGATAATTTCTCCATTTTTATCTATATAAGCATTTTCCGGTTTTTTATAGACCTGCTCCTGCATATATTTTGTTAACCCTTGAATCTCATTCCAATCCAATAACGCTTCATCCATTTCAAATATATACGGCTTTAAATCGATAAGCCAAGAATCATCCTGTTCATCATAAAGTTCCATAACAGCAGCATTCGTTGTATGAGGAAATATAAGAAATAAAAATAGCAATAAAAGTAAAATCGTTCGCATCATGACACACCCCTTAAGACTTAGTATGTTTGGGATGCTTTATTTCTATACAGTGAATAAGCTAGGATTTACTGTTACGCGGTGGAGAGTATTCCTTGTTAAAAAGCAAAAAAATTGCCGGGAGATTATCCCGGCAATTTTTAAAAGCTTATCTAAAGTCCCTGTTGTCTTCTAAATATTCACTTGCAACACGGTAGCCTACCAGGGCTGTCAGAGCAAGTAGAACGTAACATAATAAATTCTTCATATCGCTTACCTCCTGTGGAGTAATTTATCAAATACAACTTCAATTCGAATGTTATTTGGTTATTAGAATGGACGGAATTTACCTTTTTTAAGTAATGTTTTAGCACCGCCGACTAAGAATAGAGAACGGTCATCAACAACTTTTTTCATTGCTGCCGCTGCTTTACCGCTTAGTTTTTTACCATCAAGCACGTTTCCGATACCATCAGATAAGCCAAGAGATGCAACTGTTCCTTTGTTAGAGAAAACAAAGTCAGTAATCACTTCATCACGAATCAATGCAACAATGTTATCTGCTGCTTTCGCGCCTTCTTGTACAGCCAGCTGACCAGTTGGAGGGAATGGTTTTCCAGTTTCCGGATCCATTGTCCATGAGCAGTCTCCAAGGATAAAGATATTTTCTTCTCCTTCTGGACGTAAATCTAATCCAACATTTACTTTTCCTTTGAATAATTCAAATCCGGATTCAGCCAATACCGGGTTACCCATTACGCCGCCTGTCCATACAACTGTACCAGCTTTGATTAATTCGTTATCTTCGCCGACAACAAATCCGTCTTCTGTACATTCTTTGATGGCAGTACCAATACGGAATTCTACGCCACGATTTTCTAAGGACTGTTTTCCGTAAGAAACTAAATCTTCATCAAACATAGGTAAAATAGATGGCATTGCCTCTACGTTAATAATTTTTGCTTTGCTGCGATCGATATCGTATTTTTTACATAGCTCAGGTACTTTGTCTGCAAGCTCACCAACAAATTCAATCCCTGTGAATCCGCCGCCGCCGACAACGATGGTAAGCTGCTCGTCACGTTTTTCTTCGCTTGAAGAATACTGAGCAAACTGATATTCAATGTGCTCTGCAATTAATCGGCTGGAATCAATATCTGTGATTGCATAAGCATTCTCTTCCATACCCGGAATGCCAAATGAGTTGGATACAAATCCAAGTGCAAATACAAGATAGTCATAAGCCACTTCGCTGTTTTCAAGAACAACGCGTTTTTCCTCACGCTTCACTTCCGTAACGGTATCGTAAATTAAACGTACACGCTTAGGGTTAACTACATCTGTTAGCATAAAACGTGCCTGATTCGGGGTAATCGTACCCGCTGCTACTTCATGTAACCATGTACTTTCATAATGGTAATTATGTTTGTTGATTAACACAATCTCAGCTTCTTCAGGAGACAGCTGTTGAGTTAAACGTCTTGTTGCAACTAATCCAGCATAGCCTGCACCAAGAACGACTACTTTTGGTTTACTCATAATTCATCTTCCATCCTTTCTATCTTCCACAAATAAAATGTAATGTAATTTCGAACTATCACGTTTAATAGTCACTGCATCTATTATAATATCAAATTTTGCGGGATTAGGCTAATTTTCATTATAATTTCTTTAGAAAACTTAGCGAAACTTGTTTTATCAAAGAACCCGCATGATATATATGCTTATTAATAGGTGCGAAAGTTGAGATTTTAATATTAAAAAACTGCAAATTCGCCAGGCTACAGCAAATTCGCAGTTTTATTTTACCTTATTAATTTAATTATGAAACAGCTGCTTTCTTTCGTAATTTAATCAGCATAGATGGATGCAGTATCGACCTCAGAACCTTTGTGCTCTTCAGAACCTTTATCTGTTTCTGAGTCTGAGTTTTCTCCCTCTTCTTCAGTCTCATGCTCTCCATTATTTTCTTCTTCTTCGGGATTTCCTTCCTCTGATTCCGGCTCTTCACTCTCTACATCTTCAGAATCGGGTTCCTTGTTGTTTGCATTATCATCGTTGCCATTTTCTTCCTCTTCCGGCTGTTTCGGCGGTTGATCCGATTTATCTTTTGAATCTTCTTTCTCTGAATTCTCTTCATTCCTGTCATTTGTGCCGGGCGCCTCAGTTTCAGCTCCAGAATTATTGGAATCAGAAAAGCGGCTATTTTTTTCAGATTGATTCTGATGTACAGAAGCTGTGGAACGTTGCGTATTATTCGATTCTGATTCTCGGCTTTCTGTATTCTCATTATTTTCACCAGCTGCGTTTTCCTTATTTGAAGCGTTACTGCTTTGTTCACTGTCAGCTGGCTCATCATTTGTTATTTGATTAGATGATGCTTCCTCAGAAGCTATATAATCTTCTTCCTGCACCTCTGTTTCTGGATTTGTGTATATTTCTTCCTCTGTTTCGGTACCTTGAGTCACAGTACGCTCTTCCTGCACTTCTATTTCATTGTCTTCCTGCTGAAGTATGTTGCGATAATCTAAATTAGCTGTTTGATAAATTTGTTCATTGTCTCCTAATAACCGATTATTCCAGGAGGTTGTAAAAATCTCTACGCTTTCTCCAGTTTGTCCAGTTCCGTCTTCTGTACTCACTTCCATTGAATATTCTACAGAGCGGTTATCCTTATAAATCCCCATGCCAATGATGATAATACAACCTGCTAACATAGAAATGTTTACCCATAATAGCTTTTTTTTGCGCATATATCTTCTTCCTTTTTAAATAGTTTCATTCGGATATTTATTATTTCACCCTTTTTATTATCAGACATATCCAACTCATTCAGAGTAATTGTCCATTTTATAACCATTCAACAATACGTTCACTACACTACCATTGTAATCGTCATCGGAGTCCTTTTCAAATACTTTTCGTTTTTTTCAAGCTTCTTCTTTCTATACACAGCCTCTAAGCCAGTGTTGCCGGCTTTTTCATTTTAAAAAAAATCAAGACTTGATTTTTTTTCCTCGCTCTTGTAAAGTTAACGTAATTATAATTTAATAAAATTCCAATTCTTATCCAGAGAGACGGAGGGACTGGCCCGACGATGTCTCAGCAACCAGCTGCTTCTAGCAAGGTGCTAATTCCAGAAGGGAACTCCCCTTTAAAGATAAGATATGTATCATCACGATATCATACCCTTCTTATCTAATCTCTGGAATAAGAAGGGTTTTTTATTGATTTCACATGGGAAAATCATAAGAAAACAGCATATTCGCGAAAGATAAGCGAATTCATGTTTCTGGATTGAGGAGGCTGAAGAAAAATGAGAAAAATAGAAACAGCATTAGTACAGTTAGGTAATAAAACGGACGAACGGACAGGGGCTATAAATCCGCCTATTTACATGTCAACAGCTTATCAGCACCAGGGAATTGGCCATTCCACAGGTTATGATTATACGCGTACCAAGAATCCGACCAGATCTGTTTTAGAGGAAGGTTTCGCAAAGCTGGAAGAAGGAGATGCTGCTTTCGCCTGCAGCTCAGGAATGGCAGCTATTCAATTAGTTCTCTCCTCCCTGTTTCGTATGGGCGATCACCTTATCGCGACAAAAGATATCTACGGAGGAACTTACCGTATTTTTAATCATTTTGAAAAAGCTTATAATATTTCCGTGACCTATGATGTCTGTCAAAATATCACGGAAACAGAACGATGTATTAACGAAAATACAAAGGCTATCTTTTTAGAAACACCGACGAACCCGTTACTTCAGGAGGTGGATATTGAAAAGTATGCGGAGCTGGCTAAAAAGCATAACCTGCTGCTTATTGTTGATAATACTTTTTTAACACCTTATCTCCAGCAGCCAATTACGCTTGGTGCGGATATTGTAGTGCATAGTGCGACAAAATATATCGGCGGCCATAATGATGTTTTAGCCGGTCTGGTCGTAACCAAAAGTCCTGACCTTTCCGAAAAATTATTTGAAATGCATAATGCGTCAGGAGCAACATTATCTGCTTCAGACAGCTGGCTGCTTGTCCGCGGGTTAAAAACACTTGCATTGCGTATGCAGCGTCACGAGGAAAACGCACAAAAAATTGCTGCTTACCTGCGAGACCACTCGTCAATTGGACAGGTTTATTATCCAAATAAAGGCGGCATGCTTTCATTTTGTTTAGAAGATGCCGACCAGGTGCGTTCTTTCTTAGCTAACCTCAACTTAATTGTATTTGCCGAAAGTCTGGGCGGTGTAGAAAGCTTTATTACCTATCCTACAACACAAACACATGCCGATATGCCGGAGGAAGAAAGAGATAACAGAGGAATCGGTGATGACCTTCTTCGTTTCTCTGTAGGAATTGAAGATGCGGAGGATTTAATAGCAGATATTGAGCAGGCGCTGCAGGTTGTCAGTAAAATTTAAAACAATACCCCAAAAAAGAGGCAGCTCATTTTAAAGCTGCCTCTTTTTTAGAGTAAAGATGAAATTATATTCTTCCTTACATATTATTTAATTTGCTCAACATTCAACATATGGAAGCATACAGCCATTTCATCGTATGCTTCCATAATTTAAGGTTCATTTAAGGTTCGTTACCCTTTTATTAAACCTAAATCCACTTTCCATTGTAACCATTGCAGCTGTCTCGTTTTACGAGGTAAGAATTGACGAATATCTTCCTCATGGTACCCAACTTGGAATCTTTTTTCATCCACCAAAATTGGACTTTTCAGCAGTCTTGGGTATTTGTGAATTAATTTCAATAAAGTTTGCAGAGACAAATCCTCTACATTCAAATTCAATTCTTTAAAAATTTTAGAACGGGTTGAAAGTATCTCATCCGTGCCTTCCACAGTCATTTGTAAAATATTCTTTAGTTCGTCAATTGTCAATGGTTGATGTAAAATATTTCGTTCCTTATAAGCAATTCCATTTTTGCGAAACCATTGTCTCGCTTTTCTTGTAGATGAGCAAGATACTCCGTAAATATGCACTGTCATATTCATTCTCCTTATTATTTGACATATTCATTACAAGATTCAAAGTGATTATGATGAAATGAAAGTAAAACATTTCTGCTTCTTCATTCCATTTTTTCTATCTTAGTTTCACTTTAGCATGGAAATGTGGTAAAACTATGGTAAGGTCATAAAAAAAACATGAAATGAAGCTTAATTCATTGAAATAAAGCTTGCTGCTATTATTCCTTCGCTCTATAAATATGCTTCCCCGGCTTCACGATTCCACAATACGCCCTTAAACTTCTGTTTAATAACAGCTTAAATCAAATAATGAACCCCCCCAAAAAACAAATGACAAAGGTCAACACCATTCTTCTATCTCCGCCATTATCGCAACCAGTTCATCTTCTAATTCTTTTCCTGTATCCGTATCTAATAAATGATTAAATAAGATGGAAAAGATAAGCCGTTCTCCCTTTCCATTGGTTACATAACCGGAAAGAGTGCTGACACCTTCAATGGTTCCTGTTTTTGCCTGAACATCCAGTCCCTTCATACGTTCACGTAAAGTGCCTCCAATCATTTTATCGGCTTCTCCAGCTGCCGGCAGACTGGCTAAAAATTCAGGGAACCACTTTTCCTGCTGGATTTCGTACAGTAAACGCGTCAGTTCTTCGGCTGGAATAAAGTTAGCTGCTGAAATTCCGGAACCATCCTTTAACTGGATTGTATCCAGATTGATTGAATAGGTAGCCAGAGCTTCTTTCACTGCTGCCAGACCCGATTCCCATGAACCGTCATCATATGTTTTACGCCCTAATTCTTTTGTGAGCATCTCACCAATCCCATTATTGCTAAGCTTCATAAAGGGAATAATAATGCCAGTTAATGGCGGTGACTGTTTATGGTAAATACACGCTGCATCTCCCTGAAGCTTTCCTTTTTTTATCCGGCCTTCTAACGCAATACCTTCCTTTTTTAATATTTGCCGGATTGTGTCTGCGATATAATTTTCAATATGTTTAATAGCCATATATACTTCCTGCTTTCCTTCTTTCCTGCCGATTTTTCCTGATATAAAAAAGTGATTTGCTGAATTATTCCGCCTTACAATCAATGCTTCTTCATCTGCTTCTTCTGTCGTTACAGCATCGTTGGTCACCGTAATTCCTTCCGTATGCGGCAGGATTTCTATCTTTGGGGTTGTATGCAATTTTTCCGGGGTAATGATTAATTTAATAGCATTCGTATCATAATCTGTATCTGGAGCAAGTGTTAAAGCAGATACTTCTGAACCATACCCGTATTGCTGATCAGCCCAAATTAAATCATCAGACCAGCGGATATCATCGTACCAGCTGTCATCAAGAATAAAGTCTCCGGATATATTTTTGATCCCACGCTCTTTTAAAGAAGCCACAAACTGTTTATAATCCTTTTCTTGTAAAGTCGGGTCTCCCTTTCCAACCAAATAAACATTACCATGACAGGTTTCCTCCACTACTTTCCCCCCCAAATGAAGCTCGGTTTGAAATGTATATTCAGGACCTAATTTCCTTAATGCCGCTACTGCTGTAAGTATTTTCAAGTTGGAAGCAGGCTGCAGCCGTGTTGATGCATAATAATTAAACAAGCTTGCACCGCTTGTCCCGGAGCGCACACTTATTCCTGAAACACTTCCTTTGTTGTGACATTTGTTTAATAAAAAGTTATTTAGTTTTTGCATCGATTCCACCTCGGATGATGTATTACGTTCTTAATTTTCTAATTCGATATCTATAGGTTAAAATCCTTTTTTCTAGTCAAATACCCTCTCAAACATAAAATCATTTCATATAGTAAACATACAGGGGGTGTAAAAAATGAGTAATTACAATGAATTTGGCGGAGGTTTTGCTCTACTGGTAGTCCTGTTCATCTTATTGATTATTGTAGGTACTTCTTATTGGGGATTCTAGTGATGCCATGATAAACAAATCTTTTCCTCCTCTTCCCTATAATTAATTAGCTTTACGTACGGCTGGCTAAGAAAATAGATCGTGATTATGAACGCTTGTAAAGATAATGCATCAACCTCTTTACAAGCATTTTTTATATGTAATATAAAAACAAGGCGCATGATGGAAAACTACATCGGCGCCTTGTTCCTCTTATTTTGACGGGTCCTTTTCAGGCTCATCATTATCTTCTTTTATTTCTTTCTTTTTGTCTTCCTCAGACATTATATTATTTGCTGAATTTTTGAATTCCCGTAAGGTCTGTCCGGCTGCTTTCCCGATTTCCGGAAGCTTTTTGGGACCGAAAATAATTAAGGCAATGATAACTATCAATATCAAACCCGGAATACCTATGTTTGCTGGACTCATGGAACAACACCTCCATTCTGATTTCATTATAAATCATTTCGATCTATTTTTTAATGGTTACACCCATAAAATTATAACGATTTGCCTTCTTTTTGTGAAATTTGCAGAATGAGCTGACGCATTAAATATGGAAATTGCTCAAATGCATTGGTAACATGCAGCCTTTCTGTGCGTTTATGTGCATCATGTCCGAACGGACCTACATTTAATACAGGTGCATCCAATTTACGCATCAATGAAAACGGCAATTCATACGAATCCCCCCATACCGGCGTATTTTCCTCGTAAACCTGCAGGCCTGTATCACTGCCTTGATAATGTACATAACTCAAATCACAAATTCCATTTAAAAAATGACTCCGTTTGATATCTAATTGAAATTCGTTTTTCGCTTCTTTTTCAACAAAATCAACACAATATTCTACAAAACCGTTACCGCTGGAATTTACAGCAGGATAATAAGGAGGTGCAAATAAAATCACCATGGCTGGCGCAAGCTCCTGACAATGAATCATTAAGCTGTCCGTAATACGAAGCGATTTTTCCCGGTCATCATAGTCATCATGAAAATGAATATCCTTTTTCACATCTTCAACAAATTCCCTGCCCAGTTTATTCCCTGCATACTCTAATAACTCTTTATAAGTAATTACTTTTACATGACCAATCGGCTGCACTTGATTATCCTTGCATATCTTTTTATACCGTTCATTACATTGTGCGGCAGCAGTCTTGGCAACCTGTTCAAATAAAGCAAAAACCTCTTCTGCTGTCCGTTCTAAAAGAAAAATATTGTATAAAGCGGAAGAACGGTACGGAGTCTGAGTGGAATACCGCAGCCGCAAATCTGTTTGCTGCAGTGTAACCGGCAGCGGAGCGGTTTCACCGAGTACCGTTTCCTGAAAAATGGGATTCCATTCCATCTCCCTTGTTAAAAATGAAGAGATAAATGGAGATGTCATTCCGCTCAATGGTTCTCCTGCATGGGTTTCCTTCCCGTAGAATAAAGCTCCAGCTAAAACTTTCCCGATTGTCCCGCTGTAAATATAGTGTGTATTGTCCTTTGGGTCATGCCGAAATGTCGGCTCACTATTTAAAAATAACGTATAGGTTAAATCATGCTGTTTTTGTAATTCCGTCAGAACAGGGATAGCATAACGCATGCCTGCTGAATTCACTTCTTCGTCGGGCACAGTTAATAAAAGCAGGTTAATTGGCCATTCCTCTATACTGGCCTGTTCAATCAGACTCATATGCATCACAAGCCCCATCTTCATATCCATTGTGCCGCGCCCGAATAAGAAATCACCTGATTCTATATCTGCACGAATCTCTCTCGAAAATGTATCCTTTTGTTCCAGATATACTTTCGTAAGCTCCTCCGGCTGTGTTGCGAGCGGCTCAAGTGAACCATATTCCTCGGTATTTACCGTATCAAAATGGCTGATCAAACAAATCGTCTGCGTAGCTTCCGGATGTTTATATAAAGCAGTTAAAAGCTTCCGGCGCTGGTCTGCCTCATGCAGTTTTAAGTAAGCAGGATGGTCATGAAAATAAGTTAAATCCTGAAGCTTTGCATATAGCTTTCTGGGAAATTGCTTTTCTCCTTCTGAAAGACTGATACTCTTCCAGCTCACAAGCTCATTTAAGAGCTGACGTAATTCATCCGCACTGTTCCATTGAAATGCCTCCACGAAAACCCCCGCCTTTCTATTAACCTTCCTTTCTATTATATCAGCAATTGAACACGTTTACATTATTAGCAGTTATTCTCTTTCCAAATAATTTTCCATAGCCAGCTAGATAACAGTTCAGTCTTAGCCGCAAAATATGATATGATTTATAGTATAGAAAATTCATCAGGAGGTTATGTATGGGGAAAAGAATTACACTGTTTCTTTTAACAAATATTTTGGTTATGACGACAATCGTCATTGTCTGGTCCATCCTTACAAGTATATTTGATATTGGACCAAGCTATCGTTCAGATGGCGGAATTGATTATGTTTCTCTCATGATATTCAGTATTGTTGTAGGTTTTACCGGTTCATTTATTTCTTTAGCAATGTCCCGTTGGATGGCTAAGACCATGATGAAGGTGAAAATAGTTGATCCGAATAATATTACTACACAGCAAGAGCGTGACGTTTATGAAAAAGTAGAACGGTTGTCCCGTGCTGCCGGACTTTCACACACACCAGAGGTTGGTATTTACCCGTCACATGAAGTAAATGCTTTTGCAACAGGTCCAAGTAAAAAACGCTCTTTAGTTGCTGTTTCTCAAGGGCTGCTGGACAGTATGGATGATGATGCCGTAGAAGGAGTCATTGCACATGAGGTGGCTCACGTTGCAAATGGCGATATGGTGACAATGACTTTATTACAGGGAATCGTCAATACATTCGTCGTCTTCTTATCCCGGATCGCTGCAATGATCGTTTCCAGATTTGTGCGTTCCGAGCTGCAATGGATTGTTCAATTTGCTGCAATCATTATTTTCCAAATCTTATTTTCTATTTTAGGAAGCTTTGTCGTCAGTGCTTATTCCAGACATCGGGAATATCACGCAGACCGGGGCGGTGCAGATTTAGCAGGCCGTGATAAGATGACACATGCGCTACAATCGTTAAAAGCTTATATCAATCGTGCAGAAGCAGACGATCACACAAATGATACAGCAATTCAAACCATGAAAATCAGCAATAAATCCAGTATCCTTAATGCTTTATCTTCTCACCCGCCGCTGGATGAACGAATTGCTAGATTACAACAGCGCTAAGAAAATAAAAACTTCCTTCTGCGGAGCGTTTTCGTACTCCTCCGCAAAAGGAAGTTTTTTTATAGCTAATTAGGAAAGAAACTTCACACAAACCACTTCTGGAACATCGATTACCTGATCTGTCTGCGTTAATTTCCCTGTTTCTGCATCTCTTTTATACAATACTACATTTCCGCTATGCTGGTTAGAAGCAAGAAGGAAGTTTTCAGTCGGATCCAATACAAAATCTCTTGGCCATTCACCACCGGATGGTGTGAATTCAAGAAATGTCAGCTCCCCGCTATTTTCATCTACTTTGAATGAAGCAATACTGTTATGCCCACGGTTTCCTGTATAAAGGAATTTTCCATCTGAAGTGATATGAATCGCACTCGCATCATTTGTTTCTTCAAAGTCAGCAGGTTTCGCAAGAATCGTCTGTTTCTCCGTAAATTCGCCTGTCTCCTGATTGTAATCTAAAACAATCACCTCTGTAGAAAGCTCTGTAATTAAATAAGCAATTGGTTTATTCGGATGGAACGTAATATGTCTTGGTCCGCTTCCCGGCTTTGCATGAAAAGTACTCACTTCCTGTAATGAGGAATCTTCCACCTTGTACGTCACTAAACGATCTGTTCCTAAATCTGCAACAACGATAAATTTCTTATCTGGAGTAAATCCAGTGAAATGAACATGGGGTTTTTCCTGTCTTTCATGCGGTCCGTTTCCTTCATGCTTGGTAAATTGCCCTTGCTCTACTTCTCCATCGTCAGTTGTAAAATGAAGACCAATATCGCCCTTATGGTAATTTCCTGTTACAACCAGGTTTTCTGCTGCCTCTACATGACATGGAGGGTTCCCTTCTACCAATTGACCATTTAACGGAGTTAGTTCACCGCTCGTTTTATCAACACGGAAAGCATTTACCCCTCCCATATCATCTTCCTGCGCAACAGCATATAAATAATTCTGGTTTTCATTAAAATTAAGATATGTTGGATTTCCAAGCTCTGCTGCTACCTCTGAAGCAGACAGCTGTCCTTTTTCTGCATCCAGGGTGAATCGATATACTCCCTGGCTTGTCTTTCTTGTGTAGGTTCCTGCGTAACCAAAGTATTTGCTCATTTGAATGCATCCTTCCTTCAAAAACTATTCTTTCATTTGTTCATTGTATCATTTTCGACAAAAAGGTTACATACATAAGCATTTTAAAAATTCAATTTGCTACTAAAACGGTTATCCTCCAGCCTGCGTTTGCTCACCCCATCGAAAACATTTGTACGTCGGAAAGCCAAACGGTCCGCCACAGCCGTGCTTTACACTTCATCTTCTATTCTTTGTCAAGGGTGTTAGCGAAGGAACGATCAACTCCTGTTTCTGTGGAAATGAAATTACTTTTTAGTGTCCGAAAATTGAGTAATAAGAAAAGAGCCGGAGTTACACACCCCGGCCCTATTTCTTATTTATTCTTATGCTCTTGAAGCCTGCTCATGGTTTCATTAAATTCCGCTTCAATTTCTTTGTTAGGCTTATACGTTTTAAGGCTGACTAAAATAATGACTGCTGTACTCAGGATAAACCCGGGTACTATTTCGTATAAATATCCGGACAATGGAGAGTAGCCCCATGCAAATACAACGACTGCACCGACAATCATCCCCCAAAGCGCCCCAGATCCTGTTGTTTTCCTCCAAAATAGAGACAGCAGCACGACCGGTCCAAAAGAAGCGCCAAAGCCTGCCCAGGCAAAGGAAACAAGCCCTAAGATGGTGTCGTTTTGCTGCCAGGCAAATATCATAGCAATAAGTGAAACAGCTAAAACAGCCAGTCTACCCAAATTCACATAGGTTTTATCCTTTGCATCTGCATGAAACACAGCCTTGAAAATATCCTCCACCAGCGCAGAAGAAGTTACCAGCAGCTGGGAAGACACCGTACTCATAATTGCGGCAAGTACTGCCGCCAGCAGAAGGCCGGCTATGAATGGATGAAATAATAATTGCCCTAAAACAATAAATACAGCCTCCGGATCGGCAAGTGTCAATTCTGGATTGGCTTGAAAGAATGCAAATCCGGATATCGCTGTTGCGGCAGCACCGACTAATGAAATGACCATCCAGCTGATGCCGATACGGCGGGCAGAGGTGGTTTCTTTTACCGACTTGATTGCCATAAAACGAACGATAATATGCGGCTGTCCAAAATAACCCAATCCCCATGCTAAGGATGAAATTACCCCCGTTGCTGATGCAGCCGCAAAAAAGCTTAATATATCGGGATTGACGTCTTGGACGATGGTTACTGTTTCGCCAACTCCTCCAAGCGAAACGATGGTCAATGCCGGTACCAAAATCAGCGCCAGAAACATCATCGTTCCCTGCACTACATCGGTAAAACTGACTGCAAGAAAACCGCCGACAAGCGTGTAAATTATTGTTACCGCTGCTACAGTCATTAAGCCAGTATGATAGTTTACATCAAAAGCGCTCTGAAAAAATACGCCTCCTGCAACCATCCCTGAAGAGACATAAAATGTAAAATAAAGCAATATAACAATACCGGATGCGATGCGTAATACCTTCGTATTGTTTTTAAAGCGGCTGTCTAAGTAACTCGGAATCGTAATGGAGTTATTTGATACCTCGGTATAGGTCCGCAGTCTCGGAGCAATAATCAGCCAGTTTACCCAAGCCCCGGCTGCCAGACCGATGGCCATCCATCCCTCGGCCAGACCAAATACATAAATTGCGCCGGGAAGTCCCATTAACAGCCATTGCGACATATCGGAAGCACCGGCACTCAGTGCAGATGTAACAGGCCCCAAACTTCTTCCGCCCAGCATATAGTCATCTAAATTTGATGTCTTACGATAAGAATATAAACCAATAGCAATCATCACTAAAAAGTACAAGACAATCGCCATAATTTGATAGGTTGTTTCTGACATCCTTCCCTCTCCCTTTGTAAGTAATAAAACGAAACTTCATTCAGTGGGAATTTTGGTTCTTCTCCCACTGAATTAGCCTAAGTAATTCAGGGAGTTAGCTCACCTGATCTCTCGCCTAAATAAATTTGTGTTTACTCTTTATTTGGAGGCGGGAGTTTTACGGACGCTTCTCCGTGATAAAATTTATAATAACAAGTGTAAAACTTGTAATTTGTATTTTGATCATCATCCTATCTCTAGCGACAGGCGTTGAAAAAGACGGTATTAGAAACAACCCTTTTTAAGTTATCAGTTATTCTGCTCCTTCTTCCTCCGTCTCCCCAAAAAAAGCAACAATGTTAACGCTGCAGTTCCAATAATAATCGGCTGCTTTTTCAGCTTATCCTCCTCAGTATAAAAAACATCTTTCATAAGAAGATTCAGGTTCTGCGGTCTCTCTGCCAAACGGCGCATAAAATATCCGAACCAATCCTCTCCAAAGGGGATGTATGTGCAGAATCGAAATCCCTCTTTTACTAGTTGATGCTGCATATCGACTCGAAAACCATAAAGCATTTGAAATTCAAAACGATCTTTTGAAATATGATGTTCCTCGATAAACTCCTTTAATTCCTGAATGATACGATGATCATGCGTTGCGATAGATGTAAAAGCTTTTCCAAGCAACCTTTTCTTTGCTATCATCAGGAAATTCTTATCAATGTCCTCTTTAGAGGAATACGCAACTGTACTGTCTTCCTTATAGGCGCCCTTTACGATGCGCAGACGCACATCTTCAAGACCGCTTAAATCCTTCTCTGCATCAAGCAAGTATGTCTGTATAACAGTACCGACATTGGTATAGCTTTTTCGAAGACTTTTCAGAATCTCCAGGGTTTTCTCATAGTGGATATACTTCTCCATATCTATGTTCACAAAAATGTCACATGCATGAGCCACGTCTAGAATCTGCTCCACATTTTCAATACAAAAAGATTCTTCAATATCCAGCCCCAGCTGCGTCAGTTTAATAGAAATATGGCAATCCAAATGCTCTTCCTTGATTTGGCGGAGCATCGCTATGATTTTCTCTTTTGCATGCACCGCTTCATTTCTATCTGTTACAAACTCTCCGAGGTGGTCCATTGTACAAGATATCTGTTTTTGATTCAACTCTCTTATCACAGGAACAATGGCATCGAAAACGGTTCCGGCTACGAAACGTTCTGCTCCAAACCGCGTTCCAAATTTTCTCGCGCTTTTATTTAAAAAGTCATTATTGGAAAGTCCTATAAAAAAATTTCTAGCTAAATTAGCCATAACCCAATATCCCCCCATCTTCAAAACAAGCTCTTCATTTTAAATGCTTCCTGTGAACAGAAAAAACGATTTCTGCTTCTGTTCACAGGCAAGCTGCTATCTATTAAAATTGTTCTGACACAATTTTAGCCTCTAAGAAATGCTGCAGGTAATCCGGACCTCCTGCCTTTGAATCAGTTCCTGACATTTTAAACCCGCCAAACGGCTGGTAACCGACAATTGCTGCTGTACAGCCGCGGTTAAAATACAGGTTGCCGACATGGAAATCCTCCCGGGCACGTTCTAAATGAGCGCGATTTGTAGAAATAACCGCTCCTGTTAACCCATATTCCGTATTGTTTGCAATCTCTAACAGCTCATCAAAGTCTTTTGCCTTTGCAAACGCAACGACAGGTCCAAAGATTTCCTCTTGCATGATACGTGCTTTAGGGTTCAGATCCTTGAAAATAGTTGGATAGATAAAGAAGCCTTTAGAGTCATCTGTTTCTCCACCGAAAACAAGCTCTCCTTCTTCCTTGCCAATTTCAATATAGTTTTTGATTTTATCAAATTGTGTCTGGTTAATGACCGAAGCCATATACACATTTTCTTCGGATGGATTGCCGACAGTTAATGTTTTGGCAATTTCAACTGATTTCCTGATAACTTCATCGTAGACATCCTCATGGATGATTGCACGGGAGCATGCAGAGCATTTTTGCCCGGAGAATCCGAATGCAGAATGAACAATTGACTCAGCAGCCAAATCTAAATCAGCTGTTTCATCAACAATAATTGTGTCCTTCCCGCCCATTTCTGCAACAACCCGCTTCAGATGCTGCTGTCCATCTTGTATTTTAGCTGCACGTTCAAAAATACGGACACCAGTCGCTCGTGAACCGGTAAAGTTAATAAAATGTGTATCTTTGTGGTCTACCAGATAATCGCCAATTTCCTTTGGATCACCCGGCACAAAATTTAATACGCCCTTAGGCAGACCAGCTTCTTCTAATACTTCTACAAGCTTATATGCAATCACTGGTGTATTTTCAGAAGGCTTCAATAAGACCGGATTTCCAGCAACAATCGGAGCAGCAACCGTTCCGCACACAATAGCAAATGCAAAATTCCATGGTGGGATAACAACGCCGGGACCCATTGCTTTATAAAAATATTTATTATTTTCCGTAATACGGTCTTCTACATGTTTTCCCTGATCAAGCTCCAGCATCTGGCGCCCATAATATTCTAAAAAGTCAATGCCCTCTGCAATATCGCCATCCGCCTGATCCCAAGGCTTGCCGGCATCCTGAATCAGCCAAGCAGAAAATTTATGCTTACGGCGGCGGACAATAGCGGCCGCACGGAATAAAACATGCGCACGGTCTTCCACAGGTACTTTTCTCCAGGTTTCATAAGCTTGTACTGCTGCCTGAAAAGCCTGTTCAACATGGTCCTTTGTTGCTTTTGATACGTTTCCAACCACTTCTTCCTTATTAGCTGAGTTAATGGATACCAGTTTATCCTCTGTGTAAACTTTTTCTCCGTTGATAACCAGCGGATAATCTTTACCCAGCTCCGCGCGGACAGAACGTAATGCTCCCTCCAGCTCTTTTCTATTCTCTTCTTTCTTAAAATTTGTAAATGGTTCATGTGTAAATGGCTGCACCATGTAACATACCTCCTAGTAGATAATTTAATTCTGTTTTCCTATCAATCTATATGCAAAAAACATGCCAGTATTATCATTATTAATAAAAACACCTGATAAAAGCTTGCGAATAATGGAAGCGATTTCATTATTTTATGATTTTCTATTGCCTTTTATTGCAAATCACCTTTACAATAGTGTAAAGGAAAATTACACATATTGTATAGACGGTTTACAGATTACTTTACACTTACGAGGTGAGTTTATGAATGAACTTTTTTTCTTTGAGGAATTATTACAATCTGAAGATGACGCCATTACAATTGTAAACACGGAACAAAAAGTAATCTATTGGAACCATGCTGCCGAACAAACCTATCAAATCGATAAAGAACAAATTATCAATCAGCCTATCACAAACTTTTTTTCGCATGATGACCTGATGGTGATGAAGGTTTTAAACACAAAAGAGCCTGTTAAAAATGCTTATCACAGACCAAGGAAAGATAAGCATGTTGTGGTCAATTCCTCCCCTGTCTTTAATCAGGAAAATACTTTAATCGGTGTGATTTCGATTGAACGGGATATTACCCACATCGTGAAGCTGAACGATAATTTAGAAAGCACCTCCCAAGAGCTGCAGGAGCTAAAGCAAAAAATGACTCCCGCCTCTTCCAGCTCTCCCTTTGCTAAATTAAAAGGAGACAGTCAGGCACTCCACCAAATGATCCGGCTCGCCAGTAAAACTGCCGGAACCGATGCAACCACCTTGATTCTTGGAGAAAGCGGTACAGGGAAAGAGGTATGTGCCCGGGCGATTCATGATGCCAGCAAAAGAAAGAATGCCCCTTTTATTCCTGTCAATTGCGGCGCCATCCCGCAGGCGTTGTTTGAAAGTGAGTTATTTGGCTATGAGAGCGGCTCCTTTACCGGTGCAGAAAAAGGAGGGAAAGCAGGGAAAATCGAAATGGCTGATGGCGGCACAGTCTTTTTAGATGAAGTAGGTGAGCTTCCCTTAGATATGCAGGTAAAGCTTTTGCGTGTTCTGCAGGAAAACCGTATTTACCGTATCGGCGACTCAGGCGGAAAACAAATTGATGTCCGCTTTGTAGCTGCAACAAATCAGGATTTAGAAAAGCTGATGCAAGAGAATAAATTCAGATCGGATCTATTTTACCGATTAAATGTTATTCAATTGACCATGCCTCCTCTGCGTGATAGAAAAAAAGATATCAGCATTCTGGCAAAAACATTTTTAAAGCAATTTGCTGCGAAGTATCAGACTTCTATTCCAGAGATACCTGACGAAACAATGGAAGCCCTGCAGCAATATCATTGGCCTGGGAATATAAGAGAAATCAGAAACCTGATGGAAAGAATCATTATCCTGCATGAGGGAACAACCTTAACCAGACAGGATGTATTAAGCTTTCTCCCGGTCTCCTTTTCAAATCCTCCCTTGCCACATACGGAAACACTGCCGCTGGAGAAGGAAAATTTGGAGAAAATATCAATTGAACAAGCATTGGAATTATGTAACGGCAATAAATCAAAGGCAGCTAAACAGCTTGGTGTATCTCGTGTTACCTTATATCAAAAAATTAAAAAATACCATCTCGACATTTGATATACCTTCTTTTTCATTAACGTTTAAAACTGTTTCCAGATCTGAAAATATCCGCAGACAGATGTCGTTTTTGATGAAATCAAAGACAGTTAAATAAAAAGAGAGTTTTTTTCTCTCTTTATTTAATTGGTTAAAAAGCAAAACATTACTTAATCAACAAGTCAAGCTTTAGAAAAATGCATGTTAGCCTTATAGCTACCGTGCTTGCAAAAAACGGTTCCCCTCCCCGCTGTGAAATAAGGAGACTATCTTTGTAAGAGTGCACCGCACTCTTCTTTAGAACAACATCATATTTTTACTAAATATATCGAAAAATCAAATATTAATGCATATTTCCGAGGAATACACTCGTGCACTGCTAATTAAACAGAAACCTTCCTCTACAACCAGCTAGATAATGGCCTGTATTGATATATTTTAAAGGAAAAGGAAAATAATGATG
This sequence comes from Oceanobacillus aidingensis, assembly GCF_042654105.1. Taxonomy (NCBI): domain Bacteria; kingdom Bacillati; phylum Bacillota; class Bacilli; order Caryophanales; family Bacillaceae; genus Oceanobacillus; species Oceanobacillus aidingensis. Next base: position 360,751 of record NZ_JBHSFT010000050.1, on the reverse strand, counting down.
CCCGATTATTCAGTAAAATCACTAAACTACTATTTTATGAGTAAGACTCTCAGACCATTTTTTAAAAAAATGAGAAAGAAAAACCACTAGTTTTGTCGAAAGCATTTCATTTTTTTTCTCTTTTTGCGATAATTCTTTTGGTACTTTAATAATAAGCTTTTATTACATTATTCATCGCAGCCAAATATTACTAAGAAAGGTGCATCGTAAAGGATATGAAAGAAGAAGTAAAGATTGATGAGTACAACAGGGAGGCCATTGTACTATCAATTGTTCAAAAAAGAAGTGAAATGTTACAACAAGCACAAAAGAATGGCTTGGGAGCCAAAGAAACCGTTAACTGCAGCCAAGAATTAGATGAGTTAATGAATCAGCTAGTTCTTTTAGATACTTAACATAAAAACGTACAAACAAAACCAATACACTATTAAATAGGGAAAGAGGCTCTTTTCATAAAAGAGCCTCTGTTTTATTATAATAATATAAAACGCATCGTTTTCTCCAAAAAATTGAAACCAAACTGTAACAATAAACGTACATATAAGTAAGACAAGGAAAAAGGGAGGGTACATATTGACTTTATTTGGTTACGCTATACAAGATTTATATTTATGGATACTGATTATAGCAGCAATTTTAACCGTTGTTGTTTTATTATTTGGAGATTTATTGGATGGCATTTTTGAATCCATCCCTTTCCTGCATCCGGTGCTCGTTCTTTCCTTTTTCATTTTTTTATCTGCCATGGGATATATTCTCGAATGGTTCATGGACTGGTCAAGTCTAGTCATTCTAATTATTGCTTCTATATCAAGTATCATTTTTGTAACTCTCCTGCATTTATTTGTTCTTGTTCCAATCCGATCAGCTGAACAATCATGGGGATATTCAGAAGATGCTCTCATTGGCAGTGTAGGGACTGCGATTGTATCTATTCCGATAGATGGTTATGGAGAAGTAATGGTGCAATGGAAAAGCGGAGTTATCTCAAAACCGGCTGTCAGCTATGATAATGAAGCAATCTCTCAGGATGAGCGTGTTTTAATTATCGAAATTAAAGATGGTGTTTTTTATGTCAGCCCCTATCAATCGTTGGATTAGCTAATTAAAGATTAGCTTTTCACATATACTGAAGCTTCATTCCTTTTTAAATAGAGAGAATGTTAGTGAAGTATTTCCGGCTGCTCCCCTCTTACCCGCAGGGGCCGGCAGCCGGAAAAATAAAACTTAGAGGAGGAAAATCATGTCAGAATTGTGGATTGTTATTATTGTAGCAGCCGCGCTTCTTTTGGCACTGCTTGGTCTATTTGTAACCAAGTACCGTACAGCCGGTCCCGATGAAGCGCTCATTGTTACAGGAAGTTATTTAGGTGGAAAGAATGTTCACGTAGATGAAGCCGGAAATAAAATTAAAATTATTCGCGGCGGCGGAACATTCGTCGTTCCTGTCTTTCAACAAGCAGAACCACTTAGTCTTTTATCTAGTAAATTGGAGGTAACTACTCCAGAAGTTTACACAGAACAAGGTGTTCCTGTTTTAGCAGATGGTACAGCAATTTTTAAAATAGGCGGATCAATCAGTGAAATTGCTACAGCAGCAGAACAATTCCTTGGAAAATCTAAACAGGACCGGGAGCTGGAAGCGAAAGAAGTACTGGAAGGTCATCTACGTTCCATCCTTGGTTCGATGACGGTTGAAGAAATCTATAAAAACCGTGACAAGTTTTCTCAGGAAGTACAGCGGGTTGCTTCTAACGACTTAGCTAAGATGGGATTAGTTATCGTATCCTTTACGATTAAAGATGTAAGAGATACAAATGGATACTTAGAATCACTTGGTAAGCCCCGTATTGCACAAGTAAAACGTGATGCAGATATCGCTACAGCTGAAGCAGAGAAAGAAACGAGAATCAAGCGTGCGGAAGCAGCAAAAGATGCAAAACGTGCAGAATTGCAACGGGCAACCGAGATTGCAGAATCAGAAAAAGAAAATCAATTAAAAACATCTGAATACCGTCGTGAACAGGATACTGCAAAAGCACGCGCGGACCAAGCTTATGATTTTGAAACAGCCCGTTCCAAACAGGAAGTTACGGAACAAGAAATGCAAATTAAAATCATCGAGCGTCAAAAGCAAATTGAATTGGAAGAAAAAGAAATTTTGCGTCGTGAGAAGCAATATGATTCAGAAGTTAAGAAAAAAGCAGATGCGGACAGATATTCCGTGGAGCAATCTGCAATTGCTGAAAAAGCAAGAGAAATGGCTACCGCAGATGCGAACCAATATCGTATTGAAACAGCAGCTCGTGCAGAAGCTGAAAAAATCCGTGTTGACGGTCTTGCGAAAGCAGATGCAGAACGTGCACAAGGGGAATCAGAAGCAGAGGTTATCCGCTTGAAAGGTCTTGCGGAAGCAGAAGCGAAAGAAAAAGTCGCTCAAGCCTTTGAACAATATGGAGAAGCAGCTATTCTTGATATGGTTATCAAAATGCTTCCAGATTATGCAAAACAAGTTGCAAGCCCATTATCCAATATTGATAAGATTACAGTAGTCGATACAGGAAGCAATGGCGCTAATGGCGGAGCAAACAAAGTTTCCAGCTATGCAACCAACTTAATCAGTACATTGCAGGAAAATCTAAAAGAAACCTCTGGAATCGATATTAAGGAATTACTGGCAGGTGCATCGAAAGGCAATGCTAAACCGCAATCGAAAGAAACTCCTGCACCAGCGGCATCAGAAGTAGCTGCAGCGAAAACAAGCGAAGAAAATAATGATAACTAATGTAAGACAGCAATAGTTGCGGCACGGCAATAAAGTTGTTTCTCTGACTATCCGGATGTATCATGCTTTACTTTGAATAAAGAGGTGTTAATTTGAAAAATGAACCTGATAGGCTGAAAAAACATGGCCTTATTAGCTATTTTGCTTTTATCATAGGTGTTATCTGCTTTTTCATCGTTTTCATAACCCCTACAAGGATAGCTAACATAGGAAACTTAGCTGGTGATTATATCACATTTTTTCTTACAGCAGCAGGTATCATATTATCAATTATTGGATTAGGAAAGAAAACAGAAAAAAATACCATTCCGATTATATCTTTTATGCTTTCCTCTTCTTTCTTTATATTTTGGATAATCGTATTTATCTTATTAATTACCGGCCAAATGGACTTTGCTCCATAGCCCAATAATATGTCCAATCATAACCAGAGGTATTTAGGAACAGCTTTATTGTTATAAAACCAGAAATCAAATGCAGCAAAAGATAAAAATCTCTGTTCATTTTAAAATGAGCAGAGATTTTTGTTTACTTTCTATTTTTTATTATGCAGCCTTTTTCTGGCGGCAGCCAGATTAATTTCTTTCTTCCCCTGCCGTCTATTTAATGCATGCTTAAACAGATAACGTATGCCCTTTCCTCTCATCTGTTCATCTTCATAGCGCGGCAATACATGCAGATGCGCATGCATAATATACTGACCAGCTGCCTCCCCGCTGTTCCAGCCAATGTTATATCCGGAAGGCACATGCTTTTCATCAATCAGATTTTTGGCTCGCTGTAAAAGATCTTTTATTGCCAGCCATTCTCCATCTGTTAAGTCAAATGGATAGACTCGATGTGCTTTGGTCACAATCACTCCAGCTCCTTCGAGTGATCTCCCTGGTTCCTTTGCTTCCTCTAATTGTAAAAACATTGCTTTTTCATTTTCCAATATGATTTGCTGTTTTTTTATTAAAGAAGGATAACAAAAAGGGCATTCAGGTGAATTCATTCTTCTGCCTCCCAGTATAAAAAACGTTATATTGATTAATTAGACCTATGTTTCCTTTCCTTATTCAGACTCTGTCAATAAAACAGGTCAACACCCTTGCCTCCTGTTCATCTACCGGGAGAAATAAATGTGGTTTGGACCCTGCGAAATAAGCACTGTCGCCTGTTTGGAGCAGCTGCTTTTTCCCATCATATAATAATTCAATTTCCCCTTCCAATATATAGATAAATTCGTCCTGTGAATGCGTATACGTTTTTTCATCACGCAAATTCAGAGACTTTGGAGTAACATGGACAATCGTCGGTTCAATCCCGCTATATTGGGAGCGGTTAGCAAGAATTTCATAGGAATACCCCATGCTTTCATCCCCTACTTTTTGCGGGCGGTTACTCTTCTTTTGGATAACAATATCCTGCTCTTCTTTATCATCCAGCACCCATGACAGCTGTATATGTAAAGCGTCACAAATTCGGGATAACGTCGCTATTGCGGAGGCAGTCTGTCCATTTTCAATTTTAGATAACAGACTTTTAGAGATATTGGAAGCGTCCGCAATTTCTTGCTGTGTTTTATCTTCCCGGCGTCTTGCATACTTAATTTTCTCTCCAATTTTATGTAATTCGATGCTGCTCATTCCTTCCTTTGCCAAATAGTCATTCGTGTTCTATTATATTTCTTGAACATCCTCTTATAGTATATTTAATCATAATCCAGACAAACCAATAGAGTCAATCTATTCTCGAATATCATTTACGGGAAACGATACTTAGCAACATACCAAAAAGCCTTGCCATCACTTGCTCGACAAGACTTTTCCGCTGTTTGTTTTATCTTCATGCATTTTTCAAATAAGCTACCGATCTGCTCGGCAATGTTTTTCCAAGCTTATTTTGAATATATATACTTGCTTCCTGAATACGTTTCTCATTTATTCCTGTCTCAATTCCCAGCCCGTTTAACAAATACAGCACATCATTGGTAGCAACATTACCTGCAGCTCCCGGTGCATAAGGACAACCGCCCAGGCCGCCGATGGTACTGTCGAAACGGGTAATTCCCATGTGAAGCGCCGTCATGATATTAGCTATTGCCATTCCTCTCGTATCATGAAAATGTAGTATCAGTTTATCTTTTGGAAAATAAGGAAAAAGACCTTTGAGCAATTTCTCCACTTGCGTCGGCACAGCTGTTCCAATGGTATCACCAAGGGAAAGATAGTCCACTCCGCTCTCAATTAATTGGTCACATACACTGAGCACATCCTCTACTGCAATCCGTCCCTCGTATGGACAATCAAATACCGTAGAAACATAGCCTGTTACTATTTTCCCGGCATTTTTAGCTTCTTTGATAACCTCAGTTAATATCGGATATGTCTCTGGAATTCGTTTATTAATATTTTTGAGGTTATGCGTCTCACTCGCCGACATAAACACGGAGGCACCGTCAATACCAGCCTCTAAAGCGTGCTCCAGCCCTTTCATATTCGGTACTAAAGCAGAATAGACGACCCCTTTTTCACGGTTGATCCGTTTGCCTACCTCCCTTGCATCCTTCAGTGCAGGAATCATTTTTGGATGAACAAAGGATGAATACTCAATTTCCGAGACGCCGGTTTTGGAAAGCATATTAATCCATGCAACCTTATCCTCTGTAGAAATCCATTTCTGCTCGTTCTGCAGACCGTCTCTTGGTCCGACTTCCTTTAAATAAACATTGCTTGGTAATCCACACATTCATACCCCTCCTTTGTATGCGTTTTCAATTCAAGCTATGAAAATATACCTCGATTGTGCATGACCCGCCAAATAAGCCAGCATAGATATTGCAAGGTATTACAATAACCTCATGCAAATTACCCCTCTTTATATACTACAAATAAAATTCAATCCAGTTTCCTTCTGTTCAACTTTGTTGAATCAAGTATATAATAAAATTTCTGAAAATGTCAATCCTGCCTGCTGTCAAAATGAAACAATTTTGATAAAATATATTCATAGTGCCATTTACAGAATACTTTCCTATTTAGGGTTTACAAATCGTCTGTAAAATGATTCTGTCCGTTTTTAATATACGTTTTGAACGATGTAAAACATACGATAATTTAGATAAGGAGCGTTTCCATGATAAAGATATATACCAATGGGGTCATACATACATTTCAAACTTCGCAGCCAGTTATACAGGCTGTTGTTATTAAAGATGGACATTTCATAGATATGGGATCCAATGAACAAATGCTTTCTTTTTGGAGCGCAAAAAGTGATGCGGTAATTGATCTGGGTGGAAAAGCTGCTACGCCGGGGTTAACAGATACACACCTCCACCTTTCTATGCAGGCAATGAAGTTTATTGATTTAGATGTGACCGGCGTCACAAAGAAAGAAGTATTTTTAAATAAAATAAAACAGCGTGCCGATACATTGGACAAGGGAGAATGGCTGCTTGGCGCCGGCTGGGATGAAAATCTATTCACTGACGGCGGTCTGCCTACGAAAGAAGAGCTTGATGCGGCTGCCCCGCACCACCCGCTTTTTCTGACAAGAATATGCGAGCATGCAGCCGTTGTTAACTCGAAGGCGCTTGAGGAAATTAATTATTCCAGCACGCTTGCTGTTCCAGAGAGCGGCGAGATTGTAACGGATGCAAATGGAGAACCCACCGGTTTAATTCTTGAATCAGCAGCGGTATTATTTAAAGCAAAAATCCCTGATAAATCCTATCAAACATGGAAAAAAGCACTTCGTAAAACCATTTCCACCGTTTCTGGATATGGTGTAACCAGTGTGCATTCCAATGATCCGGCTTATTTAGGCGGCTTACAGCAAACCTACCAGCTCTATCAGGAATTATTAAATGAAGAAAAAATGGGTCTGCGGGCAAATCTATTAATTGATTATCCTTTCTTAGAGGATCTGCATACAGCGGGAATGTACACTGGATATGGGAATAATATGCTGCAAATCGGAGCGGTAAAAATATTTGCAGACGGTGCTTTCGGCAGAAGAACGGCACTATTGAAGGAAGCATACTCCGATCAGCCCGGGCAATTTGGAGAAGCAATGCTCTCGCAGGATACATTGTACACTATCGTAAAACGCGCAAGGGAAATGGGTATGCCTGTTGCTGTTCATACAATTGGCGACCAGGCATTGGAAAATGTCCTTGATACCCTGGACCAATTTCCGGCATCCGCCTATAGAGACCGTCTGATACATGCGCAGGTCATTAATCCAGACCTAGTAAAGCGCCTTGCAACGCCGGATCGTATCGTTGATATTCAGCCTCGCTTCCTTGCAAGTGACTATCCATGGGTTACAGAGCGTCTTGGCAAAGCACGCATGCCTTATGCCTATGCCTGGAAAACATTACTTGATAATGGCATTATCTGCGGCGGTGGCTCAGATGCACCTGTTGAACCGTTGAATCCTTTACTCGGGATTCATGCGGCAGTTACCAGAAAAGCTCCCGGTGAAACACACAGCGGCTGGTACCCAGAACAAAAATTAAGCATGCACGAAGCTTTTTATCTATTTACAAAATACGCAGCTTATACAACAAATGAAGAAAAGCTAAAAGGAACCATTTCCCGCGGCAAGCTGGCAGATATGACGGTTTATTCTGCCGACCCATTTCAAATGAAGAATGCAGACGAATTAGTAGATACCAATATTGAAATGACGATTGTTGATGGAGACATTGTATATAGGAAAGGATAGAAACAATAAATTCGATGTATTAATTAAAATAAGCAGTGAAAAATCCAGCATGATTTTTCACTGCTTATTTATTATAATTAATCTTTAAAATGGCCAAATCAACGGCACAATGACAACGCATACAATCAGCTGAATAACCAAAAATGGAAAACCGCATTTAATATAATCAAGGAATGTATAATTTCCCGGACCATAAATCATTGTATTAGGCGGTGTGCCAACAGGAGAGGCATAGGCTGCAGAAGCACCTACACAAACCGTCATTAAAATTGCTTTTGGATCAACTCCCATACTTGCTGCGATAACTAATCCAATCGGAGCCATAAGTGCTGCCGCTGCTGTATTGGACATGACAGAGGTCAGTACAGTGGTTACTCCGAAAATTAAAGCGGTAATAACATACGGTCCGGCGTTGCTTCCTGCCATCTCCAGTACATAATCCGCAATCATCTGTGCAGCGCCTGTTTCTGCTAAAGCAGTCGCCATCGGCATCATGGCGGCTACTAAAATGATTGTGGAGAAATCTAAGGAACGGTATGCTTTTTTCTCCGACATCGTACGTGTTAAAACAATAACCATTGCCCCCATAACAGAAACAATATGCAAAGGAATTCCAAATTGCTCTTCAAAGATCATAAAAACGACTGCTGCCAGCAAAACTCCAATGGCAACCATTTGTTTCCATGTGGCTTCTTCGCTTGTAGCTTCTTCTTCATTTTTCGTATCAGCTTCTTCCAAAGCCGTTTCCCGATTCGGAATAAGCTTACAACCAATCGTCATCATGTAAATAATACCAATAATCGTTAGAGGAATTCCGATATAGGCAAATTCAAAGAATCCGAATACAGGTGTATTTTCAATTAACCAAATGAAGTCCAGTCTAGTATCGAACTAAATCCAGCCATTCAAAAGTATAATAAATTCTTTAACTTTTGAGGGCGCCACCTACGTAAACTTTTTTTATCATCATTTGCTCCCTATCGAGGAACAAGTTAGGATAATTCATTATTATCTCCACACTTATCGACAATACGTTTTAACATGGTACCTATTATAATAGTTGACATAACAACAATGAAAGTAGTCCAAAAAGTGAGTTCAATTTCAAAAGTACCAATTATTAATATCCAAACAAATAGTACAATTAAACGCCAGATATCTTTTTTTAAGTTCTTAATTTTTTTTAATGCATTGTGTTTCATATTTCTACATCCTCTACATGATTTACTCTCTTTCCGCAATTTCTTTTAATCGGATTTTAACATGCAAATTATTGATTTTTTGTTTAGATTTTTTTCACCAATTTCTAATGAAAGCTTGGGTGATTGGCGGGGTAAGATCATATTTTCACACAAAGTCCGTTTCTTCATTTTGTTTTTGTGCTGTTTCAAAGATTGAAGTTTCGTTGTTTACTTATTGTTGCATAATCAGATTTAACGTCTCTAGTAATCGAGAGCGATCTTGTTTTCGTGTAGCTTTTGGGTTAATCGTAAATGGAGAATAACCAGTTACTCGATTCATACATAATCTCACTTTATTATGAAAGGATAATTGAGCAAAATAATCACCTTCGTTATATAAAACAATCTCGAAGATGCTTTGAGATGAGACTTTAGATACCTTTATGTATTCGATATCCGTAAAATAAATGGTTACTTCACTTTTCGTAGATGAATCTAATTGCAGATATTCATCTGTTATCGTGATATAAGGAGAACAGATGAATATTTTCAATATATTTGCAATGGTAAAGAAACTAAATAAAACCATAATAAACAATGCCAAAGCGATAATTAGTATAGCTTCTTCTATATAGGCAATATACATTATTAAGGTCCCAAAAACGACAAGTAATAATGAAAAAATGATTCCGAGAAAAAGCTTCCCTTTTGAATGATAAAACTCTATTTTATTTTCTATCAAATTAACCCCCCCTTACAATTAGAAATACTTTTTTGTCATTAATATGCCTCTTATTCAATAAGGTAATAAACTTTTTTTGCTTACTTTCTTCATGAACTTTCTCTTTTATCTAAAAAATTTCTAATAAAATATTTCTTCAATTGATACTAACTTTTTAACTGCCCTTATCATATCCCCATCAATTATCAACTACCATTTCTTAAAAAATCAAATAAAACAGGTAATTTTCTTCAAAAAAGGATAATTTTTTATGACTTTTTACATTTTTCCACCTAAAATTATGTTACTATTATATATATTTTAAATATATGGAGGTATTAGATGTCAAAAAGAATGCTTTATGTTCTTCTTGCAGCTGTATTCGCAATCGCTTTAACTGCTTGCGGTTCTAGTGATGAAGATGACGCAGCAGAAGCGGAAGAACAAGAAACAAATCAAGAAGAAAACGAAACAGAAGAAGACTCAGAGGAAAAAGCTGAGGAACCAGAACAAATGGAAGAAGAAGTAGAAAATGAAGATGCTTCTTCCGATGAAGCAGACGCAGAGCAAGAAGCTGAAGAAGATGCTGATGAGGAAGAACAGGCTCAAGCAGAATCTTCTAATGCAGATTTTGATGCATTAATTACTGCAATGGAAGAGGAAACAGAAGGTACTGCTACGCTTCTTTATGAGAACGATGAGCCTCAATCTCATGAAATGGAAGGCTTAACTGTAACACTGGATGCATACCAATTAGTAGAATTAGAAGATTTTCATACCAATTTCAGTATTCCTTTTAATGACGAAACAGATGGCGGCGTTATTTTAGCTCAATATACGGTAGAAAATGATTCTGATCAGGATTTACATTACATGCCTTCATTAGATTTAGATTTTGTTGGAGCAACAAAATTCTATACAAATTATCGGGAGCTTCTCCCTTTAGATGAGCAATTATCAAGTATGCTAAACCCCGATAATGAATACTTAGTGGAATCTGGAGATGAAGTGACCGGCTATTACGCTTATCCTTTTGGATCAGAAGATTTAGAAGCAATATTGGCAGAAGGAAATGTTATTTTGGATGTTCCTACGCCAACTACAGAGTATAATGAATATTCTTCCAGTATTGGTTCTGGTACCGAGTTTAGCCTTCCTTTAGATGGTGACAGTGCTGAAAAAAATGCGGAAACAGAGAGCCAAGGTTTTTATCAGGATGCACTGAGTGCTGAAAATATGGGCGATAAAGAAATGATTGAACAAAAAGATGGCATTGGGGAGAGCGACGAATTAGGAGACGTAACAATTACATTAGATGGTTATCAATTTGTTGATTTTACTCCAAATGCCGAAGAAGCAGCTCGTTATGAGGATCCTGATAACATCGTAGTTGCTACGATAAGATTTGAAATTGATAACCAGGGTGATGAAGAAATTGGCTTAAGCTCTCTTTCTTCAAGGCTCACAGTAAATGATGGATCTCAATATCTTTTAAGTGAAGGAATGTTTCATCCTTATGACAATAGTAGTGGTATCGCATCTGGTGAAGAAGGAGAATTGCTGCAAACTTTCCTGTTAGACAAAGAAATGTATGAAAAAATTTGGAAAGATAAAAGTATGGAAATTGAAATTGGCCCGATGAGAAATATGGATGCTGAAGATATTTCCAAAGGACATGAAGTAGAGTTTAATTTAAAATAAGTATAAAAAAGCTAATGGTGCAATTTGAACCATTAGCTTTTTCCAATGAAAAAGGTTAGTGCATTAACGCATCACAGCCCCGCCCGAAATTTTCACCGACTCCCCTACAATATTTCGCGCAGCATCCGTCAGCAGGTACGCAATCGTATTGCCCACCTCATCCGGAGCTGTTATTTTTTGAGAAGGCAACGAATCCTCTGCTGCTTTTCTTACCTGTTCATAGGATTGATTCGTATTTTCCGCTTTTGCTTCAAATAAACCTTGTACCATTTCTGTATCAACAAAACCGGGACAAACTGCGTTGACACGAATATTATATGCAATTGCTTCCAAAGCCATAGACTGTGTCCAGCCGATCATCGCAAATTTAGAAGAAGCATAAGCACTATTTCCATATGTCCCCCGCAAACCGGATAAAGACGCCACGTTGACGATATTCCCCTGCTGCTTCTCTTGCATCTCCTGATAAATTTCTTTGGTCAGACTGAATGCAGATAAATAATTTACAGTAAGCATGGCTTGTATATCCGCTTCTTCCAGCTGATTCACCGTCTTGTTTCCCGCAATTCCAGCGGCATTGACTAAATCAGAGATAAATCCCAATGCGTCCCGTGCGTTGCTGACCAATTGCGTTCTTTCCGCTTCCTCTGTTATATCTGCCTGCTGCACAAATAGCTTCGAAGCATCAGTAAGACCTTCCAGCTCCTGTCTAAGTTCTGCAAGCTTATCGGCATTCCGTCCGGTTATGGTGACCTTAGCCCCCATCTGTGCGACAATCTTCGCTGTTTCTCTTCCTATTCCGCCAGTTGCGCCGGTTATTAATACATGTCTTCCTTCTAATGCATCTTTTGAAAATATGGCCATGGTGTATTCCCCTTCCAATTCATTACTTTGATATGATTATCCTCCAATTATAGCATGATTGTTCTTTTCTAATTAAACGTTGTTGTCGCGTATACAATACCCCCCCTTACCTTTCCCCCTATATTTATTAATCCAACTATAGATTGTCATGAAGTGCCTTATTTTTCAAATTATTATGTCGATAAACAGGCATAAAACATTGACAAAATACCTGGATTGGGTTAAATTACTAAAGGCGAATGTTTTTAATATCCAATATAAATTTTATTCGTGTTTAGGAGTGTTTTAAATGGAAAATGTTTTTGATTATGAAGATATCCAATTAGTTCCCGCAAAATGTGTGGTAAATAGCCGTTCAGAATGCGACACCTCCATTGAGTTTGGCGGAAGAAGCTTTAAATTACCGGTCGTTCCTGCAAATATGCAGACGATTATTGATGAAAATATTGCAACCTATTTAGCTAAAAATAATTATTTCTATATTATGCACCGTTTCGAGCCTGAGAAACGTATTGATTTTATAAAAACAATGCGAGAACAAGATTTATTCGCTTCTATCAGTGTCGGAGTGAAGGATGACGAGTATGCTTTTGTGGAATCACTTGCTGAAAATAACTTAGTTCCAGAATATATCACCATTGATATTGCACACGGTCATTCAGAACCTGTTATCCGTATGATCAAGCATATTAAAAAGCATTTACCAGACAGCTTTTTAATTGCTGGTAATGTTGGTACTCCAGAAGCCGTACGTGAGCTGGAGCATGCCGGTGCGGACGCTACAAAAGTAGGAATCGGACCTGGTAAAGTATGTATTACTAAAATCAAAACTGGTTTTGGAACGGGCGGCTGGCAGCTGGCAGCACTGCGCTGGTGTGCAAAAGCTGCAAGTAAACCAATTATTGCAGACGGCGGTATCCGTACACATGGCGATATTGCCAAATCCGTACGTTTTGGTGCGTCCATGGTTATGATCGGTTCATTATTTGCCGGTCACGAAGAATCTCCAGGAGAAACCATTGAAAAAGATGGCAAGAAGCTGAAGGAATACTTTGGTTCTGCATCGGAGTTCCAAAAAGGAGAAAAGAAAAACGTAGAGGGCAAAAAAATGTACGTAGAGCATAAAGGTGCCCTTCAGGATACATTGACAGAAATGGAGCAAGATCTTCAATCCTCTATTTCTTACGCCGGCGGCAGACAGTTAGATGCTATCCGCACAGTGGATTATGTGGTCGTGAAAAACTCTATCTTTAACGGCGATAAAGTATTCTAAGTAGCATTCAAAAAAGCTTATGTCAGGAAAGGGACAAGCCCTTCTGACATAAGCTTTTTCTCTGTTTAAAGCTAAAACCTTCCTGACCTGAATATCGCAAAAATAAGCCATATAAACATCAGCACAGCAACAACAAAGCCAATTTCAATAACTGGCAGACTCCAAAAATAGGAAACCTCTCCCGCGATTGCTGAACCGACAATTAATCCAACCATAATAATACTGAACGATAACAGGACGATACTGAACGATAAACGGTTACTGATTCTGTCCAGCTTCTTAAGAATCATGTCCACTCTGGAAACGGATATTTCCAAAGGCACCTTCCCCTTCCGAATCAGCTTATACACCGCATTAACATGCTCCGGTAAATCTAAAATAATATCCTTATAATCGTCGACCTGCTCGTAAACTTCCTCTGCCATTTTTTTAGGGCGATATTTCTCTTTAATCAGCCTCTTTCCAAATGGCTGTGCTATTTTAACAATACTGATATCCGGATCTAACCTTTCTACGGTCCCTTCCAGAGTTACCAGTGTTTTCCCGACCAAAGATAAATCAGCGGGAATACGAATTTGGTGTTTGGAGGCAACACTGAACAAATCATTCACCGCTTCTCCCAAGCTTACCTGGCTAAAAGGCACATCATAATATTTATCCCGCAGCTCTTCAATATCTGCCCGCATCATATCATCATTGACATCATCAGGGACCACACCCATTCGATAGATAGCCTTCACGATAGCATGCGTATTTTGACGGGCCAGCGCAATAATCATATCCGTCAGATGCTCCTTCATTAACGGTGTGAGCCGGCCGACCATTCCAAAATCCATAAATAACAGCTGATGACCCGGTAGTATCATCACATTACCCGGGTGCGGGTCTGCATGAAAAAAACCATCTAATAATATTTGTTCAAATAAATTATGAATTAATTTTTCTGCAATTACCTTGGGCTGATAGCCTTCCCGGATAAGCTGCACATTCTCATCTAACTTTATCCCTTTGACAAATTCCATTGTCAGCACACGTTCGGTTGTATATTTCCAATACACATCAGGGACTTTCACGCCTTCTTTATCATTTTTGAAATTCATCGCAATTTTATGCGCGTTCCGTCCTTCCAAAGTGTAATCTAATTCGGCCAGGATGGATGCTTTAAATTCTTCAATGATTTCGGTGATTTTATATTGATAAGCCCACTCTAAACGTGTTTCTGCAAGGGTGGCAAAATTCATTAAAATCTCTAAATCCGTATGAATTTTCTTTTCAATATTCGGGCGCTGTACCTTCACAGCTACTTCTTCCCCGCTCTGCAAAATAGCATAATGAACCTGTCCGATCGAGGCGGCGGCGATAGGCTCTTTGTTAAACTCTTTAAATATATCATGAATCGGCTCTCCCAATTCCCTCTCGATAATTTCCTGAATTTCGGTATAGGAGACTTTCCCGACCTGATCCTGCAGCTTCTCCAGCTCTTTAATAATACCTTGGGGAATCAAATCACTTCTTGTGCTTGCGATTTGTCCAAGCTTCACAAAGGTCGGACCTAATTCTTCCAGGAAAAGCCGAATTCGCTCTCCTGTTGTTTTTCTATGTATTTCCTTCTTCCCTTTAAGAACTCTTTCCGGCAAAGAAACAACCTTTTGCAATCCCAATTCCTTTACAATATACCCAAAGCCATTACGGGAAAATGCAACAAGTATTTCTCGATAACGTTGTATATGACGAATACGTTTATTAAGAATCGCGGTTCCCTCCTTTCCCGTTTAATTTCTATTGATAGTATACCCATTCTTATCCATCTGTTAACAGGAAATCCAGGCTATTTTACAAAGAGGAACTGTTTTCCCTATGACAGCTCCTCTTTGTAAATTTATGCCTCGTTCTTATTTGTTAGTTTTATAATGCTTATTTTCACATATAACCCGATCAGCATACAAATGGATGGCAATATAATAGCCAGGAAAATCAATTGTCCATTAATCAATGCTAAATAAAGATACGGCAAGGAATAAAACATAAGTGCCTCAGATACTGCCAGCGGGACCAAGGTGTACATTATCAGATTAATGATAAAAACCAGGGAAACCGTCAAACTATTTTTTAAAAGCGTTCCTTGATTTTTCAATGCAAATCCAAATAATACATACGCGATTAAAACTCCGAAAAATACCATTTGCAGTTGATTCGTGAAAAGTACCATTAGCATGGCAAACACTGTCAGGAAAAAGTGAAAAATCAGCGCCGGCAAATTGTTTTGTAAATATGCTTTGATACCGCCGTTTTCTATGTTGTCGCTAGACATTCAATCATCCTTTTACGTCTTTAATTTTGAATAGAGCTCTTCAGCTGCTGATCTCTTTGATGTCTTTCGATTGCCAGTTCAATTAATTTCTCTATCAGTTCCCGATAGGAAACGCCGCTCTCTTCCCAAAGCTTTGGATACATACTTATCTTCGTAAATCCGGGCAATGTATTAATTTCATTAATAATAATCGTATTATCCTCTTTTAAAAATACATCTACTCTGGCTAAGCCTTCACAATTTAAAGCCTCAAAAGCTTGAACAGCAGTCTGTTTAATTCGATCTGCCACGTCTTTGTCCAATACAGCAGGTATTTCTAAGCTTGCTCCAGATTCATCAATATACTTCGCTTCATAAGAATAAAATTCGACGGTTGGAAGAATCTCGCCTGGTACAGATGCAATCGGGTTTTCATTACCTAAAACCGAACACTCTATCTCTCTCCCTGAGACAGCCTCTTCAACTAAAACTTTGTGATCATACATAAATGCATCCTGAATAGCATGGTTAAATGCTTCTTCCGTCTCCACCTTGTGTACGCCAACAGAAGAGCCTTGATTTGCCGGCTTAATAAATAATGGTGTTCCTAATTCCGCAGCAATATCCTGATAAGAGATTTGATTTTGTTTGGCTTTACGGAAGCTGTATCCGCGGGCAACATGTAAGCCTGCATCGCTCAGCAGACGCTTGGCAATATCCTTATCCATGCTGAGAGCTGAACCAAGTACAGAAGAACCTACAAATGGAATATTGGCCATTCTCAGCATACCCTGCAGGCTTCCATCTTCACCGAGTGTGCCATGGACAATTGGAAAAATAACATCTAATTGGTCCATGCTTACACTTGAGCCGGTCTCAATAATTTGATTCTCTTCCGCTCCAGGGACAATGGCAATTCCCTTCCCTGTTTTATTTAATGCAATCAGGCTTGGATCCTCTTCATTTATTAAATAGTGAGAACGGTCATTGACATGCCAATTCCCCTGCTTATCAATCCCCAGCAGATATACTTCATACTTATCTAAATTAATTGCGTCCACAATATTTTTGGCAGATTGCAGAGAAACCTCATGCTCTGATGATTTCCCTCCAAAAACAATACCAACTTTTTTCTTCATTCCAATCCTCTCCTCATTGACTCTAATGACATAATTACGATTCTTCCTATATCCTATGTGTTTATATCATTATTTGTTTGACCTGTATCGCTATTTTATCATAGAGTTCATTTGGAAGGGGACTTTAATGTCAATAATTCATCCGAAGCAGTGATTCTGATTATTAAGAAATAATAAATTTTCAACTTCTCTGCCTAATCTGGAATCCTGAATGTATTAAAAAATAATTAAGAAAAACCAAGAATACCGCTTGGTCTTTAAAACATCAGTGTTCTTGCCAAGGAGATGTACGCTACGGGAAGTCGCTTTCCGCGGGCAACGCTTCAGTCTCCTCGGAAGAAAATCGCTTCCTGCGGGGCCTTCACCTGTTGCTTTTCCGGCAGGAGTCGACTTCCCTTCGCTCCCATCTAAGAAGAAATTTGTTTCTTTTGCTTTTTACAAAGAAATAACGTAAATTCTAGCGACGGACGGGTTTGGTGGTGCGAGTAACCGCAATGGTTTTCGGTGGGACGAGTAATCGCAGTCCCAGTCCCAGGGTGAAGACCCCACAGGGAAAAAGTGAACTTCTTTTTTCTACCCGCAGGGCATAAGTGCGACTATGCTTCTGTCTGCACCTGTCGGCTTGCCAGTCAGCAAGTCTTCTTTAAAGAAAGCTAAAAAATCTTCCCATGCTGATTTTTTAGCTTTCCCCTTATTCACTAATTGCTTTTTTTCGAAATAAATAATCATTAGAGGAGCGAATTTGTACATTGATGACCAGTCCCATCATAATCAGATTGGTTATCAGCGAGCTTCCTCCATAACTGATAAAAGGCAAGGTAATCCCAGTAATCGGCATTAAACCAATTGTCATCGCAATATTTTGAAATACTTGAAAGGCAAGAATTCCGATGATGCCGACGCAAAGATAGACCCCGAATAAATTATCTGCTTCGAAGGCAACCTTTGTAATTCGATAAAGAAGCAGGAAATATAATAAAATCAGAATACTTGCTCCGATAAAACCATATTCTTCTCCAATTACTGTAAAAACAAAGTCTGTATGTGCTTCAGGAACATTCCCATTTTGAATCTGCATCCCCTGATTAAATCCGGCACCGCTCAATTGTCCTGAACCGATTCCCATGATTGCCTGCTGAAGCTGATACCCATAATCAGATGCATACTCCGCCGGATTTAACCACCCGTAAATACGGTCCATTTGATGTGATTGAAATAACCGGGAAAAAATATCTTCATTATAAGAATACAAAAAAATTAAACCGCCTATAGAAGCAGCTATGGTGAATAGCACCGGTAAAATAACTTTAACAGAGATACTGGAAACAATAATCATGGAAAAAGCAATGGCTAATACGATCAAAGCAGATCCTAAATCCGGCTGTAAAAATATAAAAACAAATGGAATTAATGTTACTGCCACTACTTTCAGCGTTAATTGAATGCTCTTTTTTAAGGACAGCTTTCGATTGCCATACTTCTCTAATAAAACAGCTAAGTAGATGATAAGAAATATTTTTATAAATTCAGATGGCTGTATCTCAAAGATTCCTAAATTCAGCCAACGTTGAGAACCGTTGCGAAAAACCCCAAAAAAATGAACGCCTAATAAAAGGAAAACGCCAATCGCATACAACTTAAATGCCTGTTTTTTTAAGAGCTCATAGTCAAAGAAAATCACTGCCAGCATTATCAACGTACCAAAAACATACCAAATACCTTGGCGAATCACAAAATAGTAAGGCTGTGATTGCGCATATTGTCCTGAACCGCTATAAATTGCAATTAAACTAATTAATAATAACAAGAACAAAATAGTGATTATACTGTAATCCAAATGGTATTTCTTCCGATTCATATCCAAACCCTCGTTAATTACGTTTTATTAGCAAGTGCATTCATTACCACTTGAACTGCTACAGCATCATCTAAATAACCAACCGGAAAAAGATAATCCGGAATAACATCTGCTGTACTGATGAAATAAATTAGTGCTGCACCCATTAAAATTAATTCTTTCCGTGTTCCTTTTTTATGACAAATCCGATGAAAAAAAGTGGAAAGTTTTTTCATATAGGCCCCACGGGCTCCTGCATCTTCTTTTTTCTGATGAAATGTATCCAGAATGAGACGGCGCCCTTCTTCTGTTTCTGCATCTTTTTCGTAACAATCCAGTTGTTTTTTTAATTTTTCCATTGAAAAAGAATCATAATGATCATCTGATTGCTCTAAAAATTGATCAATCATTACAATAGATGCTTGTATATCATTGGTATGATTCTCTGAAGTTTTGACCGGCAGTCCGGTTCTCTGAAGTAATTCATCAAAAGGAACATCCAGTGCTTTTGAAATTTCCACTAAATGCTGATTTGTCGGTTTACGCTTATGGTTGATAATTCGAGATATCGTCGAAACATTAATATTCGTCTGTTTACTTAGTTCACGCATAGAAATATGTTTTTCCTTTAGCTGTTCTTTTAAGTAATCTCCTATATTTTGACTCATTCATTATACAAACCCTTCTATTTTCAGTTATCTTTTCCTCTTATTCTACTATACGAGGGATGTTGACAAAATGTCAAATACAGCCGCAATTGAATTAGGATAGATATATAAGCTGGATTAATTTTGAAAAACCGCTTTCTGCCTTTCTTAAATAGCAAAGACGAATAAAATAAAAAACCCGCATCTAAATCAGGAAGTTCCTTTTTAGATACAGGTTTATTCAGGCCTGCCGAAATTATTAAATGGGTAGAATCGGAATGTTACTTCCCCAATAATTGCCTCTTCATTCAGAAAGCCGAAGAAGCGGCTGTCATTACTGTTTCCGCGATTATCGCCTAAAACAAAATAGGTATTCTCCGGAACAATGGAATAGCCTGTTAATTCTTCTAATGTAAAATTACCAGTTTGAAAACCCAATTTCGCCGGACCGTCATCATTTATTAAGTAGGATTCCTCCACTGCCTCTCCATTTAAATATAACGTATTACTTTTATATTCGATATGATCGCCTGGTACACCAATCACCCGTTTCACGTAATAATTGTCAGAGTCAGGGGCCTGGAATACAATCACATCAAACCGGTCTATTGAAGCTACTTTATTAACAATGATTTTATCCTGGTCGAAAAAAGTGGGCTGCATCGATTCACCCCATACGACCGAAGGAGCTAAAAGGAAATTTTTAACAATAAATAATCCGATAACAACAAAAAGAATAATTCTGCAAAGCAAATAGAATTCTTTCTTTATTGCACTCCACTCCATACTGGGCACCTCCTTTAAACAAATACTCTCTTCTTTTATTATACAATATAAGCAGGAGAATGGAACGATATATTTCTATATTCTAAAATTATTCTATACATAGGTGTGAGTAAAGTCCCTAAGAAAGGATGTTCCAAACGTACAATCATAAAAAACATGCGTCAGTAATAAATCAGACACATGTTTCTTATGCAGTTATATTTCAAATTCACCAAGGTAATTAACGATATTAATTGTCTGCATGCTCTCTTTGCTTCTGCTTTCTTTTTAATAGTACAACAGCAATCACAAATAATAAAAGAACAGAAACAATAAAGCCGATAAATAACCAATTAAAGCCTTTATCTTCTTCTAAAAGATAGACTTCCACAGATTCTCTTGGTATTCCAATCCGATAATTGCCCTCTTCATTTTCACGGACTAAATTATCCTCTAAAATACCGGTCAGCTGCATACCAGATTCTAAATTAGTTTCATCAATATATGCTGATTCACTTCCGTTATTAACAGCGACATACATCACTTCGTCTTCATAGCTGCGGCGGAAAACCAGCATGGATGCTTCCGAGCCGACATATTCAAAATCTCCCAACCTTAATGCCGGAAATTCATTGTGCAGCGCAGCAATACGCTTATGAAACTCCCTTAAATCTTCATCTCCGCTATTAAAAGGAACAAGCCGCTGCGATTCTTCCGCATCCATTCCGTACATGGGAAGCTCTGTCCCCTGCGTTACCATTGTTGCCCCCGGTGTCGTATACATATAGGTTAAGGCAAGTGTCCAGGCCGTAACAGCATTACGTTGATTTTCCGAAAATAAGTTTGTAAAACGTTCTTGTTGAAGGCCATCGATTTGTTTATAAAAATCGGTCAGCCCTTGTTCATCCCACATATCAAAAATAGCAGAAACATCCTGATCACTATCAGCAAATGTTTCGCTTAATACTTGATTTAAATCCGGGTAGTTGATGAGGTCGAGGGATGTATTTTCCATTAGCGAAGCCGCTTCATCAATCGTTGCAGCACTTGTATCCCCAATCAGATAAAAATCAGGACGGTTTTCTTTCAAAGCTGCTGTCAGCTCTTCGACAAATGGCTGCGGCGCCATGTCTGCATCCTGAAGCTTAAATCCATCCACTTCTGTTTCTTCCTGCCAATATCTCGCAGCGTCTAATACATATTCCGCAGCCTCCGGATTTGTTAAATCAAATTGAACTGTTTCTAACAGCCATTCGTCATCTGATTCAGGTGCTCCAAGCCACCAATCTTCCTTGTCCGCATCATCTGTTAACGGATTGGTATCCGCAGCATAATTAAATACAAAATCAATCATTATTTTCATATCACGATCATGCACTTCGGATACAAGACGCTCAAAATCTTCCATTGTTCCAAATTGCGGATTAATCTCATAAAAATCATTGGTCCAATAACCATGATATCCTCTTTCTTTATTTTCCATAATCGGACTCAGGGAAATCGTGGTAATTCCAATATCCTGCAAATCGTCTAATTTATTTATAATTCCCTGAAAGTCCCCTCCATGGTAATGATAAGGATCGTTAATATCTAATTCTCCTTCAATTTCCGTATCCCCATTATTAAAGCGGTCAATCAATACCTGATAAAATACTTCATTATGTATATCTTCGTCCTGTGCATGTACCGGTATTTGTATGATAAACATACTGATAACAGCAGCAAGTCCAATACTTATTTTTTTGATCATAGATTTTCCCCCAATGATATAAAAACTGTAATTACGATTCCACCCTCGTTTTATTATCACTTATTTTCTTAAAAAATCATACCTTGATTGGAATGATGTAAAAAAGCGTTCACAATTAAACAGAAAAAACAAGAACACCACTTAATCTTTAAAACATTGGTGTTCTCGCCAAGGAGATGTCCGCTACGAGAAGTCGCTTTCCGCGGGCAACAGGTGAAGACCGCACGGTAAGAAAATCGCTTCCTGCTCAGGTCTACCTGTTGCTTTTCCCGCAGGAGTCGACAACATCCGCTCCCATCTAAGAAGAATTATGTTTTATTTGTTTTTTTACAAAGAAATAACGCAAATTCTAGCGACGGTTTTTGATGGGACGAGTAATCGCAGTCCCAGTCCCAGTGGGAAGACCCCGCAGAAAAAAGTGAACTTCTTTTTTCGAGGAGGCTGAGCGCAAGCCCATGGAAAGCGGAGTATTTTTTCCGTAGCGGCTATTTTCAGCTGTTTTTATAAACATTCTTATTTTAAAATAAAGTGCCTCGGCAATGGACCAAGGCACTTTATGTCATCCTGTTCATCGAGAATGTATTGCACTATCCTCACAGGTGTGTTCGTCATCCTCTTATTTTAGAAATAAAAACCCATTGGAAGACGGAAAAAGCCTAAAACAATAACAATAATCAGTGCGATAAAGAATTGAATCCATTTGCCGGTTACTGCTTTTCCTTTTTTCGTAGAAACCAGAATTCCTTCCATTACCACAACAATCCAAAGACCGGCAAGTGCTTTTACGATGGCTTCAGCAAGAAGCGGCATGCCATAGCCTTGGATATAGTCCCAAGTTAATAATCCACCGGTAACGATGATAAATAAATACACAAGTCGTAAAATCATATGAACAATGGTTGCAGGCTTGTTACTGTTTTTCTTGTAAAGGGCTAAAGCTACTAAAAATAGAATCAGACCCAGCGCCCACGATGTAATATGCATATGCGTCATTCATGTTCCCTCCTTCAATTTTATAAATACATGTCATCATCTTCTGTCACATTTCACAAAAATGACTAATATTCGTTTATAATGATACCATTTTCTTCCCTAAGATGACATTTAAACGTATCTTTGTCAACAAATTGCCATGATTAGCGTTTCATTGGCTGTAATTTTTTATACGTAATGGATCGCCATACCCATTCCACGGGACCAAACCGAAAATATCGAAGCCAGATTATACTTCCGATAATCTGTAAGCAGAAAATCACAATCACGAGACCGATTTGATGAATGGGCCGGATTTCCCCGTATAATCCAAGACCGACACCATAGAAAAGCCAAAAAGAGATAATCGATTGCAGCAAGTAATTAGATAATGCCATTTTTCCGATCGGCTTCAGGACACCAAGGACTTTCTGCGCCCTTTTCTTCTCCCATAATAATGTAATCGATATCAGGTAGAAGACGGCCGATGCCGTCCCGCCAATATTATCCTGAACCAGACTGAACCAGAGCGGGTTGCCAAATGTATACGGTCCTATCTTAAATACGATGAACACAATCAGAGAAATAACCCAAACCTTTTTCAATATTCCCTTATGGAGAAGCGGCTCATGAAACCATCTCTTTCTTGCTAAGTACATCCCAAATAAAAACAGCGGCAGGAAAATAAAAGGAAACAGGAAAAAGCTGAAAATCCCGTTTGATAACTGCCAATCCTGAAAATTCTGCGCCAGAATAATGGAAAAATCATTGGATTGATAGCTTTGAAAAGCTTGGTTTATTTCCGCTGTATAACTTATATCAATAAAATTCCTTGCCGCATACTGCAGACCTGTCAAGGCAAGGGTAGATGCACCTAATAAACCAATCGCCCAGCCCATTAAAACCTTCTCCCCGCTGTATAAGAAGAATAATAGCAAAAACCCCATTGTTCCATAAGTCAGAAGAATATCTCCGCTCCATATCGCAAAGGCGTGAATGATTCCAAAAATAATCAACACTCCCAGCCTCCGTCCAAAAAAGCCGTATGGAGAAATGCCTTTTTTATCTAAGCTGTCCTTTTGAATTTGTATGCCAAAACCAAAAAGAATCGAAAACAGCGTGTAAAAGCTCGCTTGAAAGAAAATATCAAGAAAAATCAAGCTGTACTGATCTATTTTAGCCGTCCAGGCATCCTCTGCTCCGCCATAGAGAAAATAAGGAGCAGAAAATGCTCCTATATTGACCATAAATATTCCAAAAATCGCAAAGCCTCTTGCTGCGTCTATCCATTCTAATCGTTTGTTTCCTTGATAAGGTTGCACCGGCTACTCTCCTTTGATAAGCAGTCCTTTTGAAAAGAAATAGAGATAGGTTTCCTCCACAGGCTGCTTCCAGATTTCTTCTATAGCGTATCGATAAAGCTCAAGCTGGGTCTTATATCGTTTTTTCAATTTTTCTTCCAATTTCTCTGACATCTCTTCTGTAATCCGGTCTGTTTTATAATCAAGAATAATCCAGCCGTTTCCTGAAGGGATAATACAGTCAATAACCCCCTGGATCAACACTTTTTCTGAGGAGGCCCCCTGCCAGTCAGCATATACCTTTTCGGCCGGCAGCATTAAACTGAATGGCACTTCCTTATACAACTTTTTCTTATCAAAAATCTGCTGTGCAATGGCGGATTCTAAAAATGCGATAATATCCGAAGCGGATACACTTTCAGCTTCTGCAGCTGTCATTTTCTCCTCCTGCACCAGTTTTTCAATAAATTCCTCTACTTCTTCATTTGTAAGCATGCCTTTTAGAGGAAGATGCTGCATCACGGTATGAAGTGCGGTCCCTTTTTCGGCCGGTGTTAATTTCTTTTCCGCCTGCATAAATCTTGGTCTTTTCGTAATTGGAGCCTTCGTCGCTGCAGGAAGCATTTTTTCATCGCTATACGTATCCTTCTGCTCCTGCTGACGTTTCAACTCGGTTACAGATTGCTTCGCACGTGAATGAGCAGCTCCCTGATAAGGATACTGATAAGAAAGACGGTGATCCACCCAAGCATCTAACGCTTTATCTTTCTGTTCAATCGGATCCCAATTTCTGATATGCGTTTTTAAGGCATCCTGTTTCTCCTGTACCCGGTTTTCAAAGGCAACGATATCCTGACGCGGATAAATATTTGCCTCCCACTTGGACGCATCCTGCGTAATCGCAGATAAAACCTGATTACCTATCTCCTCTTCCCGCAGGACTTCTCCCTGCGGATGACGGATAAGCGCAGGGCCAATCCAATCCAGATAAGTCTTTGCTCCAACCCGGAAATAAGCCGGCAGCACCCAGTCTGGATGGTGTGCAATCCAGGACCATGCTGCTTTCCGCTTCTCCGCCGAATCCACTGTCCCCACCATAAACAGCTTCTCTTCCGCACGTGTCAAGGCAACATACAATAGACGAATTTCTTCAGATAATTGTTCTCTCCTGATTTTTTCCCGCATCGCATGATAAAACAACGTAGAATATTGAATTCGTTTCTCGGGATCAATAAATTTACTGGCAAAGCCCAAATCCTTATGAAGCAGATACTTTTGATTTAAATCCATCATATTAAATGATTTGCCAATGCCGCCGAGGATAACGACCGGGAATTCCAGTCCTTTACTTTTATGAATCGTCATTATCCGGACAACATCTTCCTGCTCACTGAGTGCACGGGCAGCACCTAAGTCCTTTTGCTCTTCTTCCATTCTTTCAATGAATCGCAAGAAGCGGTATAAACCGCGAAAGGACGTTTCTTCATAGCTTCTTGCCCGGTCATACAGCGCCCGTAAATTTGCCTGACGCTGCTTTCCTCCAGGGATACCGCCGACAAAATCATAGTAGCCGGTTTCCCGGTAAATCTGCCAAATCAATTCCGAGAGCGCTCCCTGCTGGGCAGATAACCTTAAATTATCCAGCAGCTCCTGGAATTCCTTTAACTGTTCTGTTACACTGTTATCTTCTTTTGCCATGTATGCTAACAGGGCGTCATAAAAATTACCGTGACGATCAGCTAAACGAATAGCCGCTAAATCATTTTCCTGAAGCCCGACGATAGGCGACCGCAGTACTGCAGCCAGCGGAATATCCTGACGCGGATTATCAACAGTCTTTAATAAACTGATCATGACTCTGATTTCAATCGCTTCAAAATAGCCAGAGGTCAGTTCAGCATAGACAGGTATACCTTGTTTTTTCAGCTCGTCCATAATTACCGGGGCCCATGTCATTGAACGCATTAAAATAACGATATCCCGATACATCAAATTACGGTGCTGCCCTTTTCCTTTATCCACCACCTGCATTGGTGTTCCATTTTCTCCGGTGCCAATCCATTCCTGTATTTTTTTAGCATAGGCGCGCGCTTCAATTTGCGCCTTTTCTAAATCTTCCTCTGTTTCTTCTCCTCCATCGGATTTCTGTCCCTGTGGAGAATCAATCAGCAGCAATTCCGGGTTAGAGTCGAATGGAAATTCATCGTACATGCGGTTACCATAAATCAATTCAGCATCCTCGTCATAGGCAATATCCCCGACCGATTCATCAAACAGCTGACGGAATAAATAGTTTGCACCAATCAACACTTCTCCCCGGCTCCGGAAATTCCGGTTGAGATCAATTCGTTCTGCGGGATCATCGTTTGCGGCAAATTGTTTATACTTTTCGATAAACAGGGAAGGCTCTGCATGACGAAACCCATAGATACTTTGCTTCACATCGCCAACCATAAACATATTTCCATTATCTTCCGGGTTGCGGACTAATTGCAGAATCCTTTCCTGCACCAGGTTCGTATCCTGATATTCATCAACGAGTACCTCTTTAAACTGCTTTTGCAGCTGGAAAGCAATCGAAGAAGCCTGTCTGCTGTTATCCTCTGGATTTGTCTCTGTTAAAATGTCCAGACAATAATGCTCCAAATCATTAAAATCAACGATAGCCTGTTCTTTTTTTCGATTTTGAAACTTATCCATATAGTCTTCTACCATCAAGGTCATTTGTTTCAAAACAGGTGCCATTTCCTGCATATCCTGAATATGAGCAGGCAAGCTGCGGACAAACCATTTTTCCTTCATCTTGTCCCATCTGTCCTTGACTTTTTTCCGAAAATCCTTCACTTGTTCCCGTTTCTCTGGATTATCGTCTGCTTTTTTTCTGGATAAAGCAGCAAACTTTGCATCTTGGACAAATTGGTGTAATGCCTCCCAATACGTTATTTTTTCCATCGCTGTATCCAGTATCGCTGTATCCTTTTCCAAAGCATCCAGATAATGATACGGTCCATCCGGCTCTCTTGCCACAGCAATAGCTAATGCATTCTCCTGCTTCATTGCTTCTAATTGACCCGATATTTCTTCCTTCACCTCCTGAATCCAGGGGATGGTCTCTTCCGTCCAATTCTCCTCTATTTCATAATTAGCCGTCAGCTGGTGCAGCCATGCTTTGGGTGATGGATGCTGGACTGCAAAATTTGCCGTCCGTAAGATTAACTCTTCCACATCTCTGTCGCTTCGGTCATTAGAAAAGCGGTTCACCACTTCAAAGAACGTTTCCTGCTCCGTATTCGAATCATCATACCAGCCCTCCAGCAGCTCATCCAGAACCTCCCGTTTGATCATATCCATCTCTACCTCATCGGCAATCCGGAAAGAAGGATCCAGCTCGATCATATAGGCATTTTTTCGTACAATATCCAAACAAAAAGAGTGTAATGTCGAAATAGAAGCTCTCTGTAATAAGGACAGCTGCTTTTTTAAATGAAGTGATCCAGGCTTTTCAGCCAGTGCCTTTTCTAACGCTGCTCCAACTCTCGCCCGCATTTCCTGGGCAGCAGCATTTGTAAACGTAACGACGAGTAATTCATCGATATTAATTGCATCTTCTTCCTTTAATAACTTCTGAATAATACGTTCTACAAGGACAGCTGTTTTTCCGGAACCAGCTGCTGCGGCTACAAGGATATCCGTACCGCTTTGATAAATTGCCCGTTCCTGTTCCTGTGTCCATTTAACCACGGATTTCCCCTCCTTTTAGCCGTTCAATCACTTCTTTTTCTTTCATATTTGCTATTTTTCTATAATTATTTCCTTCTAACGCAGGATCAAACTGACAAACTGCATGAAAAGGACAATACGTACATGCTTCGGTCTCTTTTTTCAGAAACGGATTAATTTCTACTCCGCCTGAAGTCATATCCAGTCCCGCCTGCTTCAGTAATCCATGGATATGATTTTTCAATTGTTCAAATGTATCTTCATCGGCAATTTTCGAATTGCTGTTGAATGTACCATCTTTTTTCAGTCCGGCAGGAATAATATGACTGTTTCCCGATTCTAATGACTCGTCCATCATTCTGGCGATGTCCTCATCGGATAAAAGGAGCCCTCTCATTTTATAAGACTTAAAGATTTGCTCCTCGATATCGCTGTCTAATTTCTCTTTATCCATATTAATCATTGGATTATGCACATGGAAATAAAGGACACCCGCAGGACTCGCCTGCTGACCGAGCCATTTTTCGGAATGAGTCAGTACAACATCTAAATACGTCAGCATTTGCAGGGCAAGACCATAGTAAACTTCCAATAAATCCAACGCACGGGAGCTTGATTTATAGTCGATAATCCGTAAATATAAATCCTGATGGAGCTGTGCTTTATCCACCCGGTCAATTCTTCCGCGCAGCAGCAGCTCATACCCATTTTCAAGCGGCAAAATAAGCGGCGGCAACGGGCTGTTCTTCTCTCCAAAGCTGAGTTCAAGACCAATTGGACTGAAATCTGTCTGTCTCGCCTGCTCACTTAATATAAATGCTGCCCTGGCAATAATCTCCTCCAGCTTTTGCTGAATAAATGTGTAACGGTTCGAGCTGTGCAAGATTTGATGCTGCAGTACGGGAGATAATTTCTGAATCGCCCGGTGTGCATAGTTCGCCGATGTCTCCCTGGTAAGCTGCTTAAAGTCTGTTTTTTCATTCTGAACCCACTCTGTAATGAGGCGCAATGCTTCGTGGAATAATTGTCCAATATCCGGAGCATCCAATTTATATGTTTCTCTTTCCTTCAAATTCAAGCTGTAACGGGCAAAATGCTGGTACGAACATCTGTAATAAGATTCCAGACGGCTGACACTTGCCTTAATTTGTTTTGGATAAAGTTCTTCCGCTGTTTTCTTTTTTAAATGCTCCGGCTGGTTTTTATAAAATAAGCCTTGTAATATGCGATAGGTCATACGGTATTTCGGCTGATTTTTTACATACCAGTTATAAACAGCAAACCAGGCATGATCAATCTCATAACCGCGCTGCAATCTTGCAAATTGCGTCGTCAGAGCAGATCTTGTTTTCGTTTCGGTCGTAATAAATCGCGTTGTATCCGCAGTATCCTCCACATCTTGAAATAATACATGCTCCTGCGTTGCAGGAAACAGGCCTTCTATTCGATGAACAACCTGAGAAGGGACCTTCGCTTTTCCTTCCTCATCACTAATTGGATAACTGATCATCAGCTTATCCTTTGCTACAGTTAAAGATAAATAGATATAAAACCAATCATCCAGCAGCTGCCGTTTTCCATTATCCGCAAGCTTCAAGCCATTTTGCTCCAGCAAATCTCTTTCTTCATCGTCAATCATGCCATCGATTGTCGGCTTCATTGGCCATATTCCTTCATTCACACCAAGTAAAAACGCGCAACGGACATCAGACATTCTTGACCTGTCAATCGTTCCCACTAACACATGATCCATGGTCGGGGGCACATGTGAAAATTCCAAAGCTTCTGCGCCGGCATTGATGGAAGCATTGAAAGTAGTCATATCCATTTCTTCGTCACCAGCTATTTCTACCATTTCATCCATTAATTGGAGCACTGCATCCCAGACCTGCTGCTGCTCCCTTCCTCTTTCAGGAATGCCTTGTTCGTCGAAGGATGCACGCATTTCTTCCAGCTTTTCGGGTACGCCTAGTGATTCCAGCCAAATAAAAATAGCTTCACAGCGCTCTTTTACACTTCCTGCTGCACGAAAGCTTTCATCAAAAGGACGGAGTGCATGCGTTATTTGGTTGCGATAACGATTGATTTTGTCCTGCATCTCCCTTTCCGTGTTTGTCTGCGCAGCCTGTTCAAAGCCGCGGAAACGTTGATATTTCCAAGGTTTATCATCTAACCACTGCTTCCGGTAACGAATACCATATTCTATCGTATAGTTCTCTAATTGATCAATGGCGTCACTGGTTAAAGGAAACTCCTCATCACTGGCAGGGATAAAGCCGGTTTTTAAAACCCGGAAAATGGCATCGGAACGCCAGCCATTTTCAATTGCCTCCAGCATCGAACGAATCAGTTCAATCAATGGATGATGCAGCATAGAACGCTTCTGATCAATAAAAACGGGAATATCATAATCGCCAAAAATCGTTTCTATTAAATCATCATAAACATCCGGCTGTCTTACTAAAATGGAAATGTCCCGATAGCGGTACTCTTCGTCTCTGACAAGGGAAAGAATTTCTCCGGCAACACCCTCTACTTCTGCACGCGGATGCACTGCTTCAGCTATTTGAATCGGAGCCTTCCCTTTGTATTCCGGTAAAGGCCGTACATCAAAATTCTGTTCTAAGTGAGCAAAGTAGGCACGTTCTTTAAACTGATCCTTTGCCGGGTCTAAATAAACGGCCTGTTCCAGCGAAATACCGTTCTCTTCCGCTGCAGCTGTTAATTGGTGGTAGGTTTGATTCGTCTGGTAGAAGATATCCAGCTCCTCCAGATTCTCTGTGCCTGCCGGATCTAATGTCAAGCCAATATGAACCTGTGCACATTTCTTCATTAATTCCGTGATTACCGACAGCTCCTGCGGCGTAAAGCGGTGAAAGCCGTCAATATAAATATGTGCTCCTTCCAGCGTGCTTGCCTGCGGAATTTTTTCCATTAATATCTGCAGTCTGTCTTCACTATCCATATACATATGCTGCAGCTGGTTAAGAAGCTGTTCATAAATGTAAATGAAATCATCCAGTTTTCGGACTAACCCTGTTTCCGAGGGAGATTGATGCACAAATTTATTGAATTGCTCCTGCTGTAACCGGAGTGCATCAGGTGTAATTTCATATCGCTTAAATTCTTGAATAACAGATTCTAACTGGTCCAAAAATCCTTGTTTTTTGATTGCTTTTTGAAAAGCCATCCAATCTCCGCTTTTTTCAGCAATGATTTTCCGAAGCATCATTTGGGTTCCAACCGAACTGATAAAAGGCTTTAATCCGCCCCCTATCTCCTGTAAAATCCGCCATGCAAGCCGTGAAAAACTGGCAACCTGCGCCCGGATACTCCCATTTAAATGCTCCCGGCTGAATAAAGCTGTTTCTAATTGAAAGGTCATTTGATCCGGTACAATATAAAAAATAGCCGGACCAATCGGCTCCTTTTGCAGACGATGTTCAATATCCTTCATCATCCACTCGCTTTTATCTGTACCGGACCTGCCTAAAATAAATCGCACAGTCAATCTGATACACACTCCTTTTTAGTGGTATATGTATGGATTACGGATAACCTTCTGCAAATTTCCCGCAGAAGGCAGTTTCGTTGTTGTTTGTTTCACATTATACCGTACTTGTCTCAAAACAAAAGCTTCTATCCTTATTTTATCAAAGATAGAAGCTCGTTCCTAATAAAAGTAATTTATTTTTCATCTGTTTCATGCCTGCGATAAGACGGGGAATGCAAGGATTATCCATACAGGTTGTACGAACTTACGTATGCATTTCATCAATCTTAGCGCGGCTGCTTAAATAACTGTGTTATTGGCCAATACGTCACATCCACCTTGCCAACTACTTCCTCTACAGGGACGAAACCGATTGATCTGCTGTCTAGGCTGTCTCTGCGGTTATCTCCTAATACAAACAGTTCACCTTCCGGCACCGTTTGTTCTCCAGTCACTTGCAAAAGTGTAAAGTCTTCTGTCAAAGGTGTCGCTTCCGTCTTTTCTTTTTCTTCCTGCAGAAAATCCTCAGGGATATACTCGCCATTTACATATAATTGGTCATCCTTGTATTCTACTTTTTCTCCCGGAAGCCCGACAACCCGTTTTACATAATCATTTTCTTCCGAGGCATGAAATACAATCACATCGAAACGGTAAATATCTGAAATATCACTTGTAAACGTATTAACCATCATTAAATTTCCGTCATACAGTGTGGGTTCCATGGATTTTCCGTTAACCACATAGTTTTCGAATAAAAGTGTCCGGATAAGTAAAAACACAGCGATTAACAAAACAGCGACAATAGAAACTCTTACATAGTTATATTTTTTCACTGTTATTCTTCCTTCGCTTTAGTTTAATTATTAATATCATACCCCAAAGCAAAGAAATTTAACCTTTTATCCGCGGACAGACAGTATTCGTTTAATTTTAAAAAATATATGAACGTTTTTTTTTATTCATTTTGTTATACTAGCTGATTTGACTTCTGTTATTATACTTGATGCTTGTCCGCTTTTTTTTGAAGTCTTTTCTCTAAATACTTGCCGAATACCCAAAAAATGATAATACCTATTCCCACTAGAATGGTCCGCACCGGATTTTGTGCAAATTCCATAATACTGGAGCCAATATAAGAAATAGAAAAAATCATCACGGTCTTCCCTAACAGTACCGCTAATAAAAATGGGTAGAAACTGATTTTTGACAGCCCGGCCACCACATTAATAACAGATGATGGAGAAAATGGGAAACATAATAATAAAAACAAAGGCCCAAAGCCATGCCGTTCTACCCAATTCGTAATCCTGGACACCTGCTTGTTATGGCGTATCCGTTTTAAGAGTCTTGTATTTCCTAAGCGCCGGATAACAAGGAACACTAGAACAGCACCTAAGCTGGCACCAAGCCAAGAATAGAGAAAACCCTCAAACAAGCCGTAAGCAGCAGCATTTCCAAGTACAAATACAATAAGCGGCAAAAATGGTAAAAAAGCTTCAAAAAAAGGAAGTGCAATACCAGGCAACGGACCGAGTCCTTCATATTGCTCCAACAGCTGGCGGATAAATTCCTCCCAGCCTTCTTCTTTTAGAAATGTCTGCCAATTTGAAAATGTAATATTCATTACGTACATACGGTCAGTCTCCCTCAAAATTCCAACAATCTTATTGATGATTATATGCTACTGCAGTTTTTTTGAAAAGTATAAACTTCTCTGCCCAATGAAACTCAATCTATCACCAGGGTACCCTATTATAATTATATTTATTATCATCATGAATGGAAGCAGAGAAGGTTTTATAATCATATTCTTAAGCAATAACATTATTTTATGCAGAGGCCTGCCAAAATACCGGCTTTTATTCTAGGTAGCTTTATATTATTATGACTGAAGTTGGCTGAGGTGATTTTGAGAGGAGACTGAGGAAAAAGCAGAAAAACGAAGATAAAGTAACAACTCTTCTAATCATTTATTATCTCTTAATCCCATTTGAAATCCTGTACTGCAGGGTTACTAAAATGCACTGCCCCGCTCATCCATAAGATAGCGTATATGAGCGGTACGCTGTATTTGATTAATAACGATGCCGTGAGAAATATCCAATGTGATGCTTCGTCCATTTTTAAATAAAATTTCCGTCGATTTACTATCTATTCTTTTAACATCTTCAATATGAGTATGTGATATCCAGGAACAGCTCTCATGGGATGGAGATTTTGTGGGAAAGAAATACATTTTATTTCTTGGATCAATCGGTATTGGAGTTTTATGTGTAATGTGGGATATACTTTTGATGCCATTTTGCCGGCCTTTTAAATCAGATCCAAAATATGCGCATGCGTATTCAATCACTTTAGTCGGCCTGCCTTTTAATACATACTCTACTTCATCTTCTAAAATACGGGTGATATTCTTTCCATTTTCGTCCTTATCCGACAATATTGCCATCGTATAAGGGGTGATTTCTCTCATTTGCATTTTATTTTTCCTCCTTATTCCCTAGTGATATGGATGAGTTAAAAGTATTATAGCACCAAACTGAGGAAAAAGAAATAATTATTTTAAAAATTTTGCATTATTTTTAAAAACAAAGAAAATCCAGGTGTTAAATTCTGGAATTAATATCGACAAAAAACTTCATTCTGCGCAGAGCTCTTAACGCTTCAGAATGAAGTTTTATTAAATGATTCGTATTCTGCTAGAAATTTTAGTAAAGCAATTCTAGAAATTCTTCTTTAGAAATTCTGCCAAGATAATGGGAGACATCAATCTGATCTACAGCTTCTTTGACAGCATCGCGGTTATGGCGGATACCGGTCAGTGCATCTTCTAATACTTTTACATCGCCCAAGCCAAAGAAATCGCCAAAGATGGTACAATTTTCAATGATGCCTTTCTTCACATCTAAACGAACATCAACAAGCCCGCCTGGGAATTTTTTAGACTCCTGATAGTTAAATGAAGGAGATTTTCCATAGTTCCATTCCCATTGCTGATAACGTTTTTCGGAAATCTCATGAATTTTTGCCCAGTCTTCATCGGTTAATACATATTGCGGTACATCGTTAACGTCTTCCACATCAAAAATATAGCGTAAAATCAATTCCTTAAATTCATCCATAGATATTGGGCTGTCCAGATATTCAGCAATATTTGCCACGCGGCTGCGAATTGATTTAATTCCTTTTGATTCAATTTTAATCTTTTTCACCTTTAACGCTTTAGTTAACTCTTCTAATTGGGAATCCAGCATTAACGTTCCATGGCTGAACATACGGCCGCGGGTAGAGAACATCGCATTGCCAGATATTTTTCTTCCCTCTACAGCTAAATCATTTCTTCCTTGCAATTCAACCGGCACACCGATGTTATTCAAAGCATCGACAACTGGCTGTGTAAATTTAGCGAAATTCTGAAAGCTGTTGCCATCATCCTTCGTAATAAAGCTGAAATTTAAATTTTGTTCATCATGGTAAACTGCGCCGCCGCCGGAAAGACGTCGAACAACTTTAATTCCTTGTTCATCCACATAATCCGTATTAATCTCTTCAATTGTATTTTGATTTCGTCCGATAATAATAGAAGGACTGTTTACATAAAATAAGAGGTATGTATCTTTCTCACCAAAATTTTCAAGAATATATTCTTCAATAGCCAGATTAATTTGAGGGTCTGTGATTCCTTTATTATCAATAAATTTCAACTTACTATTCCTCCCTTTATTTTCACTATTTTTATTCTAACGTATAAATTATTGCAAATCAAAACTTCTACCTGCAAATAGGCGTTTAAAAAGCCCGATGATAACTCGTCACCTTGAAAACCTATAACAGCTTTACTGAACACCTCTTATAAGTTACTTCCAAACATACCCTTCCTCTGCTAATATAACCGGACCTGTATATATTTGTTCAGCTTCCTCCTTCAACTGTTCTAGTACACCAAACTGAGGCAGGTGGCTAAGCACTAATTTTCCCACATTTGCAGCCTGCGCAATGCCGGCAGCTTCCTCACTATTCATGTGTCCGGCTGCTGTTCCATCCTGTTCTTTAAAATAATTGCAATCTGTTATAAGTACATCCGCATCTTTTGCGAATGGAATCCACGCTTCTGTGTAGCTGCTGTCTGCAGTATATACAATCGTCTTTTTCCCGTCCGTAATACGCATGCCAAAGCATGGAACTGGATGCGCTGTTCTTAGAAATGTAATGGAAAAAGGCCCTATTTTCAATTCTTCCTCCGGGTTATAAGCAACCCCCTCTGTATACTGGTGGGACAAGGACGAGAAGCCTTCTTCATCTTCTGTA
Source organism: Oceanobacillus aidingensis (assembly GCF_042654105.1). NCBI lineage: Bacteria > Bacillati > Bacillota > Bacilli > Caryophanales > Bacillaceae > Oceanobacillus > Oceanobacillus aidingensis. The sequence continues at coordinate 325,288 of NZ_JBHSFT010000050.1, read as the reverse complement.
TGTCCATATATTTTTAGTTTTTTTTCATTATTATGCACATAATAATCAATCAGTTTTCCATATTGGAGTACACCGATATCTGCTACATGATCATGGTGATAATGCGATAAAATCACTGCATCCAGTTCAGGTACAGATGTGAATTTCTGCAGCTTGGACAGGGCTCCGCTCCCCATATCCAGCACCAATTTATAATCGTCTTTTTCTAATAAATAGCTTGAAGTAGCGCCATCTTTATTTGGATAGCCGCCCCAAAAGCCGATAATAGTTAATTGCATCTTAAAAACAGCTCCTTAAAATTTTTAAAAATTGTAGCAATACAGTGTTGACATCAATATTCTGTTATAGTACAATACTTTTAAATCATTTAAAACATTAGGAGGAATCGAAATGACTGGAATTATCGAATTTTTTAAAAATCTGCCAAAGAAGAAATGTGCAAAATGTGGAAATGCAATGGTAAATGAAAAGGCAGATTGTTATGGCAACATTTGTGACGATTGCGATTATCCAGGGCGTTAATAGATGTTACCAGTAAAACGATTAGTAAGGCATTACTGTTATTCTCGCTCTGTTTAATATGAAGAATTCCCATAAGTTATATCCTTCTCCTGAATAGCCTGTACTCGGCTATTCTCTTTTTTTTGCACATTTATTGCTTCTGTGATAAAACGCTATAAATTTCCCCTTCTGTGTACTATAATTAATTAGGTAATCGAATTAATGGCTAACATATTGCTGTATCTATATTTTCTTTGATAGACAGTAATATTTCAAGCATTTGGGAGGAATGACAATGATAGAAGAAAGCAGAAGATATCGAAAAGATGTGCCTGTTGAACAGACATGGGATTTAACAGATCTTTTTCCTGACAAAAAAAGCTGGGAGAAAGCATTGAAGGACATTGTCGAAGAAGCTGATCAAATTACCACTTTTAAAGGAAAGCTTTCTGAAAATGCAAACACTTTATTACAAGCTATTAACTCTGTAGAAGCTTACCAGCAGAAGGTTATTCATGTTGCCGTTTATGCAAATTTATTAGTAAGTGCAGACGGGAGCGATCCTGTGAATCAGGGGGCTGCTGCAAAGAGCGGGGCTGCACTTGCTGCAATCCGCTCCAAGATTTCTTTCTTTGAAACAGAGCTTCTTAACCTGACTTCATCTGAAATCGAGCAGTTTATAGAAGATGAGCCTGGACTTGAAACATACCGGAAATATTTGTTTGATATTTTAGAGCAGAAGGAGCATATTCTCTCACCTGAATTAGAGGAGGCTTTATCTGCGCTGGGTGAAGTTTTAGAAGCTCCACACAATATCTTTTCACGAAGCAAACAGTCCGATATACAGTTCAAAAGTGTAACAGACAGTCAGGGAAAAACACAGCCAATGAGTGAACCGTTATACGAAGAAAGTTATGAGTATTCAGAGGATACTGTATTGAGAAGGAACGCCTATGAGTCCTTTATAGAAACATTGGAACAATATAAAAATACGTATGCTGCTGCCTATCAGACAGAGATTACAAAACAGGTACAGCTTTCCAAGTTAAGAAAATATGATTCTGTCACGGATATGCTTTTAGCACCACAGCAGGCAACCACGGAAATGTATCATAATCAATTAGATGTTATCCAGGAAAAATTAGCTCCGCACATGCAGAAGTACGCGAAATTACTAAAAGAAAAGCTCGGGCTGGAAGAATTGCGATTCTGTGATTTAAAAGCTCCGCTGGACCCTGCGTTTAATCCGAGTACATCCTATGAAGAGGCTTCCGAGACCATTTTAAACGCACTCGATATCATGGGGCCGGAATATATCGAAGGAATGAAAAAAGCATTATCAGACCGTTGGGTAGACCGTGCTGAAAATGTTGGTAAGGCAAGCGGCGCATTCTGTTCGAGCCCATACGGAGCACATCCATATATTCTGGTGACCTGGGCCGATAAAATGCGCAACGCCTTTATTCTTGCACATGAATTAGGGCATGCCGGTCACTTCTATTTAGCCGGTAAAAATCAGACGCTTTTTAATACACGACCGTCAACTTATTTTATTGAAGCACCTTCTACATTAAATGAACTGCTGCTTGCTGATCATTTAATGCACGCAAACAAAGATAATCCGCGGATGAAACGCTGGGTGATTACCCAATTATTGGGGACCTATTATCATAACTTTATTACACATCTATTAGAAGGCGCATTCCAGCGTAAGGTTTATGATTTGGCTGAAAAAGGTACTCCGTTAACAGCTGATGTTTTATGCAGAGAGAAACGTCAAGTATTAGAATCCTTCTGGGGAGACACCGTCACTTTTGATAATGGTGCAGGCTTAACATGGATGCGCCAGCAGCATTACTATATGGGTCTGTATCCATATACCTACTCTGCCGGTTTAACCGTCTCAACAACCATGGCTAAGCGGATTCGTGAGGAAGGACAGCCTGCTGTGGATGACTGGTTAAACGTCTTAAAATCAGGCGGTACCAAGCGCCCGCTTGAGTTAATTAACGATGCAGGCATTGATATGTCCAATCCAAAAAATATCGAGATTGCGGTGGATTATGTCGGTTCATTAATCGATAAGTTAATCGAAAGCTATTCGGAATAATTTGTTTTAAATTTTAATGCTTTCTATCTAACTTGACAACAATCGTAATAGCAGTCCCAGCTCCGCCAAAAAGCCAGACAGGTATTATGCCAGTCTGGCTTTTTGGTATTTTTGGAAAAGCTGCGCCTCACCTGTCCCACTCGGCTCGCAATATCCCATATACTTCCCGGTCATGAATCGTATCCCCTATCACTTCATCCGCCCGTATGGTTCCTTCATGTTTAAAACCCAGTCTTTCAGGGACCGCCGCACTTTTTTTATTCTTTACGGCTGTTTTAATCTCCACTTTATTTAATTCCAATTCGTGAAATGCATAATTCACCATTGCAGCACAGGTAAGTGTCATGATTCCTTTATTTGTATATGCTTCTCCCAATTTCCGTTTTCTTTACTTTCCAATCAAAATATAAGAAACCGATGGACCCGGCTAATTTTTCCTTATACCATATCCCGGCCCAAAAGCCCTCTTTATTTACGAAACGAAATAAGGACCTTTTAATAAAACTTTTGGAATCCTCCATCTGATTGGTTACAGACGGAAAGGATAACCAGTTGCTTAAAAAATCTTTGTTGGCGCTGACTAAATCAAATAAGTTTTCTGCATCGTTTTCTTCCAGCAACGAAATCATGATCTCTGGATTGACTTGATTATATAGCAGCTGCTCCCCCTCCTCCTTCTCGTTCATTCGCGTTTAAGCTTCACGTTTTTTCATGATAAACGAATGCCTTTTTTTAAAACAAGTTATTTTCTTCATTCTATCACTTATTTACTTCTGTCCATAAGAAAAACAGCTACAGAAACAAATATTCCATAGCTGTTTTAAATCATATATCCAACTTATTTATTTTGAGTCAATGCTTCTATTGCCAATTCTGCACCCTTTTGTCCGTGCTCAATACAATCCGGAAGTCCTGTACCGTCATAGGAGCTGCCAATCAGCTCCAGGTTTGGAAGCTGGCTGGCTACATAATCGCGGACCCTGCTGACAAGCTCTAAATGCCCTGTGTGGTACTGTGGTCTTGCCTCAATAAATCTAGTAATCTCATAAAATAAAGGCTTTCCCTTTACTTTCATTACTTTATTTAAATCCTTCAAGACAATATCCACAAGCGTCTCGTCTGATTCTTTTACAATCTCCTGATCATCAGGTTTTCCGACATAACAGCGCAATAAAGCTTTCCCTGCAGGTGCAGTTCCTTCCCATTTACGATGGGTCCACGTGCATGCAGTGAAGCGGTAATTACTATTTCTAGTAACCAAAAACCCGGTTCCATCTAAATCACGCTTAATTTGTTTTTCATCAAAAGCAAGTACGACATTTGCTGTGGATGTCGCCGGAATAGCATATAATTCCTGCAGCGGAGCATGCTTACTCAGCATTCCGGGAACCTGAGTATGCGGAACTGCTGCTAAAACAAAATCTGCTGCTAACACCTCTCCTGAATCTAATAGAAGATGATACCCTGTTTCTTTCTTCTCTATATGATTCACTTTATTTTCACGGAGAATTTTCACCATATCCAGCTCTGCTTCAAGCGCATCAACAAGCGTCTGTAAACCGTTTGTAAAAGAGAAAAACTGTCCTTGGGCAGGCTTACTGTTTTTTGCCGGTTTCGACATGGTCTTACGGAGACCTTTCATAACACTGCCATATTCCTGCTCCATTTTTCCAAAAACAGGGTATATTGCCTCCAGACTCATTTGATCAATATCACCAGAATGAATTCCGGAAAGCAGCGGATCAATTTGATTATCTACCACTTGGTCCCCAAAACGGCGACGCATAAAATGTCCTAATGATTCGTCCCCGGACCGTTTTTTTCTTGGTATAATCAGATCCATTAATCCACGGATTTTACCTGTCAACGTAAAGGAATTTGAACGCAGAAGCGATCCAACTTCTTTTGGCACACCCATAAATGCACCCTTTGGCATTTTATGCAGCCGATTTTTAATGAGCATAAAGGACTGCCCGGTAGAATTACGTCTTGTTTGATTAAGTATACCCAATTCCTCTGCCAAATTCATTGCAGCCGGTTTACGTGCTAAAAGTGAGTCTGGTCCTTTCTCAATCGTAAACCCGTCTCTTTTTATCGTATGAATGCGTCCTCCCAGCCGATTAGAACCTTCCACTAATGTAATATCAATTGGAAGGTTTGCTGATTTCACTTGTTTTTGCAAGTGATAGGCGGCTGATAAACCTGTCATCCCGCCGCCGACAATTACTACTTTTTTTCTATCCATCAGGAAGCACACTTTACTTTCTTTAATACAACATTTGCTAATGTTTCAATAAATGCTGGGTGAGCGTTTGGCATCTCCGGACGGTAGTAGCTTGCTCCAATCTCATCACAGACTACTTTACATTCATAATCATTATCGTATAGCACCTCAAGATGATCTGCTACAAATCCGACAGGTGTATATATAAATGCTTTGTACCCTTCTTTGTTATACAATTCACGAGTTAAATCCTGTACATCTGGACCAAGCCAAGGATCTGGTGTGTTCCCTTCACTTTGCCAGCCTACTTCATAATTTTTCACATTAGCAGCCTCTGCTATTAATTGTGCTGTTTCCTCTAACTGCTGTTTGTACGGATCGCCATTTTGAAGAATTTTCTCCGGCAAACTATGGGCAGATACGATTAATACCGCATTCTTTTTTTCTTCGGCAGGCATTTCTGCAAAGGTATTTTGCACACCTTTTGCCCAGAAGTCAATAAACCCTGGTTCCGTATACCAATCCTGTACAGATTCAATGTTTATACCATGTTTTTCAGCAGTACTATTCGCCCGTTCGTTATATGATTTCACGCTGAATGTAGAATAATGTGGCGCTAAAACAATGGAAACTGCTTCTTCAATACCGTCTTTTGCCATTTCCTCTACGGCATCCTCAATAAATGGAGCAATATGCTTTAAACCGATATATGCTTTAAATTCAAATTCATCCTGTACTTCATTCAGCTTGTTTTCTAAAGCATTTGTTTGTTCCTTTGTTATTTTTGCTAAAGGGGAAATGCCGCCAATTGCTTCATAACGATCCTTTAAATCCTGTAAGGCTTCTGGATCAGGTTTTCTGCCGTGACGAATATGTGTGTAGTAAGGTTCAATATCTTCTTCTTTATATGGCGTACCGTATGCCATTACTAATAATCCTAATTTCTTTTTTTCCATTTCCAATACACCTCGTTACATTTTGTTATTCCGTAGTTAGAAACTATACCATTTTATACATCTGTTTGACAGATAGGATTTAACTGTTTGACCCGGGCTTCATTAGCCCGGGTTTGTTCCTCAATTTTGGTTGGAATAGCTGTGAATAAAATCTGTCAGCCGTTTTAAGGTTTCCGGCTTAATATCAGGAGTAACACCATGACCAAGGTTAAAGACATAGCCTTCTGTGTTCATTCCTTGATCAAGAATCGCTTTCGTTCTTTTTTCAATTGTCTCCCAATTACTAAGTAAAATTGCAGGGTCCAGATTTCCTTGCAGTGCTTTCGTTACACCTAAGCTTCTCGCTTCTTCCACGGAAGTGCGCCAATCCAGGCCAATGACATCGACAGGCAGGTCATTCCACTCGAGCAGAAGATGTCTTGCTCCTACACCAAAGGTAATCAGCGGTACATCATATTTTTTTAACGCTGAAAAAATATCCATCATGACTGGTTTCATAAAATAACGGTAATCTTCCACGTTTAATGCGCCGACCCAAGAATCAAAGATTTGAATCGCACTTGCACCAGCTTTAATTTGCGCTTCTGCATAACGAATAATCATTTTTGACAATTTATCCATTAATGCAAACCAAGTCTGTGGTTCACGATACATTAACGCTTTTGTTTTCGTATAGTTTTTTGAAGGTCCGCCTTCAATCATATAGCTCGCTAATGTAAACGGCGCTCCGGAAAAGCCGATCAATGGTACATCAAGCTGTTCCTCTGTCAGCAGGCGTATGGTATCCAGCACATAAGGAACATCACTTTCCGGATTGATCTCACCAAGCTTTTCTATATCCTGCATACTCCGGATTGGCTGGTCGATCACTGGTCCAATTCCGCTTTTGATTTCTACATCTACCCCGATAGCCGGCAGAGGCGTCATAATATCCTTATAAAGAATCGCCGCATCCACTCCGTAATTTTCTACCGGAAGTCTTGTAACATAAGCACAAAGCTCCGGCTGATGAGTAATTTCAAACAGGGAATATTTTTCTTTTAATGCCCGGTATTCTGGTTGGGACCTTCCAGCCTGGCGCATAAACCAAGCTGGCGTGTAGTCTGTTTTCTTTCCGCGATATGCGTCTAAAATAGTTGTATTTTTTACTTTTGCCATGCAACGTTCATCCTTTATATTCTTTTTCCATCTCTAACTATATCTATTTATCGCATTTCTGTATAGGGTTACGATTTGTTTGTCATCAAATTGTCTCATTTTATAATCATTCTAAAAAGATATTTCTTATAAAACGAAACTTCACTCAGTAGGAGTTTTGTTCTTCTCCCACTGGGTTAGCCTAAGTGATTCAGGGAGTTAGCGTCCGTTATCTCCCGCATAAATAAATTTATCTTTACGCTTTATTTTGAGGCGAGATTTTACGGACGGTTCTCCGTGATAAAACGAACCGGCAAGATATTAGAAAAAGGATACGGATGTGGAATGAGAACCTTCCATATTGGTAATGGGATCAACCGGAACGACATAATACGTTTCGTTGCGGAACCAAACATCATCAACGATAAATTCTGTTTCTCCTTCCACTTCTCCGACCAGCTCATCTGTACCTTCTTCTTCTTTATAAATACGGTAGACGACTCGATCATCTGTGGAGCCTTCCCAGCTAAGCTTTCCTTTCAATAAAGCAAATCCGCCAAAGGTATAGCTTGCATCTACATGCTCGATGACTGGTAAATCAATCGGCTCCGGCAAAGCTTCTACACCTTCTGGCATCTCAAAGGACGCTGTTAATCCAGAACCCGTCTGGTTATCGATATCGGTCAATATTTTTTTGGTCAAGGACGTCGGGTAAGAACTTCCTCCTGTCAAATAATGCTCTGCATCAGACCGATCATAGCCCATCCACATAGCCGTAACATAATCGGGTGTATAGCCTACAAACCAGGCATCCTTTGACGCTCCGTCAACAGCTGGATGCTGTGTTGTTCCTGTTTTCCCAGCAAGCTCCTTACCATAGTAGCCGGAGCTTGCTGTCCCTGTCCGGACGGTTTCTTTAAGCATTTCTGTCATATCCCAGGCAACCTGCGGGGTAAATACTTCTTCGCTGCTTGATTCCGACTGATAAATAATTTCCCCGTTACGGTCTTTTATCTCCGCTATTGCTGTCGCTTTCGACATTTCTCCATTATTTGCAAAGGTCTGGAAGCTTTGGGCCATTTGCAGCGGCGTGACCCCTTTATTTAAACCTCCCAGTGCAATCGACAATCCTTTATCCTCGATTGGCATCCCCATTTTCTCCAGATAGGATTTCGAATTGTCTATTCCAATTTCGTTAAGCAGCCAGACTGCAGAGGTATTTGTTGATTCAACAATCGCTTGATAAATCGTTATGTTATTCTTATATTCTCCACTAACATTGGTTGCTTCATACCCGTCTATATCCATATATTGATCAGGGATAATTGTATAAGGATTATACTCGTCTTCCTGCATCAACGCAGGTCCATACACAGCAACTGGTTTAAAGGTTGACCCCGGCTGCCGCTGTACATTTGTCCGGTTTAAATCACCAAAGCTATAATCCCGTCCGCCGATAGCCGAGACAATATGTCCGTTATTCTTATCCAGCATAACAAAGGCTCCCTCTGTCCCCTCTGTATTCCCAGGGAAGAAAGCATCCTCTTGAAAGTTCTGATAAGCAACCTGCTGAAAATCTTCATTCATATAGACAGTAATATCATAGCCTCCGCTTTGCAATTCGGCAAAGCTTAAGTCATGCGCTTCCGCAGCCTCTTTTATAGCAATATCAACATAGCTGTCGACCCAGGGATTCGTTCCTCTTTCTTCTTCTTTCAGATTGATTCCTAATCCTTTTTCCTGCTCTGCAGCCATTGTTTCTTCATCTATAAAGCCGGCTGATTCCATGGTCATTAAAACAACATTTCTGCGCTCTGCTGCTTTATCAGGATGATTTAAAGGCGAATATCCATTGGGTGCCTTCATTAACCCGGCAAGCAGTGCTCCCTCAGATATCGTTAACTCATCAACATCTTTTGAAAAGAAATATTCTGAAGCCTTCTGCAGGCCATATACTCCCTCTCCAAAGTAAACCTGGTTCACATATAACTCTAATATCTCGTCCTTGCTGAGTCTGCGCTCCAGATAAAGTGACGCCATCATTTCTTTTATTTTTCTTGTCCAGGATTTATCATTTGACAAAAAAAGATTTTTAGATAATTGCTGTGTGATGGTGCTTCCGCCCTCTACTTTGCTTCTCGCTAAAATATCACGGTAAACAGCTCTGCTGATCGACTGCAGATCAATTCCCTGATGCTCATAAAACCGGCGATCTTCCACTGCAACAAATGCTTCCAGAACATGGTCTGGTATATGGTCTGTTGAAACATACTCTCTGTTCTCGTTGTATAATGTCCGGATAACTTCTCCATTCTCTGTGCGGATAGTGGTCGTCAAATCAAGCTGTAAATCTTCCTCATTGGCAATCATTTTCCCGCCTAAAATGAGCAGACCATAGCCGCTTAATAATAAAAGAAAAACAGCAGCGACGGCTATTCCCAGCCATTTGATTTTTTGTCGAAAAACATTCTTCTGCTGTTTTTTGCGTTCGTTTCTTTTTTCATTTCTTCGCTCGCTTCTCATAAGTTCACCTCAAGTAGCATATACGCATTCATTATACGTTATTCTCATCTTTTGATAAAGAATGGACATCCTTAAATTACAAGTACATTCGACAAAAGGGTATTATTTTCAATATTATTTGTATTTGTGTACAATTTAATTATAAGTAGATATTCAAAGAAGGTCGACAATTGAAGGAGGAATTTTATGAAAGCATTTATGTCCAGAGGAACGATTCATTTTTTAGAAACATTGGAGAAAAAAAATAAGCATATTGACTTTTACTTTATCGCCAGTAATGATGGCGGTATCGCCTATTATGAAAACAGCTCTAAAAATATTTTTTCAGCCGGTCAAGCCTTTGATGTATTAAAATCGGTTGGCGAATTATCTAAGGAAGGGTATGTGGTTATGAATCATCTCCCTATCTCAGAAGACAGCAGCCCCGCCTTTGAATATCGTATGAAGCATAGTGACAGCGGCATTGAAAAAATGGAAGGCTTTCAAGCATGGCGTTTTTTACGTCAGGAAAAATCAAGTAAATATGTGGTTTTAACACAGTGGAAATCGTTTGCTGATTTTGAGAACTGGAAAAACTCCGATCAATTTAAAAAAGCTCATGATTCGCAGCAGGCAAAACAGCCGAGTTACTTTATGGAGCGTCCGTTTGTTATTTCAGGGCATATGCATGAGAAGGAAGAATAAATACAGAAAACGAACATCTATGCAGCAGGTTGTTTTCGGACAATTCCCTTTAATAATCGTTTCATCAAGAAAAACCAAGAATACCGCTTTGTTTTTAAAACATCAGTGTTCTCGCCAAAGAGATGTCCGCTACGGGAAGTCGTTTTCCGCGGGCAACGTTCAGCCGCACGGTAAGAAAACCGCTTCCTGCTTAGGTCTCCACCTGTTGCTTTTCCCGCAGGAGTCGGTTTCCCTCCGCTCCCATCTTTGAAGAAATATGTTTCATTTGCTTTCTTTCAAAGAAAAGAAGCTGATTCTAGCGACGCTTTTTGATGGGACGAGTAATCGCAGTCCCAGTCCCAGAAGAAATACACGGAGACTCCTGTGGGAATGCGCAGGGTGAAGACCTAAGCAGGAAAAAAGTGAACTCCTTTTTTTTCTACCCTCAGGGCATAAGTGCGACTTTAGCTCTGTCTGCGCCTGTCGGCTTGCCAATTGCTAAGTCTTCTTTAGAGGAGGCTGAACTCAAGCCCACGGAAAGTGTAATGTATTTCTGGAGCGGCTATCCTTAACATTTTATACTTTCTTATTCTAAAAAAAGTTGTTCCCCTGCGGACAACCTTTTTTGTTGGTGGCGTATCTTCATGTGAAGCGAATCAATCTCCTGCTGTTTTAAATAATTGATTCCTGTGTACGTAAACAGCAGCCTGGGTTCTGTCATTCACTTCCAGCTTACTTAAAATATTGCTTACATGTGTTTTCACCGTTTTAATTCCGATATAGAGTTTTTCACTGATTTCTTGATTGGTCATTCCATCCCCAATACACAGCAGCACTTCTAATTCCCGTTCGGTCAAATCTTCATGGGGTTTTTTCGCAGGGGTGCGAAAACGGTTCATCATTGTGTTAGCAACCTTTGGTTCAATCACATTTTCATCTTTGGCTGCTTTTCGTACAGCTTCTGCAATTTCCTGTGCATTAGAGGTTTTCAGCAAATAGCTGAATGCTCCTGCTTCCAAGGCAGGGATTACCTGTTCATTATCATAATAGGATGTCAAAATAATCACCTTGCATTCTGGATAAGAAGTCATGATCTGTCTGGTTGCTTCGATACCATTTCCATTTTCCATAATTAAATCCATCAGCACGACTTCGGGCTTCTCCTGGATAACAAGCTCAGCTCCTTTAAATCCGCTGTCCGCCTGCCCTGCAATTTCAATATCATCCTCCGTCTGTAAAAAAGAAATAATTCCTTTACGCACTACATCATGATCATCAATGACAACTACACGAATCATAATACATTCTCCCCTTTTTAATTCCCCTGATTGGGAATTCGAATATAAATATATGTACCCTGCCCTTCTTTGGAACGAATGGTAAATGTTCCACCTAATTCTTCGCTGCGTTCCTTCATTGTTTTCAGACCATAAGAAGCTTTATTATTCTGCTGATCATCTGATTCAAAGCCGATGCCATCATCTTCAATACGGACATAAAGCTCTTCTTGCCTCTGTTTTATTTCTACCTGAACCATATTTGCATTCGCATGCCGCAGGATGTTCGATAAGGATTCCTGAATAATTCGAAAAATGTGCTCCTCGACTACTTCTTTTAAATCTAAGCCTTCATCCATATCGATTTGGAATGTCAGATTGCTTTTTTGTTCTAAAGCATCGATTAATTTCTGAATGCCTTCTTCTAACGTTTCTCCGCCGGTAAGATAAACCGGCCGTAAATGAAGCAATAATGCACGCATTTCCGCCTGTGCCTGATGCGCAGAATGTACGACTTCCTCCATTTGTTCTTTCGCTGTAGCAGGATTTTTATCAAATAGCTTTAATGCTGTCTCTGATAGCATTGCCAGCCCAAAAAGCTCCTGGCTGACAGCATCATGAAGGTCCCGGGCAATCCGCTGCCGTTCTTCAATAACTGCTGCTTTATGTGCTGATTTCGCATAATCTGATTTCTCATCGGCCATCCGCTGTAAGGACTCCACTTGCCGTTGCAATTTATCTCCTAAATCATTCAGCTCAGCAATAATTCGATCTGTTTCATCCACATCCTCATGAACATTCGTGATTTTAGAAGTATAATTTCCGTTGGCAAATTGCTTAATTTGGATGGAGATAGCATCTAAACGAATTTTTAATAAATTACCGATTTGTGTAAATCCGGCCTGCAGGGACAAAATAAATCCAATGATAATATATAAGCCGATAAATAAAAAGATACTTTGTGCCGTTAGCCAGTCCGGCTCCAAAATAACAAATAAGGATAGAATAATAGCCAGCAGGATGCATGTTGTTAAAAATAAAACATAAAGATGAGATTTTATAAAGCTGAATCGGATACTTTTTCCCCAACGTTTCATTTTCTCCCCCCTCCCATCTTATACTCGATCTACCCGAATAGAGCCTGCCTTTAAGCGAATGTCGATAAATAATTTTTTGGTAGCAGTTTCAAACTGATCCGTTTTATAAAACAAGGATGTATTGATTCCTGTCGATTCCTCATCCAAAATATTGATATCTCCAGCCTTAGCTGCTGCTTTGGCTTGAAATTCCACTTCTCCGGGAATCAGGATAGTGACATCGCCCGCCAGCGAACGAATATTTATTTCTGTTTCTTCATCCGGGATATACGCATCAGTCAGGTCTAAATAAAAATTGCCTACCATGGTGCTAATATTCATCGGCTCCAAATTCCAGTTTCCCTTCTTCTCCATATCACCTATCGTGAATGTTGCATCATTCTTTTTAGGTTCAGAGAAGGCATACCAGCGATCTTTTTTTTGTTTTTTCGAACTGCCGCTGTACACAGTCAAAAAATGAAGTCCGCGAAATAGACTGATTCCTATAAAAATCAGAATCAGCGGCCAGAGCTTAAACACATTCCAAAATGTAAAATCAACCAGCCCAAACCGATCTGCTAACAAGAGTCCTCCAAAAATGAGCAAGAACGTGCCTATCATCCACCTGCCGCCTTTTCTGATTACAGCACTTCCCAGCAGCACAGCTCCGGCAACCACAAAGAATAATGGATAAATATATGTCCAGCCAAAATTTAATTCAAAACCATCTATATTTAAACTGTTTACAATTAACATGATTCCAATCCAAATGAAGCAAATTGCTATAAAATAAGAAAAAACTCTCCTCATGTGTTTCATCAACCCCTTTCTCTATGACTCTATTTTACTTCAGAATAGGATTAAAAGAGAACCAGCTTAAGCAGGTTCTCTTCTCCGTCTTAAGTCTGAGACGTTTTTATCTATACGAATATAAATATAAAGCAGCGCAAAACCAATTGTAAATCCGGCGATAATATCTGTTATATAATGTACATTAATAAAATAGCGGCTGATTCCGATTAAACAAACGAGCATTCCTGATAGAATCTGCACCGTCAGCTTTCCTTTCTCTGAATGTATTTTTTTACATAGTAAATAAGCCAGCAGCCCGTAAAAAACCATGGAAATCATACTGTGTCCCGATGGAAAACTAAATCCTTCAGCATTTAAAGTAACAGAGACACTCGGCCTTTCTCTGGCTACAAGCTGCTTTATCCATGTATTAAGTAAATGCGCAAATAACGTTCCTCCTAAAAGCAGCAGCGCCGGATACCAATGCTTATACAACAGCATAAGTCCTGCCGCTGCAGCAATGGCTATCGGGATAAGCACATGCGAAGAGCCTAACTCCGTAATCACTCTAAAAAAATCAAATAAACCTGTTCCATGCACATGAGGAACGATTCCTCTGGTCCATTGATCGGTATATGGCAAAATATCACGTTTTATTTGTATTATCCAGACAATACTAAGTAAACAAGCAGCCATCCATACGCTGAACAAAACTGCTGCTGTTTTATTTTTCATATAATCTCTCCTTTTCTGTTCTCTTTTTTTATGCTAAACAGGTTTGACAAAAATAACAATGGGAAATATATATAAAGAAGTAAAAATCATAAAGAAGGGTGATAAAGTATGGATGCAAAATTACAAGAATTAATTGACGGGTTAAATGAAGATTTATCGAATGAATACGCTGCAGCTATCCAGTATACGTACAGCGCATCCGTTGTCTCAGGTTTATACAGGTCCGCGCTGAAACCATTTTTTGAATCAGAAATAACAGACGAATTAGGACATGCACTTTATTTATCCGAAAAAATCAAATCACTTGGCGGCACTCCGACTACAGAAGCAGCTTCTGTACCGCAGCCTTCCCAAGTTGTAGATTTATTGAAGGCTTCCCTTCAATCTGAGACAGATACGATCAAGCGCTATGAAAAAAGAAAAGCACAGGCTGAGGAACTGGGGCTGACAGAGCTGGTTGTGAAATTAGAGGACTTGATCTCTGATGAAACACATCATAAAGAAGAAATAGAGAGACTATTAGAAGACCCGCGTATCCATTAAGAACAATTGATATGAACTTCTTCCTGACCATGAAGCGATTACTGCTTCATGGTTTTTATATTGCAGACATAAGCAAGTATTTTTATCCTCGAAATATTTGTTCTACAGCTGCATGGATTAGTGATATAATGAAAGAGATTGAAATTAGAAGGCTTTTCTCTATTTTTCGTAAGCTCAACTTTCGCACATTAAAAAGTAACTTTATTTCCATAGAAACAGGAGTTAATCTCCAAAAAGGCCGGATATTTAACCAAAAAGCAAGCATGGTAATCGAAAACATGTTCATTCTGGAATAGCATGATATATATGCTTATTCTTAGGTGCGAAAGTTGAGTCACAAGGCTATCAATTGAAAGAGGTGATTAACATGTTATCAGCAATTCATTCACTCCTTGATAACACATATGAAGAAATGGTAGACATCCGCAGATATTTGCATCAGCATCCTGAGCTGTCATTTCAAGAAACAGAAACTGCTAAATACATCGCAAACTATTATGAAAAATTAGGTATTCCATATGAAAAAAATGTTGGCGGTAACGGTATTGTAGCAACATTAAAAGGGGCAAAGCCGGGCAAAACCGTTGCTTTCCGGGCTGACTTTGATGCACTGCCGATACAGGATGAGAAGGATGTTCCCTATAAATCCCAGATTCCGGGTGTTATGCATGCTTGCGGTCATGACGGACATACTGCTACCCTGCTTACCTTTGCAAAAGTAATGCAGCAGTTTCAAAATGACTTGGAAGGAAGTATTGTCTTTATTCATCAGCATGCAGAAGAATATGCTCCCGGCGGGGCGAAACCGATTGTTGAAGCTGGTGCTCTGAAAGATGTAGATGCTGTATTTGGCACACACTTATGGGCAACCCTGCCGCTTGGAAGTATTTATTCTACACATCAGGCAATCATGGCAGGTACGGACCGGTTTGAAATTACGATTCAGGGAAAGGGCGGTCACGGCGCTATTCCGCAAGATACAAAGGATGCCATCGTGATTGGTGCTGAGGCAGTTTCCCAACTCCAGCAAATTGTGAGCAGACGATTAAGCCCATTATCATCTGCCGTTATCTCAATTGGTATTTTTGAAGCAGGGAATGCCTTTAACATCATTGCCGACCAGTCTAAATTGGTCGGAACCGTCAGACATTTCGATACAGCAGTGCAAGAAAAAATCATTCAAGAAATGGAGCAGATTCTAAAAGGGGTTTGCGATTCTTTCGGCGCTTCCTATACGTTTGACTATGTTAAAGGATATCCGCCGGTTATCAATCATCCAGAGCAGACAGATCTTGTCCTTCAGACAACAAAGGAAATTGACGGTGTAGACATTGCCGCGATTACAGATCCGTTAATGGTCGGAGAAGATTTCGCTTATTATTTATTAGAAAAACCAGGTGCTTTCTTCCTGACAGGTGCGAATCTGGAGGGAAATGATTATCCGCATCATCATCCGAGGTTTGATATTGATGAAAAAGCAATGCTTATAGCTGCAAAAGCTTTTGCAAATATTTATTTGACCTATCAGGAACAAGCCAAATAAAACAAGCTGACGAGGCTATTCTCTCGTCAGCTTGTTTTTTATACCTTATCCAGTTTAGGTTGCACGTAGAATGTTACGTATGCCCAGACAAAAGCAAGACCGCCAATTAATACAATAATACTCCCCAGCCACTCAAGCTGAAAAATAAATAAGAAGGTAAAAGCAAATGCCTGCATATAGCCGAGCTTGCGAATAATTTTAATCACTGCATCCAGTTTTAATCCGGGCTTCAGCGGATACAGATCCAGCCACATTTGCGTACGATGATGGTGATATAGAGCCATCATCTGAAAAACACTCAAATAAATAAACAGAATAGCAAATAATAGCTTTATCCAGACATTAGGAATGACCCAGATGAAAATACCGCCGATTACCACAAGCCGGAGATACATCCCTAAATAATCTCCGCTGCGGAGAAAAGAAATCTGATACAAGTAATCATAGGCAGCTGAACGCTCGAATGGGATTCTGCTGATAAAGGTCTTTGTCAGCCATTCTCTTCTTTTTACTTTATTCTTCAAATGCGGAACATCCGCAAATAAATTCGCAATCCGGTAAAAGGATTGCAGGCGGATTTGGTCCTTTTCTATTAACAATTCCCAAATAATGCCCGGCTGTTTTGCTGCCACAATAAAATCATATACAATTACAAGAAGCAGCAATACGATCGTTATCACAGCGTATAATGCCTGTCCTTCAATCACAAAGTAGGCTGTTACAATATTAAGCAGTGTACGTGCTGTTAAATCAATGGTTCGCAAACTCTTCTCTCTTACCTTCAGCATATTCCAGTTTGCCAGCATATTCATGCCTTTAAAAACCAGAAATAACAGAAGCGTAACAAGGTATATGCTTCCTGCCCGTCCGCTGAAACTGGCGAAATAAAGCGGACTGAATGCAGCCGCTGCAAGTACAATGAGGTACGTCTGGATCGCAAAGCTGTAAATCAAGCTATTACGGAAATACGATCCCATCTGCTGCTCAGCAGCAATAAGAAACACCAAATCCGGCTCCTGCAATAATGTGCGGATTGGATTATAGCTGATCAGCAATCCTAAAACAATTCCCATGATGATTCCAGTCGGAAAATTCTCCGGTAATTGTTCCAGCCACTGCTGATAATAATAAGCAGTTGCAGCAATGAAAAAAAACATGGCAAATGCAATATGTCCGTTGAACATATATTTTAAATATCTGCTTAAATTTTTGACATGGGAAGATAAACGTTTTTTATAAAGTGCGTGCGAATCAAACATGATCATCTTCCTTTGTCAGCTGTACATATAAATCATCCAAAGTCGCCCCTGGCATCTGGAATTGCATGCGAAGCTCCTCTAATGTTCCTTCCGCACGTAATTTTCCATCATGTAAAATAAGAAAACGGTCACAGTATCTCTCCGCTGTTGCCAGAATATGCGTGGACATTAAGACGCCTGCCCCCTGCTTTTTCATCGAGTCCATCATCTGCAGATAAGACTGGATACCTAATGGATCCAGACCAACAAATGGCTCATCCACAATATAAAGCGGCGGTTCAATCAGAAAAGCACACATAATCATAACCTTCTGCCGCATTCCTTTTGAGAAATGGACCGGGAACCAATTCAATTTCTTTTCTAACCGAAACTCTTTTAAAAGCTTAGGCAGCCTCTGCTCAAACACCTCTTCTTCAATTCCGTAGGCCATGGCTGTCAGCCTGAGATGTTCATATAAAGTCAGCTCATCGTACAGGATAGGCATCTCCGGAATGTATGCCATCTGGTTACGATACCCTTCAGGATCATCCTGAAAGCTTTTCCCCTCTACCTGTACCTCCCCTTTTTTTGGCTGCATCAGACCGATAATGTGCTTAATGGTTGTACTTTTTCCAGCACCGTTTAATCCAATCAGCCCGACGATTTCTCCTTTATTTAAATCAAATGATATATCGTGCAGTACATTTTTATGGGTATAGCCTCCATACAAGTTTTCAATATGTAATAAGGAACTCACCTTGTTAACCCCCTTTGTTCACTAATCTGATTTTATCATCATTCGAAGAAGATTCCAAAATGAACCGTTCTACAAATTACGGGAAGTTTTTTAGACATCCTTTAACAAGTTTAATACAGAACCCTTTACTTTACCCGGTCCAACTCTATACAATAGATAAAAGATTACATTTTAAATTAGATAGGGAGGAACAAAAGATGGCACATGAAGATTGTATTTTTTGCAAAATTATCGATGGAGACATTCCCTCTGCCAAAGTTTACGAGGATGATAAGGTTTATGCTTTCCTCGATATCAGTCAAGTAACCAAAGGGCATACACTTGTTATTCCTAAAGAACACACTAAGAATATTTATGAAACACCGCCAGAAACAGCAAAAGAATTATTCAGTAGAATACCCGTTATTGCTAACGCTATTCGCGATGCCTATCAGCCATTAGGAATCAATCTGCTTAATAATAACGAACCGGTTGCTGAGCAGTCAGTCTTCCATCTGCACGTTCATTTAATTCCGCGCTACGGCGATGGAGATGGGTACACACCAAATTGGATAACGCATACAGAGGATTACACATCAGATGATTTACAGGCGGTTGCAAAAGCAATCAATGAGCAAATCAAACACTAGAAACAATCCATTTCGTTCTTTTTATTTTCAACAGCATTTGATATACTGACTATAACCTTTCGCGGCTGGCGATGAGCGCACAACCGGAAAGCAGAGTATAGAAAAGTAGAGGAGAGTTAAGTAATGAAGACAAAAATTTTAACCATTCTTGCCCTTTTGGTAAGTATCGGAACCGTACTGCATTTTGTAATGCCCCCGCTATTATTTGGTGTAAAGCCTGATATGATGCTGGCAATGATGTTTTTAGGTATTATTTTATTCCCTAAATGGAATTATGTTATTCTGCTTGCATTTGCAACAGGTGCTATTTCCGCATTGACCACAGCGGCTCCGGGAGGGCAAATTGCCAACCTGATTGATAAACCGTTGACAGCAGTTGCTTTCTTTCTGTTATTTTTGCTGGTAAGAAAGCAGATGAATACAAAAGTAACAGCTTCTGTATTAACATTTGCCGGGACACTGATCAGCGGCAGTATCTTTTTATCTGTTGCGCTTTTCTTCTTAGGATTCTTAGAAGGCGGTTTTCTTGCTTTATTTGCAGCTGTTGTTCTTCCAGCAGCAGTAATGAATACCGTTATCATGCTGGTTGTTTATCCAATTGTAGAGGGAATTATGAAGCGAAGTAAAGTAGCTGCGGTTTCGTAAAGGAGATCAGAGAGTTAAAAATACTTTCAGCTCTTCTTTGTCTTCCGAAGCATTCGTTCCATTTTAAATTGGAGCGAATGCTTTTTCCATTCTAAAAAAGTATATTTATCATATCTTATCTATTTTGTGTTAAAATAAAGATAGTAAAAAAACATTCATACTAGCAGAAATTGATTCTTTTTCCTATAATATGTATATTGCATTTATTTTGCAGGAAGATGTTTAAGTACATATCGTAAAAGGAAAAGGTATATGTGAAAGAAGAAAGGAGTGCATTTCCTATTATGTCTAAGAAAAAATCATTAACCCTGGGTTTTATCGTTGGAGCATCTGTCAGTGCTGGCATTGCACTATTAAGCACACCTGAATCAGGCAAGGATGTTCGTGTAAGAGTCAAAAATCAATCCTTAGAATTAAAAGAACTATTGATGAATTTAAAAGAAGACAGCATTCGAATCAAAGAGCAGCTGCTTCGAACTTCTAAAGAAGGTGCTGTTTTAGTCAAAGAATTGACGGAAGAAATGCGAAAATCCGTTGAAGACTGGAAAAACGCTGTAGAACCTCAGCAGGATAATATTCACCAGTCACTGGAACAAATTGAATCAAGTATCCGTGAATTAGAAGAAAAACTTAAAAACACAAATGCCAATTCATAGAAAGAAAGCTTTTGCTGGCAAAATTCCGCTGGTAAAAGCTTTTTTTTACTTTATTACAGCATGCGTGTCCGCAGCCTCTCTATCGCAATCATAAAAATATGGTTTTACAGGAAGAGAAAAAACGTGATTTACTCTATTAAGTTGCGCTTTATGACTGTTCAATGCGATTTGTTTTTGATAGAGTTAGAGAAGTAGCATTATTGTAAAGGGGCGTACATAGAACATGGCTATTTTTTATATCATTTTTGGTTTTTTTATATTACTTATTTTTAATGTGATGATTAGTGCTTTAAGTACAAAAATGGAGCTTTCCAAGCAAAAATCAGAAAGAATGGATCGGGTTACGAATATGATATTGGTAGCTATGCTAGTTTGTTCTTATCTGCGTGTTTTAAATGTGACAGTTTAATGTGATTTTTTAGTAAAAAGTTGAAAATAATTATTTAAACTGGAAAAGTATGATATATTAATCATGGTAAACAATAAAAGTAAGATGAGAAAAGAGTAGAGGTGTGTATCAGACATGAAAAAATGGACATTAGCAGCAACAATATCTGCCAGTGTGCTTGCATTGGCTGCATGTAATTCTTCCGATGATGAAGTGGTCGCGACTACAGACGCAGGCGACGTCACAAAAGAAGAGTTTTATGATGAATTAAAAGAACGTAATGGAGAAGCTGTTCTTGAAGAGCTTGTTACCATAAAAGTGTTAGAAGACCAATACGAAGTGACTGACGAGCAAGTAGATGAAGAAATCGATACCATGAAAAATGAACTTGGCGAAGATGAATTTGATTCCATGGTGGCTCAGCAATTCGGTGATGAAGAAGAACTTAGAGATTTAGTCTATGTAGGAATGCTTCAGGAAGCCGCTATTTCTGAAGATATGGAAATTACGGATGAAGAGCTGAAGGATTACTATGACAGAAAGAATTCAGAAGTAGATGCACAGCATATTCTTGTGCAGGATGAAGAAACAGCAAATGAAGTAAAAGAAAAATTAGATGATGGGGAAGAGTTTGAAGACCTTGCTTCAGAATACTCAACAGATGGCAGTGCAGAAGACGGCGGTAATCTTGGTTACTTCTCTGCCGGCGATATGATTCCTGAGTTTGAAGAAGTTGCATTCTCTATGGAACCAGGTGAAATCAGCGACCCTGTGCAATCTCAATTTGGTTTCCATATCATCAAAGTAAATGATGTACGTGAAAAAGAAGAATCCATTGGCGATTTTGAAGAATTAAAAGATGAATTAAGAAGCGAACTCGTTCTTCAACAAGCAAATCAGGAAGATATTCAAGCAAAACTTCAAAATTTAATTGAAGATGCGAATGTAGATATCTCTGCTGAAGGACTTGAAGATTTATTTGAACAGCCTTCTGAAGAAGAGCAGCCTGCAGAAGACACGGAATCTGAACAATAAAAAAATCGCTATCCATTTTGAAAATGGGTAGCGATTTTTTCATTTTATTACTGCTCTCTTTTTTTCAATCGTTCCTTTTGAATACGTTCCATATATATCTTACCTTCTCGTTCAATAAACTGCCGATCCAGCTTTCTTTCAGCTAAAAACGCACGCACTGCCATATATCCGCTGAATAAAATTAACAGAATCACTGCAAAGACCCAAATTGGAATCGAGCTCATCTTAAATCCCCCTTGTCCACTCCTTAATAAATATATATGAACAAGTAAATAGAAAATGACATAATCTTCACAGCAATCCGATGGATTCAATATTTTTTAAGAGCTACTCAAAGGAAGGCTTGTAGAAAGAGCGATTGTCCATTGCAAAAAGCCGCTCTGTAAATTCGCCCGGCTGCACCTTATCCAGTGCTTTATCCAGCATATTCATTTTTGCATCAATCAAATCAATTAAATGCAACAGTTCAGCTTCCTTGACCATTGGAGGCTTCGGACTGCCCCATTCTGCTTTTCCATGATGACTTAAAATCAAGTGCTGTAAAATAAGCACCTCTTCCTTATCCTCTACTTGCAGCTCCTTCGCCATTTCTGCTATCTCTTCTACCATAATGGTAATATGTCCAAGCAATTTTCCTTCCAGCGTATATGTTGTTGACACGACACCAGATAATTCCTTTATTTTTCCGATATCATGCAGGATAATACCTGCATATAATAAATCTTTATTGATGGAGGGATACAGTTCATGAAGCTGACGGGCAACCCCCACCATGCTGACAATATGATAGGCGAGCCCTGATGCGACATCATGATGATTTTTCGCAGCAGCCGGATAAATGAGTAATTCATGCTGATATTTTTTTACAAACCCCCGCACAATACGCTGCAACGTTGGGTTCTTCATTTCAAAAATAGCTTCTGTCAGCTTTTCTCCCAGCTCTTCTTTGCCTACGGGAGCCTTACCGACAAAGTCACTGACCTGAACCTGATCTGTTTCCTGAGATAAGCGGATGGAATGAATGCGTAGTTGATTTTTCCCCCGAAATTGATTAATATCTCCCGTTACATGGATAATCTGCTCGCCAACCAGGTTCTCTTCATCTTCTTTGGTAGCATCCCACAGCTTCGATTCTATCTCGCCAGATTCATCTCGAAGCATTAACGTTAAAAATGGTTTTCCGTTGCTGGTCGTACCCTTCGTAGCATCATTGATCAATAAAAACCCTTCAAATTTATCACCGACTGTTAAATTTGCGATTCCTTTTTTCATTTTTTTCCTCCCTCCAAATCAAGCATCCCTAGCATTAAGATGAATGATTTCTCCATTTGCAGCTTCAGCCAGCTCTCTATGGCATGTAAATACAATAACCTGCTGATTTTCCGCCATCCGCTCCAGTACCTGTTGCATACGTTCTGAACGTTTCCCGTCAAAATGCACTAAAACATCGTCCATCAGAAATGGCAGACCGCTCGCTTTTGCCATCACCTCATTAATCGCAAGGCGCAGGGAAATATAAAGCTGATCTCTTGTTCCCTGAGAAAGCTCCTCCACGCGAAACCGCCGTTTTTCCCTGCTGTTTTCTACTTGAAAAGGCTGCTCTGCTGCAGGTGAATATATTGTATCATATTGATTTCTAGTAATCTCTTTAAAATAGATTTGGGCGGTTTCAATTACAAGCGACAAGTATTTATCCTTGTATTGGCTTTTCGCAGCAGCCAGCATCCGTAAAGCTGTTTTTTGTACAGCCCAGGTTCTGACCAAGTCCTCCAGTTCTTCCTTCTCCATTGCCAGCTGGTGCATTTGCAGAGATATATCCTCCGCTCTTTCCAGCTGTTCAATACGTAATTTCAATTCTGCCTGCTGACTCTTTAGTTGTTCTAACGCTTCTTCCTCATCCGCTAAAGCCAGCTCTAATTCTTTTTTCTTTTTATAATGGTCAGCACCCTCTATGGAAACATTTATCCATTCCTGCTGCCATTTCTCCGGAAGCAGGATGTGGATTCTTTCTCTCAGTTCTTCTTGTCTGGCGTACAGTTTATTATATTGTTCTTTTCTTGTCTTCTTTTCAAAATAAACTTCTACAGACTCCACTT
Organism: Oceanobacillus aidingensis; assembly: GCF_042654105.1. Classification (NCBI taxonomy): domain Bacteria; kingdom Bacillati; phylum Bacillota; class Bacilli; order Caryophanales; family Bacillaceae; genus Oceanobacillus; species Oceanobacillus aidingensis. The sequence goes on along the minus strand of NZ_JBHSFT010000050.1, from coordinate 301,764 downwards.
CTGCCATATTTAACAGTTTATCTATTTCTTTCTTATCATGGTTTCTTTTTTGGATGAAAGCTGCCTGTTTATTGCTGGTGTCCTTTATAAATTGATTCAGCTGCTGAAGCTCATGCTGGCGCTGCTGTTCTTGCTGTTCTATTTCTTCAAGGGCATGCATTATTTCATCCATATGAGTCTGCTCCGCCAGCCCTTTATGCTTCAGCCAACTCTTGGCCTGGTCTGAAAACTGCTCTATCCGTTCTTTTACTCTGACTAATCCTGTATAGATATGCTGCTTTTCATTCGTCAGCTGAAGCAGCTTTTGTAATAAATGGTAAATATCCTGCCAATAAAAGACATCGATGGATTGTAAAAATGGAAACTGATTTTGCTGCTTCCGTCTGCCCTCTTCTAATTTATTTTGCTGCTTGATTAGGTTAGATTCAGCCGTACCCTTCACTTTTAGCTGATGAATCGTTTCTCGTAACGTCTCATTTAAAGCAGAGAGCTTACTGCGCAATATTTGCTGCTTTTCCAAAATTTCCTGTGCTTCCAGATATTCTGCTTCTGTCACGTCCATTTCCTGTTCAGAGGGGGCGGTCTGCCAGCTTTCCTGCTGCTGTTTTAATTTTTGGATATCCTGCTGTTGTACATGCCGGAAATAATATATACCAATTCCGCCTGCCAGGCTTAATAAAAAAAGCCACGGCATGCTTCCTGCATATCCAATAAAGGCTGCTGCCAAGGAAATCCCTATTCCAACAGCTGTAAATCTTTTTGTTTGCTTCTGCTTCTCTTCTATCATTTGACCAAGCATTTGATGCATATACTGTTGCTGTGTTTCGCTGCGTTGATTGGTCTGGTGATAAGCTTGGATCCGCTGTTTTAATTCATCTACGTGCACGTCAGCAAGCAGTTCTTTTTCTGCTTGCTTCTGCTCCTCCTCCATTCGTGCTTTTTCCTGGGCCAAATGGTCTTTCTGCTGTTGATTATCAGCGATGCTTTTTTGTACATTTCCCAGCTCTTCACGTAATGCCGCCCATTCCTTTTCAAGATAAAACGGTAATTCCAGCTGTTCTAAATCTTCAGCGGTTATACGAATCTGCTTTTCCTGAATCATCTCTGTAATTTCACGGGCTTTATACTGATAATCCTCTTCCAACGTTTTCTTTCGTTCTATCATAAAGGTTATTTCTGCTTTTTGATTCAGGAAATGATTTAATTTTTCTTTTTCTCCGTCCTGCAGGGAAATCGTTTCTAAATCTTGTTTTTTCTCCATATACGTGTCTAAGGTAGCCTGATGGGAGCTGATTTCTCTGTCTGCCTGATTCATATCTGCATGGATTGTCTCTATTTGCTTCTGATAATCTAATGAAAAATCACGGACATCCGCCAGTTTTTGCAATTCTTCGGAAACACGAAGCATTTCTTTTCGTATAGGCAGTATTTTTTCCAGCTGCTTTTCTCTTTCCAGCTGTTCATTTTTCTCTGCAATCTGCTCTTTTTTCAACCTATGTTTATTTTCCAATGCACGCATTTTTTCTATTTGTTCTTTATATGATTTTTCCAGCTGCTTGCTTTCTCCAGTCTGTTTATCTTTGATTCGTAACGCACTTAGTTTTTCATTGATAACCGGCTTGGTGCCAGAAGGCTTAAATTGCTTCTGCAGCTCTGCCTGCAGCTTCTTTTCCACTTTATAAATCGCTGTTGAACCTGTTAAACCGACACTTAATAGAAGCTCACTGATATCCGATTCATTCATATCCTGCATCACGGTTAAATCTTGATTAGAAAAGGAATAAATCGATTGAAAGGTTTCCAGATTCATATTTCCCAAAAAAGCTCCGAACCAGGTCATGTCTCTTTCCGCTCCAACGTTATCAAAGCATCTGACCTCAGACGCATCCAACCGTTCAATCATTATATTTCCTTCCGCAGGATGCTCTAATATCATCCTTCCTCCTAATTTACTGCTGGTTTTGGGACGATAAAAATCACATTGCTTTTTGGACATTCCAAAAAGCATATATAAAATAAATTGATGCAGGGTTGTCTTCCCGGCTTCATTATCGCCTAAGAGCGTTATCAAATTAGAACCAGAGAAGGAGAAAGACTGGTCGACCCATCTGCCAAAGCCGTAAATCGTAATTTCCTTTATCCTCACTTTGCTCTCTCCTTCCGCAATAGCGTATTCAGCAGCTTATAAGCATCCGATTTAATCGTCTGTTCCTCTTCCTCCGACAGAGGGGATAAAAACTTTCGCGCATCCTTGTGATGATAAATTTCATTTAATCCTTCCTGAATAAATGCCATATCAGCTTCTTCTAATATATCTTCTAAAAAAGCGTCTTTCAGCTGAGCTGGTTCTTCCTCCAAAACAAGCTGATAACGGTAAATATACTGCCATGGAAAAGCTTCTGTCAAAGATTCATTTATCACTTCAACTAACTCTTGAACAAGGATATCATCCGGGGAAAATGCATCATTTTCTCTTGCTGTTATGTTCAAATACAATAAGCTTGGAACACTGTGTTCCGGCAATTGCCTCATAATGGCTTTTTCTGCTTGAGAAGGAGTGAGACAATCCCGAATGTCCACCTGTGCTTCTTCATAACGGATTGCCTGAAGCGGCAGGAAGGTTTGCTTTACCTGATGTCTGCTTAAGTTAACCAGATAACAGCCTTTTTCTCCCGTCTCCTTTCGGTGCCTCCCTTGTATATTGCCCGGATAAATAACCGGAGGATCTGTATGGAGCTGCTGCCGTTTATGTATATGGCCCAATGCCCAATAATCCATGCGTTTGTTTAACAGGTCTTTCAGCTGGAATGGCGCATAAGAGTCGTGCTCTGTATTTGTTGCCACGCTGCCATGCAGCATAGCGATATGAAGTGGAAATTCATCCTCTGTCCGTTCATATTCTGAAGATTTATTTTCATATACAGCTCTATTTTCATAGCTGAATCCGTATATAGCCGCAGCCGCTTCTCCATTCTTATAAAAAGGAATAGATGTTACGGATTCATCAGGAAAGATATATACATTATCGGGGTATTCCACGACAAAGGCATCCCCTTTTCTGAAATCATGGTTTCCATAAGATAAAAATACTGCAATATTTTCATCGGCCAGCCTTTCAAATGCGCGTCGCAGTCTTATTTGCGCTTTTAAGCTTTGTGATTCTTGATCGTACAGATCACCTGTTAGTAAAACAAAATCTACCTTATTGTTTATCGCTTCATCAACCAGGTGATTCAAAGCAGTAAATGTGCTTTCTTGAATTTCTTTAAATAGATTGGCAGGCACATGCCTCAGGCCTTTAAATAAGCTGTCTAAATGTAAATCAGCTGCATGAATAAAAGTAACTGCTGCATTCACTGTCTCCACTCCCAGTTTTATGATATCCTTATTTTAACAGAGGCAATAACAGAATGCACGTTCTATCCGCTGATTATTCTCCAGCACAATAAAAAAAGCCTACCGTACGTGTAGACTTTTATCATGATTTATTTATTATTTTGTAAACTGATTCAGCACATCCATCAGTTCGTCAATTGCTTCATCGCCTTCTCCAGATTTCACAGCATCGCTGACACAATGCTTGATGTGACGTTCAGCAACTTCAAATCCAACACGCTTTAACGCGGAATTAATCGCACTGATTTGAACAAGAATATCTACACAGTATCTATCTTCATCAATCATCTTTTGAATACCGCGGACCTGACCTTCAATTCGTTTTAAACGATTTGTCACTGCTTTTTTCTCGGCATCTGTTCTTGGTTTCAATGTATGCTCATGTAAGGAATCCATCGTATCCCTCCTTTAATCTTCTCTTTTAATATACCACCCTACCGTATATATGTCAATGCAGAAGACTTCTGCTTAAAAGTCCATTATATCATTAATCAAAATAAAACGTATCCTGAACAGGAGTTATTTTTAGAGTCTGTTTCTATAGGTTTGTATAAATCATCCTGCTGATAATTTCTTCCGGTTCAACCATCATTATCTTTCCCGTTACTCCTTTAAAATAACCGCTTCATATGCCACACAGGCAAAGCGGTTATTTTAAAATCAATCATACAGCTATTCTTTTTTTGATAAATTGATGGCACGTTTAAAATCTTTTAACGATCCTGATTTGCCATACATCAGTACCCCGCCTTTGTATACGCGGGCTGCCAATGCAGCAAACAAAGCAATCGTTACAATCATAATCCCGATAGACAAACCAATTTCCCAAAATGGGATATTGAGCATACCGATACGTAAAAACATTATCATCGGCGTAAAGAATGGGATATAGGATGTCACCGTAATCAATGTTGATTCAGGCATACCCAGACCTGTCATTGCAATGACAAAGGCAATGACAATCAGCATCGTCATCGGCATAATCAATTGATTAACATCCTCAATCCGGCTGACTAACGATCCGAGCATGGCCGCCAGAGTTGCATAGAGGAAATAGCCTAATAGGAAAAAGACAATTGCATAAATGTAAATAACCGGATCATTATCCATAATTCCCATTACTTCAAAAAATTCCCCTGCTGCAGAATCTTGATTTGCTTGAATGGCAAAGTAACCTCCGCCCAGCAGGATAATCATTTGTGTCAATCCTAACAAAGCAATCCCGACAATCTTTCCAAACATATGCATCATAGGCGGAGCACTGGAGATAAGAAGCTCCATGACGCGGGATGATTTTTCTGTTGCAACATCTGTAGCAATCATCTGACCGTATAGAAGAACGGTCATATACAGAACAAACAGCATGACATATACCAGACCTCGAGATTGATTCATTTCTTCTGCTGTTCTGGCACTGTCATCCAGCTGCTCTGTCTGCAGGCTCACCGGGGCATAAATCATATCTAACGTTTGCTGGTCAATTCCCGCCTCCTGCGTTCCAACAACCACCTTCAGCTGCTGCAAAATCTGCTCAATTTCTACCTGTTCGCCCGTTTCCGAAATACGGTTCGCATAATAGTCTCCTTCGGGCAGATTATTTTCATCGGCAGCAATGACAAGCAAGCCATCATATTCTTCAGCAGAGACTGCATCCTTCGCTTCTTCCTCTGTTCCTTCAAAATTCTCAAAGGCAATTCCGGCGCCTTCACTTATCCCTTCCCCCTGCAAATAATCACCGTATATTCCGGATTCATCGATGACAAGCACTTGATCCGATTCTTCATCACCTGAAAACATATCAATAATAGAGGATATATTTGCAAAACCAATAATGATAGCTAATGTAATTGCCGTGGTAATAATAAATGATTTCGATTTTACCCGCGAAAGATACGTATGACCAACAATCGTCCAGAATTTATTCATAGGAAGCACCTACCTTTTCAATAAAGATATCATTTAAAGAAGGCTCTTCAATTTCAAATTTCCGGACAAAGCCTTTCCCTTGCAGCTCTGAAAATATATCTTGTGCAATTTGTTCATCCTCAATCTGCAATGCACATCCATCCGGCAGTTCTTTATAAGAAGCCACACCTTGATAATTCTTTAAAAATTCTGTTGAAAAATCACCGCGGATATCAAGATTTTTCTTTCCAAAGCTGTGTTTGATTTCGCGTAAGGAGCCATGAACAACTGGCGTTCCTTTTTGCAGAATACAGATATGCTGGCACATTTCCTCGACATGCTCCATCTGGTGAGAAGAGAAAACAATCGACGTCCCCTGATTTTTTAAATCTTTGACAGCATTTTTCAGCATTTCTACATTGACTGGATCTAATCCAGAAAATGGCTCATCTAATATTAACAGTTTAGGCTCATGAATCACGGCAGAAATAAACTGTATTTTCTGTTGATTCCCTTTAGACAGCTCCTGCACTTTTTTATCTAAGTACTCCGGTACTTTAAACCGTTCCAGCCATTCATCCAGCTTTTTAAGAACCTCTTGTTTTTTCATTCCCCGCAGCCGTCCTAAATAAATAATTTGCTCTTTCACTGTTAATTTCGGATACAGCCCTCTTTCTTCCGGCAAATACCCAATTAAATGACTCTCATTATAAGAAATCGGGCCGCCGTCCCAGGTAATATCGCCGGATGTTTTATCCAGCAGGCCGAGAATCATACGAAATGTTGTTGTTTTGCCTGCCCCGTTTCCGCCTAAAAACCCAAACATTTCTCTTTCAGGAATTTCCAGAGATAAATTGTTTACTGCAGTATGATTTCCAAACCGTTTTGTGACATTTGATAGCTTTAGCACATACTTCTCTCCCTTCTGTTGACTATACAATTGAACGAATCAAAAGGTTCATATAACTTTTCAAATTTTTATTCATCCACTTGTTATACGTACAAACATATCCATTCGTTTCATTTTTTTATTATATCTATCCTGTTTACTATCATTACCTCCCCGGCGCTTCTATCTAAATCATTATGATTAGAAAACCAAGAGCACCACTTGGTCTTTAAATCACCAGTGTCCTCGCCGAAGCGATGTCCGCTGCGGGAAGTCGCTTTCCGCGGGCAACGGATCAGCCTCCTCGGAAGAAAATCACTTCCTGCGGGGTCTTCACCTGTTGCTTTTCCCGCAGGAGTCGGCTTCCCTCCGCTCCCATCTAAGAAGAATTATGTTTTATTTGCTTTCTTTCAAAGAAATGAAGCTAATTCTAGCGACGCTTTTTGATGGGACGAGTAATCGCAGTCCCAGAAGAAATACACGGAGACTCCTGTGGGAATGCGCAGGGTGAAGACCCCGCAGGAAAAAAGTGAATTTCTTTTTTTCTACCCTCAGAGCATAAGTGCGACTTTAGCTCTGTCTGCGCCTGTCGGCTTGCCAATTGCTAAGTCTTCTTTTCACCCTCGGGGCATAAGTGCGACTTTAGCTCTGTCTGCGCCTGTCGGCTTGCCAATTGCTAAGTCTTCTTTAGAGGAGATGAGCTCGGGCCCATGGAAAGTGGAGTTTATTTCTGGGGCCTAAGATTACTCACCCCATGAAACCCGTTGGAGCGGCTATATTCAGCATTTTTTATATACTTCTTATTCTTCAAGAAAAAATGAATACCAATTCATAACTATTGCAAGAAGTATTTCATCTGTTTTATAATTTAGAGTAAAGCGATTACATTTTGGAGGAGGTCATTCGATGGGGACATATTATTTAACGGTATTTTCACAATCAGGAGAAAAACTGCTTGATACACAATTTGATGCTTCCACGCATGCAGAAGCAAAGGAAATTGGAAAGGAAAAGCTGGATAAAGAGGGGTACGCTGAACATACACATCGATGTGTCAGCCCAAATGCTAAGCTGGTGCTCTTTCATCGTTAAAAAGTTAAAATCCCTGCTGCTGCAAAAGGTAAAGCAGCGGCAGGGATGTATCCGTTCATTTTTTATTCAGCTGCACCATAAAGTTCTTCTAATGGTTTTGTAATGGTTTGAGAGATTTCATTAATCACATTGTTTAGTTTCTGCTCTTCTTCCATTAATTTTGAGATGGCATCATGCTGTTGAACCGTCTCAACGATTTGTCTTGCTTTTTCAATTTCTTCTTCAGAAATATCTTGACCTTGCATATGCTTTTCCTGCAGGTTTAATTGTGTTTCACGGAAGTTTTCAAACATTTGCTTTGCAATTTCGTCAGACATTACTGCTTCATAAGCTTGTTTTAAATCCTGAAATTCTTTGCTTTCACGAAGTGCTTGTTCTAATTGATTTGCTTGTTCTTGTAAATTTGACATTAATATAACTCCTCCTTCATCGTCTCTTGCTACTATAACAAAGCTGTTAACGTATGTATAGCCATATCTATTTAATGGATTAAAAAATAAATCCTGCATTTTCATAGTATAATAAAAGCAGCATGCAATAGAACTGCTATCTCAGTTTAAAAGGAGGAATACGATTGCATTTACAACGATTGAAGAAGCTTTACCCCAGTTTGACAGAGCTTCCCAAAAACCAGAAAGAAGTAAACCCTGATTTTAAGTGGTACCAACTGGAAAATACCGTTATCGGTATTGATAATAAAGAATTAACAGACAGAGATAAAATCCTTCTGGGCACTTTTCTTACTTCTTACCATGTTCAGTTGCCCATTCAAACACCTAAAGAAAAACAGTGGGAAGCACGGATTCACCGGCAAAAAGACGCAAACCTTGGTAAAGCCGGGCGCTACCGTTTTATTTTTTTTCGAATCGAACAAGGACAGATTGATACAAATGTATTCAGAAAAACGTTACAGGAATTTTTTTCAGGAGATTTATCTATATTATGGAATCATACAAATGAAGGGTTTATTATCGAGGAACCGGCCAGTTTTTTAGAGGAGGGCATCACTTATCACCAGATCGCCGATACATTAACAGGTGAATTATATGTGAAAATCATGTTTTTCATCGGCCCCTACTTAGAAAATGATAAAGACTTGGCAGACTGCATAGAGCAAATTACCACCATGGCAGAGAGAAGCTTTCGAAAAATGGACACAGCTGTGATTGATTATACCGAGGTATACCCTTCGTTCCTTATTGAAATTCTTTCCCATAAGCAACGGCAGCAATTAAGTGAATGGGTTTTGAAAGAGTTTTTAACAGACCCGGAGGCTTTAGAAACGATTCGAATGTTTATTCAATGTAATTTAAATGTATCTGAAACAGCAAAGAATTTATATATCCACAGGAACAGCCTGCAGTATCGACTCGATAAATTTTATGAAAGTACAGGCATTGATATCAAGCAGTTTGATAATGCATTTACCGTTTATTTAGCCATTTTAGCAAATATGCACAATATCCAGTCATAATTTTGTGCAACATCTCCATATTGTTTTTACAGCTTTTTCAGTAAAATTAAAAACATAAGAAAAACGCTTTCATTTTATTTTAACACTAAATCATTTTAAGGAGATGTCATCATGGCAGAATTAAAATTAAATCATATTCAAAAGAAATACGATAAGGATGTATTAGCGGTAAAAGATTTCAACTTACATATTCAAGATAAGGAATTTATTGTATTTGTCGGGCCATCCGGGTGCGGGAAATCAACTACATTGCGCATGATTGCCGGCTTGGAAGAAATATCTGACGGGGAACTGTATATTGATGAGAAATTAATGAATGATGTTTCACCAAAAGATCGCGATATCGCAATGGTATTCCAAAACTATGCCTTATACCCTCATATGAATGTATATGATAATATGGCATTCGGACTTAAGCTTCGCAAATTTAAAAAAGAAGAAATCAAAAAACGTGTTGATCAAGCGGCTAAAATTTTAGGATTAGAAGCATACTTAGACAGAAAACCAAAAGCATTATCCGGCGGACAAAGACAGCGTGTTGCTTTAGGACGTGCGATTGTCCGGGATGCCAAGGTATTCCTGATGGACGAACCTTTATCTAACCTGGATGCAAAATTGCGTGTGCAAATGCGTGCAGAGATCCAAAAGCTGCACCAGCGACTGCAAACCACAACTATCTATGTGACTCACGACCAGACCGAAGCAATGACAATGGCAACAAGACTCGTTGTAATGAAAGATGGTGTTATTCAGCAGGTTGGTGCTCCTAAGGATGTGTATGACTTACCGGAAAACATTTTTGTAGGCGGGTTTATCGGATCTCCATCTATGAATTTCTTTACTGGCACATTGCAGGGAGACAAGTTCCAAATCGGTGACCATTCCTTCCTAATTCCGCAGCCAAAGCTTGCACCGCTGAAAGAACAGGGCTATGAAGGAAAAGAGCTGACTATCGGTGTTCGTCCGGAAGATATTCATGATGAATTAGTCTTCTTAGAATCCTCTCCTGAGTCTAAATTGACAGCCAAAATTGAGGTTGCGGAATTGATGGGAGCAGAATCTATTCTTTATTCCAGTATCGATAATCAAGAATTTGTTGCGCGCGTCGATTCTCGTGCAGATATTCAAGGCGGGGATGAATTAGAGCTTTCCTTTGATATGAATAAGGTCCACTTCTTTGATAATGAGAGTGAACAGCGGATACGTTAAGACAGAAGATATTGGTAAAGGGGAACTCATTATAAGTTCCCCTTTTTAGCCAGTAATATTTTATTTAATAAAATTATTTACCATGCATTTGTTGTTGAGCAGTCTGCACTAGGCGTTTTGTGATTTCTCCACCTACAGAACCGTTTGCACGAGAAGTTGAATCTGCACCAAGGTTTACACCAAATTCTTGAGCGATTTCATATTTCATTTGATCAAGAGCTTGTTGTACTCCAGGCACTACTAATTGGTTTGAATTGTTGTTTGCCATGATTATCACCTCCTGTACAAGTATCTTCTGCAGTTTCGCCCAACTTATGATAGCTAATTTTTGGAAATTAAAAAAGCTGAACCCTATGCATGGATTCAGCTTTTTGATTGCTTCATGTTCGTATTCAAAAGTACTGCTTTCTAAGCTTATTTGGGATGTGTCATTTCCTCTGGTCTTACATACTCATCAAATTGTTCAGCAGTCAATAAACCAAGCCTAACTGCTGTCTCTTTTAATGTTGCATTATCTGCAAATGCTGTTTTGGCGATTTTTGCAGCATTTTCATAACCGATATGCGGGTTTAAAGCAGTTACCAGCATTAATGATCCATGCAGGTTTTTCTCAATTTGCTCCAGGTCCGCTTCAATTCCGACCGCACAGCGCTCATCAAAGGAAAGAATGCTATCTGCCAGCAATTGGCTGGATTGCAGGAAGTTATAGGCAATCACCGGTTTAAAGACGTTTAGTTCAAAATTCCCTTGACTGGCAGCAAATCCGATTGCCGCATCATTTCCCATCACCTGTGTCGCTACCATCGTTACGGCTTCACTTTGTGTCGGATTTACTTTTCCTGGCATGATCGAGCTTCCAGGCTCATTTGCCGGTATCGTAATTTCTCCAATACCACAACGCGGTCCGCTCGCTAACCAGCGTACATCATTGGCAATTTTCATCATATCTGCAGCAAGACCTTTTAACGCCCCATGCGCATAAACCGTCTCATCATGGCTCGTTAATGCATGGAATTTGTTTTTAGCAGAAATAAATGTTTTATCAGTATATGCTGAAATAGCTTTACAAACCTTTTCTGAAAAATCCGGATGTGCATTTAAACCCGTTCCGACAGCTGTTCCACCGATAGCCAGCTCCCGCAGATGTTCATTACTCTCTTTAATCATGGTGTATGATTTTTCTAACATCCGGTGCCAGCCGCTGATTTCCTGGCCTAACGTCAATGGTGTTGCATCCTGCAAGTGGGTCCGCCCTATTTTTACAATGTCCGTAAATTTATTTTGTTTTTCTTCCAGTGTGTCCTTGAGTTGCTTCACGGCAGGAAGTACGGTATCTTCCAATTTCAATACAGCTGCTACATGCATCGCTGTAGGGTATGTATCATTTGAACTTTGTGATTTATTTACATCATCATTCGGATGAAGTTTTAACTCGCTCCCCTGCTCTTGAAGCCATTGATTACCAACATACGCCAATACTTCATTTACATTCATATTTGACTGTGTTCCGCTTCCTGTTTGCCATACTACTAATGGAAAATGGTCATTTAATTTATCTGCTAATACTTGGTCTGCAGCATATTTTATTGCTTCCGCTTTTTCTTCCTCCATTAACCCCAGTTCAAAGTTGGCAACAGCTGTACTTCTTTTTAAAATTGCAAACGCTTTAATGATTTCGACAGGCATAGTTTCCTGACCGATCGGGAAATTCTGTTTACTGCGTTGTGTCTGCGCTCCCCAATATTTGTCGGCCGGCACCTTAATTTCCCCGATAGTATCTTTTTCAACACGATAATCCATCCTAATTCCTCCTTGAACTTTTCCTCGAATCATATCTAGTGTATCAAATTTTTTGATTTTTTTCGATTTCTTTTTCATGATATGATAAGAATAAGCATATTCCCAGAGAATATCAGCTATTTTTACGTATACCAATTGAATTGAAGAAAGGAAGAATAAATCATGCCGAATATCTGGACACATATTTTTTTCGCAGAAGATGCTTGCAATGCATTATCCTGGGATATCCACCATTCCCCTTCCAGACATGCTCTCTTTCTAGGCGCTCAAGGACCTGACCCTTTCTTTTATTACCGATTCTGGCCATGGCTTTCCAGTCAAAAGACCGGACAGGAAATCGGCAACACATTGCACACAAAAGAATGCGGCCCTTTTCTAATATACCTGATTGAACAGGCTCAGGAAGGGTCTGATGAAGTAAAAGCCTATGTGGCAGGTTTTATCACCCACCATCTGCTGGACCGTCATACACACCCTTATATCCATTACCGGGCCGGGTATCAGGGCAGTAAACACCAAAAGCTGGAAACCCTTATTGATACGAAAATGGCTTTAGACACACGTAAAATGGAACTGTGGAAGCATGCGGCATATGCAGAAATCAATGTTGGTGACACATTGCCTGTATCCATTTTATACATATTAGATGATGCTATCCGCAGGTTTCACCCCGAATTATCTTTTCAGACGAAGGATATTCAGATTGCTTACCAGGATATGATTACTGCTCAAAAACTTTTTGCAGACCCGGGCGGCTGGAAAAATAAAATCTTAAAAGCTTTTATCAGTTCTTATTCTCATCAGCCCATCCATGAAAATATCGATTATCTTAATGAAGAAAATAAGCTGTGGGTGCATGCAGCTACTGGAGAAAAACGGGAGGAAAGCTTTGCAGAGTTATATACGGATGCATTAAATGATGCTGTCAGCCTGCTTCCTTTGGTTACGGATTATTGGAATGAAGGCGGAGAATCAGTAAAAGCGCAGCTTATCCGCCGTATCGGCAATATTTCATATGATACCGGCACACCTGTAGCGAATCATGATATAAACCGCTTTAGTGTACCAATTATATAAGAAAAAGAAGCACATGCTCTTTGGTTCAAGACTCCTCTCAGCATGTGCTTATCTTTATTGCGGGCGTACGTTGACTTCCTCTTTTTTATTCGAAGCTCTCCTTGCCTCTTCTATTCCTTTATCAATATCCACGAATTTCAAGAGAATGATTCCGATAATAAAGAAGAAAATAAGCGATAAAATGCCTAAGCGGCTGTTTCCCGTCAATTGTCCAATAAGCGCAAATATAAATGGGCCGACTACTGCCGCGAACTTGGATGAAATACCATAAAATCCAAAAAACTCCGCATGCTTTCCAGTTGGTATCATACGTCCAAAAATGGAGCGGCTCAATGATTGTGCTCCTCCTTGAACCATTCCTACAATAATTGCCAGCATATAAAAATGAAGAGCAGTGCTCATAAAATAACCAATAATGACTATTCCTAAATAGATGTACAATGTGATAAATAATGCTTTCTTTGCTGTAATCTTTGTTGCCAGCCAACCGAAAAAGAAGGTAAATGGTATGCCGACAAATTGGGTAATCAATAAGGCAATAATCAAATCATTCTGACCAATCCCAATCTCACTTCCATAAACAGTTGCCATTCGGATGATGGTAGAAATTCCATCATTATAAAGCCAAAATGCAATCAGAAAAATAGCCAGCTGTTTAAATTGCTTTATCTCCCGGAAGGTGTTTCCGACTCTGGAAAAACCAATGGCTATATATGATTTTTCCCGCTTTACTTTCTCTTTTTTCTCTTCTTTTATATTTTTCAGGAGCGGAATCGTAAAAATCAGCCACCAGATACCTACAGAAGCAAGCGAAATTCTGGTTGCCCATTCTGTATCAGAAATCCCGAACCAGGATGGGTTTAATATCATCATCACATTAACAGCTAATAAAATACCGCCTCCAATATATCCATAGGCAAAACCGCCTGATGATACTTTGTCCATCTCTTCTTTTTCAGCAATCTCCGGTAAAAATCCATCATAAAAAATATTACCGCCCGAAAATCCAATCGAACCAATAATGAATAATAAAGAGGCCAGTAAATAATCTCCCTCACTGATGAAGATCATTAAAATACTTGCAATAATCCCCATAAATGAGAAATAACGAAGAAATTTTTTCTTTGCTGCTGAAAAATCACTGATGGCACCAAGTATCGGTGCAAGAATAGCTACAATCAGCACAGAGATAGATTGTGAATATCCCCAATAGCTTGTTGCTAAATGATCATCCAGACCAGATGCAGCAACTGTTGAATAATAAACGGGTAGTACTGCAGCCATCATCGTTGTTGCAAAAGCTGAATTCCCGAAATCGTACATCATCCAGCTGCGCTGTATTTTCTTTCTCGATTTTGCGTCCACTTTATCCCCCTCCTTTACTTGCATTATAATGGATTTATTTGGTTAATCCTATCTATTTTTTTAATTTAATATTATTTCTTAAAAAAACCTATATTCCGTCTTTTCTGCATGCAGTATATGCTGACATGAATGTTCTCACAACTGCTATTTACTTGGAGCGTGCAAAAGATAACTGCCATACTCCAAATAAAAAAACAAGAATACCGCTTGGTCTTTAAAACATCGGTGTCCTTGTCGAAGAGATGTCCGCTACGGGAAGTCGCTTTCCGTGGGCAACGGCTCAGCCTCCTCGGAACAAAACCGCTTCCTCCGGGGTCTTCACCTGTTGCTTTTCCCGCAGTAGTCAACTTCCCTCCGCTCCCATCTAAGAATAAATATGTTTCATTAGCTTTCTTATAAAGAAATAAAGCTAATTCTAGCGACGATTTTGATGGGGCGAGCAATCGCAATGGTTTTCGGTGGGACGAGTAATCGCAGTCCCAGTCCCAGCGGGAAGACCTCGCAGAAAAAAGCAAACTTCTTTTTTTACTCTCGGGGCCTAAGATTACTCACCCCATGAAACCCATTGAATCGACTGCCTTCAACTTTTATAAGGTTTCTTATTCCTAAAAAAAGGTATAGGCGCACTTGGTCTCAGGCACCTATACCTTTATAGTTAATCTTCCCACACATATTGTTTATAAGCTTCACTATATTTTTTAAAATCTACATAATTATTTGTTTCAATGGCTTGATTTATTTCTTCTTCTAAATGAGATTTGTTCCATTTAAATACAAGTTCGTCCAATAATAATTGAGCAGCAAGCTTCTCTTCAAATGCCATTTCTTTTCGTGCTGTTAACGGTTCTCCTACATACTGAAAAAAACGGTATACGACTTTTTCTTGTTTCATGGAAGTTTCCCCCTTAAAGCCTTTTACCCATTATGCACAAACTTTCAATAAATTTCAACTTATAAATATTATCCATTTTTTTCTTATTTATTTTCATCTATGCAAGCACCTTATTTTCTGAATCATTTTATATATAAAAAGAAACAATAAATACTGCCATAGCAATGATTGTTTCCCAAAGGAAAATATGCTTACAATTCTCAATAACTCTTCCTGTGGTCTGTTATTTTTCTCTAGACCCACCAGTAAGTGATTTGATAGACTATATAAGCTAACTTGAATATGGTATGGAGATATCTAGTTAATTTTAGAATATGGTGGGATTAAAGATGAATAATCATAATGAAAACTTAAAAACCGGGGAAAAAGGAGCTTGGCTCAGCATCATCGCTTATATCTTTTTAGCCATTTTAAAGCTTTATATTGCCTCCATCGGAAATTCAGAAGGGCTGCGCGCTGACGGTTTAAATAACTTTACCGATATTATTGCTTCCGTTGCTGTATTAGTCGGATTAAAAATAGCGGTCAAACCTGCAGATTCCGTCCACCGCTACGGCCATTACCGTGCAGAAAGTATCGCTTCTCTATTTGCCGCTTTTATTATGATGTTTATCGGCCTTCAAGTCATATTTACTGCAGGCCGGACACTTTATGCATCCGATTATGAACAGCCTGATATGCTGACAGCCTGGGTAGCTATATTCGCTGCATTGGTTATGCTGGGTGTCTTCCGTTATAATTTAAAACTGTCCAAAAAAATCGGAAGCAGTGCACTTTATGCGGCAGCAATGGATAACCGTTCAGACGCTTTTGTAAGTATTGGCGTATTTATCGGCATTATCGGAGCCCAATTCGGACTATTTTGGTTAGATCCGATTGTAGCGATATTGGTCGGATTAATCATCTGCAAAACAGCATGGGATATTTTTAAAGATTCTACGGTTACGCTGACAGATGGATTTGATTATAAGAAATTAGATGAAATGAAGGAAGCTATCCGCACCTTTAAAAATGTACGGGAGGTTGTTGATATTAAAGGCCGTATTCACGGCAATCAAGAGCTTTTAGATATAACTATTTTAGTGGATCCCACCTTAAATGTTGTTGACAGCCATGCTATCACAGAGCATATTGAGGAGTATCTTTACAAAGAATACGGAATAAATCACGCATTGATTCATATTGAACCTTATGAAGAAAATAAAAAGTAAACTTCAGAAACAAGATGAACCATTTTCTATATCCTTAGAGAATGGTTCATTTTAATATTTGTATTTTCCTTTTTTATAAAATGAAGCTACATTTGCTCCTCTGTCAAAATAATTTCGTCCAATGTCGATAACAGGAAAATTTCTCTGTTGTTCCTGTCGTCAAAGTTATCATTCGTTTTTTACCTCTTCTTCCCCCTTCTACCCCTGACAGTGAATACTAACTAATTATGAATCCTCCTTCTAGTTCAAGTAAAGTCCTCATATCACGAACAAGTATTTTCAACCTCCTTTCACGTACTCTATTTATTACAATCCAGGAGAAAAAAGCTGCGTAATTTGACGAATTGTCAACACCCCTAGTATATTTAATAGGAATTACCGAAAACCATGATTTTTAAGTATTTCAATAATAATCAGCCTGGCCGGCAATATTCAATTATGGGAGGCAAACATGAACTGTTCTCAAAAAAGAGCATTCATGCATGATTTTTATATAGTTAGGATGAGAATATGCTTTGGGCAAAAGTGAAGAAAATGGACTTTTTGTTAATTGCTGCGGTAGGTATTTTATCAATTTTTGGACTGTTGATGGTATACAGTGCAAGCTTTCCAATTGGACAAATGTACTATGATAGCGGAAATTACTTTTTTGTAAAACAGCTGCAATGGCTCTTAATCGGCATAGCCTTCTTTACCTTGGCTGCGTTAATAAACCCTGCACTATATGCCAGATGGAGTCCCGCGCTTGTAATGCTCTCGTTAATTCTGCTAATAGCTGTTTTAATACCAAATATAGGAGTAGAACGCAACTTCTCCCAGCGCTGGATTGCGATTGGCGGATTTTTATTTCAGCCGTCAGAAGTGGTGAAGATATCCATGGTCATTTACTTTGCCTCGATTTATGCAAAAAAACAGTCGTATATCAACCATTTCGTACATGGCGTCCTGCCTCCGGTCATCATCTTGCTGCTTGTTTTTTTATTCATTTTATCACAGCCTGATTTAGGAGCAGCCGGAATTATTTTGGCCGCTTGCGGAATTATTGTTACATGCAGTGGTGTAAAAAAACGGCATATTTTTTTATTGGGAAGTGTTGCTGCTGTAGGTACGGTTTACTTCGCCCTAAGCTCAGCCTATCGTTTGAATCGTTTGACTTCCTTCAGGCAGCCGTTTGAGGAGTTTTCAGAGAATGGCTACCAGCTTGCAAATTCTTTGCTTGCAATCAATAGCGGCGGATTAATGGGAAACGGAATAGGTAACAGTACACAAAAGCTCGGCTATCTCCCAGAAGCACATACCGATTTTATTATGGCAATTACGATAGAAGAGCTCGGAGCAGCAGGCTTACTGATAGTTCTTGCCTGCTATATGATTATCCTGTTTAGAGGTATCTTCATCGCCAAACAGCTGTCCAATTCCTTTTATCAATTACTGGCAATAGGAATCACTTTTCTGATTATGATTCAGGCAGTGATTAATTTAGGAGCGATTTCTGGTATGTTACCGATAACGGGAGTAACATTACCATTCGTCAGCTATGGAGGCTCTTCCATTATTATAATGATGGTTTGTGCCGGAATTCTTGTGAATTTGTCTGCGAAAAGAGAAAGCTAAGTCAACTTTTGAAAAAGGCATTATGTACACTTATTGTTCTCAAAAAATAGATACGTAAATAGCAATTATTTGAATCTCTTATTGACAATTCAAGTAAATTAATTGTATAGTCATTATTAACAATTCAATCGTTTTGACAGTAAAAGTCCGCAGTAGATTATTATATGACAGTTATTTAGAGACAAGGTGGCTGGTGCAAACCTTGGTATATAATAGTTGAATTACAGGCTTTATTTTAAAACCTGTCACTGAAATCAAGCGGATGTACTTAATGTGCATCAACTAGGGTGGTAACGCGGAGATTTACTTCGTCCCTTTCTATAGGGGCGGAGTTTTTTTATTGGTTTAAAACGATCATGCTGCAGCTTTTTACATTTCTTATAGAAAAATAGGCATATCTTATACATATGCAAAGCCAAGGAGGTAATTAAAAATGAATTCAATTAAAGCAAAACATCACCCTTCATTACTTGTTTCCGTCGTTTTCCTCATCCTGCTTGTGGGGATTATCAGCTTTTTTATGATTGGACTGGAAGCCGCGCCGCATATACCTATCCTTATCGCTATATTTATTTTGGTTGGTTATGGATTATGGAATAAAATCACTTACCAATCTCTGCAAAAGGCGATGGGCTTAGGAGCCGGTTCTGCAATGGGAGCGGTATTCTTATTCTTTGTAATTGGTATTCTAATCAGCAGCTGGATGATAAGCGGAACCATTCCTGTCTTGATGACAACTGGTTTATCTCTTATCTCAACTACATGGTTTTATGCGGTTGTTTTTGCTATTACCGGTATTATTGGTATCTCTTTAGGAAGCTCCCTGACTACTACTGCAACTGTCGGCGTTGCTCTGATAGGAATGGCCGGGGCGATGGACGCTTCTTTGGCGATTACAGCAGGAGCAATTGTTTCCGGAGCTTTCTTTGGTGATAAAATGTCTCCATTATCTGATACAACCAACCTTGCTTCAACGATCGTCGGTGTCGATTTATTTGAACATATTAAACATATTAGTTTAACAACGATTCCTGCATTTATTATTTCGTTTATTGCTTTTGCAATACTATCACCAAGTGGCTCCCATGCCAGCAATAATATTGCACAGTATCAGGAGGCATTACAAGGAACAGGATTGATACATTGGAGTTCCTGGATCCCATTGATAGTATTGATTGGCTGTACAATTTTTAAATTGTCTGCTTTCTTATCTTTATCTATAAGCAGTGTCGTTGCCAGTATCATTGCGATTGCTGTTAATAAATTTCCTTTAAGCGCTATTCCTGCTATCTGGTTTGGCGGCTATACTGGAAATTCTGATTTTGATCCTGTTAATGAATTAATTACAAGAGGCGGTCTGGAAAGCATGTTCTTCACGATCGCCCTTGTACTTCTCGCTTTAAGCTTTGGCGGATTATTGTTTGTTACTGGTATTTTGCCGGCCATTTTAGAAGCACTGCAAAAACGACTTAAAAGAACAAGGTCCATCATCGCTTCCACTGCAGGGACGGCAATTGGGGTGAATGTTTTTATCGGGGAGCAGTATTTATCAATTCTGTTAACCGGCGAAACATTTCAGCAAATTTATGAAAGAGCCGGGCTAACGAAAAAAGCATTATCCCGTACGTTGGAAGATGCAGGAACAGTAATTAATCCGCTTGTTCCCTGGAGCGTATGCGGAGTGTTTATCGCAGATGTCTTAGGCATTCCTGTACTGACCTACCTGCCGTTTGCATTTTTCTGCCTGTTAAGTCCCGTGATTACTATTTTATTTGGAGCCCGAACAGCGAAAAAATAATCGAAAAAATACTCCCTAATGCGAAATTTCATGCTCACACATTAGGGAGTATTTTTATTATTTATCCTGCTCTGTTAAAATAATCGGCTCTTCCTTTGTAACAACGATTTGATGCTCAAACTGGGCGGAGCGTCCTTTATCAACCGTTCTTGCAGTCCAGCCATTATCATCCATCTTGCTGCGCCAGTCGCCTTCATTGATCATTGGCTCAATCGTAATAACCATTCCCTCTTTTAAACGAATGCCTTTATTTGGCAGTCCGTAATGTGGTACATGCGGATCTTCATGAATCGTCGGTCCGATTCCATGGCCGGTAAAATCTCGCACAACAGAAAAACCTTCCGCCTCCGCATACGATTGAATCGCGTGGCCTATGTCACCCAAACGATTGCCGTGCTTTGCCTGAGCAAGACCTTTGTACAATGCTTCCTTCGTTACTTCAATCAGCTTCTGTCCTTTTTCGTCTACATTGCCGACAGCATATGTCCACGCAGAATCAGCCAAGCCTCCATTTAAATTAACAACCATATCAATAGTTACAATATCTCCGTCTTCTAAGGGTCTATCTGTTGGAAAGCCATGACAAATTTCATCATTTAAAGAAGCGCAAATCGCATAAGGATAGCCATTATAGCCTTTTTGCTCCGGCGTTGCTCCATGCTCTTCTAAAAATCTTTCTACAAATGCGTCCAATTCGAGTGTTGTTACGCCCGGTTTAATCCGTTTTGCGATTTCTTTATGTGTGGCTACCAGCAAATCAGCTGCTTCCTGCATTTGCTGAACTTCCCGCTTACTTTTTCTTGTTATCATTCATTCTTCTTCCTTTCTGTCTTCTATATACACGATACTTTATAAGAAATCCATTAAATATTAAATGAGGTTTCATACCCAGAGTCCATTGTAAATTCTAACACAACCTTTCTGAAACGAACAGTATCTTACCTTTGCTTGTATGAGCATTGCTCATTTTTTAAAAAGAAACCATACTGCTGGCTATTATTTGCAAGGTGATAAATCCAATCACCTTCGAAAAGAAAATGCCTTTTATTTCTTAAAGATGGGAAATTAATTTTGTGAAAATGCAGCCGCATGTTACGATAAGTTTATATTTACCTGACAATACAATTTCTAATATAAGTGTAGAAATGGAGGTTTTTGGATGATAGAAATTTCTCGAATCAATAAAAGCTTTGATGGACATCATCATATTATCCAAGATTTATCATTGACCATCCCAGATGGAAAAATCGTCGGCTTTCTTGGACCAAATGGCGCTGGGAAATCTACCACAATCAATATGATGACCGGTATCTTACCCATCGATAAAGGAACAATTACTTTAAATGGCATTGATATTGATAAAGAGCCCTTAAAGGCAAAAGAGATTTTTGGATTTGTTCCAGACCGTTCTGATATTTTTCTGAGGCTAAAAGGCTTGGAATACCTTAATTTTATTGCTGATATTTATCAGGTTCCTGAGGACGTGCGGCAGGAAAAGATAGCCTATTATACAAAACAATTTTCAATCGACCATGCCTTGGGAAATTATATTCAGAGTTACTCTCATGGAATGCGGCAAAAAATAATGGTTACTTCTGTACTGCTGCACGATCCGGATATTTGGATTTTAGACGAACCATTAACTGGTCTGGATCCAAAATCGTCCTATGCTTTAAAACAAATGATGCGGGAGCACGCTGATAAAGGAAATACGGTTTTCTTCTCCAGCCATGGCCTGGAGGTCGTAGAACAGCTCTGTGATGAAGTGGCAATTATTAATCACGGAGAGCTTTTATTTTATGGAACAATTGATGAACTGCAGGCAGAATATCAAACCGACCAATCTCTGGAAAATGTATTTTTGGAGCTAACCAATGATGCGTAATACATGGACAATTACAAAAATAATGTTAAGAATGCAGTATTCTTCAGCAGGCAAACAAAGTAATACATGGATTTATATTATTGTTTCCCTGATTCTTATTCCATTTTTTATTATGCTTATGCAAGGAATACATTCTATGGTTACACATGCTTATCACATGCTGGCTGAAGTAAACCAGGAAAGTATGCTACTCGGTTTGGCATTGCTTTTTATTGCAGCTATCCTGTTTTTTCTTTCATTTATTATGATTTTATCTGCTTTTTATTTTTCTGATGATATTACAGCTTATATTCCACTGCCGGTACATCCTTATCAATTATTGGTTGGCAAAGCAGCAAATCCGCTAATTTATAATTATGGCATTGCAGCACTTTTATTTCTGCCATTTTTATTTATGTATGGAAGTATCAGCAGTGCGCCTATTCTATTTTATGTCTATGGCTTCATTTTGTTTATCATTTTTCCAATTATTCCATTTAGTCTTGTAGCGGTTATCCTGATGTTTATCATGCGTTATGTCAATATCGCCAAAAACAAGGATCGCTCCAAAATATTTATGGGTATCGGTTCCTTACTATTTGTTATTCTCGTTAACGTACTTGTTCGTCTCAACATGGACGATGCGGCAATGCTTGATACGTTTACGACCTATATGCAGGAGCAAGAAGGTTTACTGCGAATGATAACCATGATCTTTCCACCGGCTTATTTCGGAGCAGGCAGTCTCCATTTTGCGGCTGATTGGTCCGGTCTTCTTTTCCTGCTTGCACTTCTGGCTGTGTTTATCCTTTGTGTTCTCTTATTTATTTGGGCTGGACAGCGATTTTATTTGAAGGGTGTCCGGGGAATGAGTTCGGGAAGCAAAGGAAATTTATCAGCTAAAGCATCTCAAAAATTAACACAGCAGCGTTCAATTTTAAAAACATATCTGCTGAAGGAATTTAAAATGATTTTTCGCACCCCTGCTTTTCTAATGCAGTGTGTCATTCAGGCATTATTTTTCCCGGTATTTATAACGGTGATTCTATTTTTGGATATGGGAAATGATCTGGCAGCACTTGTCTCTGCTGCACCAGAAAAAAATCTTTTTCTGACCTTATTTATGATATCGATTTTTTTATTAAGTACCAATGTTACAGCCTCCACTGCTATTTCCAGAGAAGGAGCAAGCATAAAATTAAATTTATTTTTGCCAATACCATTTCAGCATTTGATAAACGCAAAATTATATGTTGCCTATCTTATGTCTATGCTGCCGTTTTTATTGCTTATTGGTGTCGGCATTTATGTAAACATTCCAATTCATATATTCATTGGCTGGATAGGAATTACCTTGTTGTATAATTGGTTAGCCGTCGTGATTAACTTCTTTATTGATGTCTATCATCCAAAGCTTCACTGGACAGACGAACAGGAATTATTTAAAGGGAGATTCATCCCTTTCTTTATTTCGCTTGGACAAATTGCTCTTTTCGGGATGATAACGATTATTCTTTGGAATATGAATATAACGAATGTTTATCTGATTATGCTTATTTTACTGCTTTCCACGTTCATTGTTACCGATATAGCACACATTTATTTACGTAAAAAAGTATCGTTAAAAACATTGCAAAACCTGGGAAACTAATTGAAAAAAGACGCCCTGGCAATTCATCCGCCAGGACGTCTTCTTGTTTTTCAGCAAATAGGGCATTCGAGCAAAGGCTTGGGCGCCAGTGCATAAGAGATTTTTGAAAGCAGAAGCCCGCTTATCGAAATCCCTTTCACGAATACCAGGTTTTTTAATCATTAACAGTAGTAGCCACCCGTGTAGCACTGGTTGCCGCCGGAGTATGCTGTTCCAATAATAATCAACAAAATAAATAACACAACTAATAACGCAAAGCCCGCTGAGCCAAAGCTTTGACGATTATCACAACATTCTTCTCTACCCATGTGTATATAACCTCCTCTATTCGAACTACTTTAACTTATGCAGCTTCATTCAAATTGGGAAGGCGAATGACTATTTTTTTTGAAAAACTCCCCTTCGTTAAGCTTTACCTGGATGACCATATACTGATTCCAACGTGTCCGCACATCCTATGTATACTGACAAAGCGCTTCTAAACCCGAGCACTTTGATCCTGCACAATTTAAATTTTTACTATGCTGAAAAAAATTTTGACCAATAAGAAAAACCACCTTCTAAAAAGTGGTTTTAGTGCTTGTCCATAAAATAATTATCAATTATTTCCCAGACTGATTCTGATTATTCATCGCCCGCATCATTTGATTAATTTTCTTCTGTGACGGCTTCTGGCCCATTTGCATCATCAATGTACGAAGCATTTGCTCATTTATTGGCGGATTCTTTTTCAAGTAGTTCATCATATATTTTCTAGCAATGAAAAATCCAAGAGCAACACCAGCAATTAAAGCTGCAATTGCAATTAATACTACCCATATCGTACTCATGTTACAAAATTTCCTCCTTCGTGTTGTCTCTAATACAGTATATTAGATTAGAGGAAATTATACAACACTTGACTTTCATCATTGAGCTCTTTTATAGATTTAGGAGAAATCCATCCATATTGTGGTGTATCTTTTCCTTGGACAAAGAAATAAGGATGAATATCTTCTAATATAGGAAAAAGCAGTGATACCGCAACGGCTAAATGGCGACACCTTAAAATCAATTCCCCATTTTCAATATATAAGCAGAGTGATTCTTCTCCTTTTTTTACAAGCACTCTATTTCCAATTCGTTTCACATAAATATCCGGCGAAGAAAACGTCTTTAAATGCATAGCAAACTTGTAAAAATGGATTTTTCGAGTGATAAATCGAAATTGCTTTCTAATTATTACTTCGTCCTCTTTTTCAGCACATTCTAAAAAGAAACGATGTAATAAATCACTTTTATGATAATAATTTTTTGCTACATTTTCTTCTATCCAATAAATTGCGTATTCATTCATCACGTATTCCCCCTTTGACTATCATTATAGAGGAATCTATTTCCGAAAGTTGTCATAATAGTGTGCAAAGAACAACTTCTTTTGTCGAAACAATAAAGAAAACTTGGCGTCTACTTTTCTCTTTCAGGAATTTAAGAGAAGTCTGTCAATCTGCTGATTTTTGATTTCTGCTTTCCCCTACTTGAATTTCTTTTGAAACATTTTTTCCATATCATCATTGATACAATTATCATATCAAATAATTATGTTATACTATCAAGGCTCTTCACCAAAATCAATGGTTGATATTAATGAATAGATATGAGTAAAGAGACTAATTAGCGCAGTATTTTTCCGTAGCGGTTACCACTATCAATTTAACTACTGTCTGTCAACCATTGATTTTGGTATTGATCCACTATCAAACAACCAATTACATTCACCAAAAATGGGAAGCAGCATAAATTAATTAAACAAAAGCCCAAAATTTCAAATCAAAAAGGAAGTGTCTTCTTGAGAAATTATTATTATGTTACGGCAAATACAGCGGTGGGATTTGTGAATTTACTGCCTTCCAATTTAGAACGTATACAGCAAATCTTTCGTTTAAAACACTCTTCTCAAACGGTGAAAGCAAAAATTTTAAAAGATATAATCACAAAATATGAAGCTACCTATGAAGTAGAAGTGTTAAAAAGTGCGTTGGGTGAACATTATTTGGATGGTGTGGTTATACCTGAAAAGAGACTCGCTTTTTTAAATGATTCCATTATACCAGATGATATGCGTGAAGGAATCGAACTGGATTTAAATCGATTTACACAAGACATTTCGGTAAGAAAAGAGAAACTAGAAGAAAAATTCATTCACTACACAGAAAAAGCATATAAACATTTGGAAACAGGGTTACGCATACATGATGATCTGGAAGAGATCTATATTAAAGAAATGAACTTTAAGCGGGCGAATGAAATTGCCGATACGTTTATTCAAGAAGTCTTAGAAGGACAATCGAAGAAGGATCAAGATGGCCACGAGTATCACCGCCTTTTTGGTACCACAACTGTAGATGGTCCGGTCAATGTCGTCCCTCATATTACAGAAAAACTATCCTGCGTTTTTTATGTAAAAGGGAGAGCTGGAACAGGCAAGTCAACATTTATGAAAAAAGTAGCGAGTGCTTGTATTGAATATGGTTATGATACTGAAATTTATCATTGTAGTTTTGATCCAAATAGTATTGATATGGTATTAGTTCCAGATTTGGATTTTTGTATATTTGACAGTACTGATCCCCATGAATTTTTCCCAACTAGAGAAGGGGAAGTAGTTATTGATTTATACGAAGAAACCGTCACGCCTGGAACAGATGAGAAATATGCTGGTGAAATTAACAAAATAAATAACCATTATAAATCCTATATGAAAAAAAGCGTTGCAGAGCTGAAAAAGGCTGGAAAATATTTGGAAACTATAGAGCAACAGTTTTCCTGCACCGAACAAGAACGGAAAGAAATCATCCATTTTATCGAGCAACAATTATAATAGATACGAAAGAAGAGAGATGCTAGCATCTCTCTTCCTCATGACATAAAATATTTAAATATTCCTTATTTCGTCACTTCTTCTACTAATTGAACAACGTTATCTACTGTAAAACCAAATTTCTCAATCAATAAATCGCCATTCGCAGAAGCACCAAAACGGTCAATTGTGAGTGTTTTTCCTTCAAAGCCTACATAACGGTCCCATCCGAATGACGCAGCCATTTCAATCCCGACTCTGGCTGTGACTTCTTTTGGAAGTACTTCGTTTTTATATGCTTCATCCTGCGCTTCAAAGCGATCCCATGAAGGCATACTTACTACCTGTGCATCGACACCTTTTTCCTTCAATGCTTCCTGTGCTGCAACTGCCAGTTGAACCTCGGAACCGGTAGCTAAAAGAAGCGCATCCGGTGTTTCTTTTTCGGATTTACTTACAATGTACGCACCTTTTTTAACCCCTTCATAGGCTAATTCTGCGGTATTTGCTAAGGTAGGCAGGTTTTGACGTGTCAATACAAGCGCTGTCGGCTGATCTGTTGATTCCAAAGCTAAGCGCCATGCTGCCTGTACCTCATTCGCATCCGCTGGACGGATTAATGAAAGATGAGGCATCGCACGTAAAGCAGCTAATTGCTCCACAGGCTCATGGGTCGGACCGTCTTCCCCGACTGCAATCGAATCATGCGTAAACACATACGTTACCGGCATATTCATAATCGACGCCAGACGAATGGATGGACGTAAATAGTCACTGAAGACAAAGAAGGTTCCACCGAAGACATGAAGTCCTCCGTGAAGCGCCATTCCATTTAAAGCAGCACCCATTGCATGTTCACGTACACCAAACCAGATATTACGTCCGGCATAATCTGCCTTGGTAAAGTCCGCTTCGTCATTGATTGTTGTTTTGTTCGAACCGGCAAGGTCGGCACTTCCGCCAAAGAAATTCGGAACGGATTTAGCTACAGCGTTTAATACTTCCCCGGAGGACGCACGTGTAGCAAATTTAGATCCTTCTTCAAATACAGGAAGATTTTCATGCCAGTTTTCAGGAAGCTCTCCTTTTAAAGCAAGCTCGAACTGTTTTCCTAATTCCGGATAGGCTTCTTGATAAGCAGCAACCAGCTCGTCCCATGCTGCTTCTTTTTCGGAACCGTCATTCACGATTTTTTCTTTAAAGTCAGCATATACTTCCTCCGGCACATAGAAATCTTCATGCGTCCATTTATAGGCTTCTTTAGTCAGTTTCACTTCATCTGCCCCAAGCGGTGCGCCATGGGAAGCACTGGAAGCAGATTTATTTGGAGAACCATAACCGATAACTGTTTTTACTTCAATCAATGTCGGCTGGTCCTGGTTTTGCTGTGCTTCTTTGATTGCCTGGCGAATGGCGTTGACATCATTGCCGTCTTCCACCCGCAATACCTGCCAGCCATATGCTTTAAAGCGTTGTTCCGTATTCTCAGAGAAAGAACGGTCTAAATCGCCGTCTAATGAAATATCATTGGAATCATACAAAGCAATCAGTTTACCTAAGCCCATATGGCCGGCTAACGATGCAGCTTCATGCGAGATTCCTTCCATTAAGTCTCCGTCACTGACAATCGCGTATGTATAATGATCGACCACATTATACTTTTCTTTATTATACACAGCACCTAAGTGTGCTTCCGCCATTGCCATTCCTACTGACATCGCAATGCCTTGTCCCAATGGACCCGTTGTTGCTTCTACACCATCCGTATGATGCACTTCCGGATGTCCCGGTGTTTTCGAATCCCATTGGCGGAATCCTTTTAAATCATCGATAGATACATTATAGCCTGATAAGTGTAACAGACTGTACAGCAGCATGGAACCATGACCTGCAGACAATACAAAACGGTCACGATTGAACCATTTGGAATGCTTTGGATTGTGATTCATAAAATCTGTCCAGAGTGTATACGCCATCGGTGCCGCACCCATCGGTAATCCCGGATGCCCGGAGTTTGCTTTTTCAATTGCATCGATGGAGAGCGTGCGAATGGTATTGATGGATAGTTCCTCAACTTGTTGTGTCATTGTTTTTCTCCTTCCACTTCAAAACATATTCTGTTTCTTCCTCTATTTTATAATGAAATCCGATACGATACAAGCTAAGTTAATATGATGTATCAGTGTTTCTTATTACGTTCCTGGTAATCACGAAGCTTTTGCGGGGTCACATCATTCCCGGCCGGGTCAATGACTGTCATCCCTTTTAGATGATTTTTAAAAGAACCCCGTACATTTGCCAGGTATTCTTTTCGAAGATTTTGCTGTTCTGTTTTTTCTTCTTCTGTTAAGCCTTCACTTTTCGCTTTATTAGCTAACATATTTATTCTATTTAATTTATCTTTAGACAACATAGCTTGTCCCTCCTTCGATTAAAAAAACAGGAGTTAAAATAACCTTCCTGTTTCTTTATCTTACGTCACGATTCACTTTCATTCAAGGAATTGATATATTCCTGGTAGCGGCGATGGATGGTTGCCTTTGATGCATGAAATCCAAGTCCTTTTAAAACTGTTGTGATTTCTTGAAACGTTAATTTATTCTGCCGCAGCCGCACAATCTCTTCCATCGGAATTTCAGCGCGTTCTCTTCCCGGGGATTGATTGATATGATGTAAATTTTCTTGAGGGTTATACCCATTTGATACAGCACGTCGCATTCCCCTTTTTATTTTCATATTATGTAGTTTACGCTGATATTCTTCCACTATACCGACGATGTTCAACACCATCGAATCCGCTTCATTCAGCTCAAGTTCTCCTTCATGGGTAACCGTGTAAATGGGGATATTAATTTTCCGGAGCTGATGAAATAAAGCAATTTTTGTATTTCCTCTTCCAAGCCTTGTTTCATCTTGAATACAAAGACAATCAGCTTCTTGATGAGAAAAATAATCAAGAAGCTTAAATATGCCATCTCTATCAATGTCATAGCCGCTGGCCTTCTCCTGAATACAATCCACAACCGTAAAATTTAATTTATCGGCCAGCGCAGATAACTCTTCATATTGTCTTTGAAGTGATGTTTCTTGTGTTTCTTTTTCTGTACTTACCCGACAATAAATAATCGTTCTCAATGTTTTATCCTCCAATAATAAACCGCTCTTTTTCAACTTTTCGGTGACAATTCTTTACAGAATCTGTCTTACCAGCATATTTGCTCTCTACAAAATAAGCAAGGAAATCAGTCGTCTGGTCAATCACTTAAATTGTAACCATCATCGTATATAAAAATATTAACGCAATAATAAAAGCTACAATATAAAAAGCATCAGACTTCATCAGTTTTTCAAACATATTAAAACTCCCCTTCGATATTTTATCTGGTTCCGGAACAGTTGTTCTTACTATAGTATATTTAGAACAACTGTTCCTGTCAATACTTTTTAGAACATTTGTTTGTAAATTGATTCATTCAATGCTATACTATGAATAACAAATACCTATGCTAGAGGGGAGTAAGTCATGACAAAACTATCAAAAAGACAGCAGATGATTTTTGACTTTATTAAAGATCAAGTAGAGCAGAAGGGCTATCCGCCTTCCGTACGTGAAATTGCAGTAGCTGTCGGGTTAGCTTCAAGCTCTACTGTTCACGGTCATTTAGAAAGATTAGAAAACAAAGGATATATTCGGAGAGACCCGACCAAACCTCGTGCCATCGAGATCATATATAATAATGAGAATGATGCGCCTAAGGATAAGGCCATTTATGTACCTGTAATAGGGAAGGTAACAGCCGGAATCCCGATTACTGCGATTGAAAATGTGGAAGAGTTTATTCCCGTTCCCAGCTCTTCTGCCGGACCGGAGGATAATCTGTTTGTACTTGTCATTGATGGAGACAGTATGATTGAAGCAGGCATCCTCGACAAAGATATGGTTATCGTAAAACAGCAAAGCTCTGCGGATAATGGAGATATCGTTGTAGCAATGACGGATGAAAATGAAGCGACTGTCAAACGTTTTTTTAAAGAAAAGACCCGTTTCCGCCTCCAGCCCGAAAATGCAACGATGGAACCTCTCTATTACGAAAACGTATCTATTCTCGGCAAGGTAATCGGCTTATACCGTCATATCCACTAAAAGGAATGTGCTTTAGAGCAGGAGCATGCGGGCAGTATAAGCTGCACATAGCAGAAACGTTAGAACATCCTCTATAGGTGATTTTATCGGCCAGTCAAAAAAGGTTAACGGGCACATTTGTCAGATGTGCCTGTTAACCTTTTTTCTAGTATAAAATTAATCCATTCATAATATGCTTAATATAAAGTACAAGTATAAGGAGTGTATAAAATTGACTGAAACGTTAAAAAAGAAACGCTGGCTTTATCTTCCAATCACCATTATCAGCTTTATTCTGGGAATTATCTATTTAACAAAGATTGCAGATTATTTAACACTGCCATTTTTATCAGCTCTTCTCATCATTGTCACTTTTTTAGAAGTTTACCCGGACAAGAACTATTTTTCCAAAAAGAATTTGATAAAAATCATTTCTGCTCTTGTGATTATTGCTCTTGCACTTTGGTACCAGGTTGCTGTTTTTATTCTTGGATAAGTGAATAAAGCATATACACAGCCTTTCATTTTATAAAAAGAAAACAGTTCTAATCAAAAAATAAGTAATGTCCCAACTTTTTAGAATATTTATTAAAAACACAAATTTTGCAATTTACTTGTAACAAATAAAATTGTACAACTCTTTTCTTCATAAATGGCTGTACTGCTTCCTGTTTATTGGATGCATCGGCAGGTTTTATATAATTTCCTTCTGTGACAATACGGGTTGCTAGTTATTTAAAGCTTTTTGTCAATACTTGCAGGCCATATTACGATACCTTATGCTCCAATCGTAATCGGTCAGCTACCATCGCAATAAATTCAGAATTCGTCGGTTTTGCTTTAGAAATATTGATGGTGTAACCAAATAATGCTGAAATGGAATCAATATTCCCTCTGCTCCAAGCTACCTCTATTGCATGGCGAATTGCTCTTTCTACACGGGAAGCAGTTGTATTGAATTTTTTGGCGATATCCGGATAAAGCACTTTTGTGATGGACCCCAAAAGGTCAATATCATTATAAACCATAGTAATTGCTTCTCTTAAGTACATATATCCTTTAATATGCGCAGGCACGCCTATTTCATGAATAATATTGGTTATATTCGCTTCCAGGTCCTGCTTTTTCTTACTTTCAATATTTGTTTTCGTCATATTTGATACTCTGGAAACCGCACTTCCCTGAACCTGCAGAATTTGATCAGCCAGATTCTGTATGTCAAACGGCTTCAGGATAAAATAAGAAGCTCCTAAATCAACTGCCTTCTTCATCACTTCTTCCTGACCAAATGCAGTCAACATAATAATATGTGGTTTTTTAGTTAATTCCATTTTTTTAATTTCATTTAAAACAGCTATTCCATCCATATGCGGCATAATAATATCTAATACCAGCACATCCGGTGTTTTCTCTTCAATCAACGGGAGGCAGTCCCTTCCGTTTAATGCTGTTCCGACAATTTCAATTTCTTCCTGTTCCCCAAAAAAGTCCTCCATTAATTGTATTAACTCACGATTATCATCAACAAAACACACAGATATTTTACTCACTAAAAAATCCTCCTTTTGCTTTTTATGCACCTATATCATATTCTACAAAAAACATAAATATCCTCTTTAAAATCAAAAAACTTTTGATTTATTTCGATTTTCTCAAGTATTCTTCGTTTTTCTCTTTTTTTCACCAACTTTCGACACAATTTTCAACGTATTATTGTATCCGTTTTCATTATATCAGATAGTAGTTGGAAATAAAATGCATATTTCCAATAAACATACTATATTTTAATGATTATTTAAAAACTAAAAAATGTCTATAATAGCAAACGCTACTACAGACATTTTTAATTATTGATTTATTATTTTATTCTGTTAGGGAAAAGAAAGCTTAACCGGAATGACAGCAGCTGCTACGCTGCAGCTTCATTCAAATCAGATTGAATAATATCTGCATCTTCAAGCATCCATTCGATATGAACACCGTATCCCGAGGTAGGATCATTTACAAACACATGTGTTACTGCACCGATAACCTTGTCATTTTGAATAATAGGGCTTCCGCTCATTCCCTGAACAATTCCGCCAGTTAATTCTAATAATCGCGGATCGGTAATTTGAATAACCATTCCCTTTGTAGATGCTGATTTTTGAGGAACACTGCTGATAATTTCAATGTCAAATTCTTCAATCTTCTCTCCATCCACTACAGTAAGAATTTTTGCAGGCCCTTCTTTGACTTCATGGGATAGTGCGACAGGAAAGGTTTCATCATATTTTTCATGATTTACCTCCTTTTCTAATACCCCAAATATTCCATAATCCGTATTTTTCGTGATATTACCAATTCTTTTTTCTTGCGTTTGAAAGGAAGCTTGTTTTTCTCCCGGTAAACCATTATCACCCTTTTCAATTGCAGTTACAGAAGAATGGATAATGGATCCCTGCTTGATGTCAATCGGTTTCTTCGTATCCATATCCGAAATAACATGTCCTAACGCGCCATATTTCCCTGTTTCCGGCTCGTAAAATGTCATTGTTCCAATACCTGCTGCTGTATCTCTGATATATAAACCAATTTTGTAAGCATTTTCTTTTTTGTCGAAAATCGGCTGCAGGTTTGTTTCAATATACTTATCTCCGCGTTTCAGCTTGATTTGCATTTTTTTATTTTCCTTACCGCTGTGATCAACAATCGGTTTAATGTCTGTCATATGATTGATCTTTTGACCATTTATTTCAACAATTGTATCACCAATATTTATTTTAGCGGCTTCTCCCGGAGACTTTACTCCTTCAGACATTTTCACTTGATGATGACCGACAACCAGTACACCTTTCGTTTCTAACTGCACTCCAATGGATTGTCCTCCCGGTACTACTCTTACATCCTCCAGACGTTGATGCTGCCCCTGATTATCCTCTTTATTCGTATGCTCTTCATTATTGAAAAAAGGAAGGATAGGATAGTCTTGAAAAACCTCTTTATACCCTTGCATGGAAGTATCTGCGTGGATAAAGGAAGGGGAAATAAAAAACAATATAAAAGCAAGCGATAATAGCGAGCTGATTTTATATGTCCATCTGATTTTGTTTGTTTTGCTCATAAATCGTCTCCTCCTCATACAAAAAATATTATCTTTCTGTACATATACTTTTTGCAGTTGGAGGGCAGTTTAAACTGGAACAACCTATGTGATATGTGTATCTTTTCCTCTAAAAATATAGATAAACGGACGTATAGTGTTGTTATTCTTAAGATGCAAAAGGACATGTGATTAACGAAATTTGTAAGTACAGGAAAAAGAAAAAACCGGTACAGTTATTGTCCGATTTTTTTAACGTTTTTATCCCTTTAATTTGATTTTTTAAAACGATCTGCCAATGTTAACATTTCTTTCGCATGTTCTTTTGCTGTATCTGTTAATTTTGTTCCAGTAATCATCCGGCTTAATTCCTCAATCAGTTCCGTATTATTTAATTCAATAACAGAAGTAAAAGTGCGATTTTCCTTTTCCTTTTTCTGAATAAATTTATGCGTATCTGCCATAGCAGCGACCTGCGGAAGATGTGTAATACACAGAACCTGTGATTCCAGCGATATTTCATGGATTTTTTCAGCAATTGCCTGTGCGACTCTTCCGCTGACTCCGGTGTCCACTTCATCAAAAATAACACTCGTAATGCCCTGATGCTTTGAGAAAATCTTCTTCAAAGCAAGCATGATTCTTGATAATTCTCCTCCTGAAGCTATTTTTGTGAGGTCTTTTAAAGGCTCGCCGACATTGGTGGAAATGCGGAAAAGTATTTTATCATAGCCGTTTGATTTCAGCTTCCGCTGCGTTGAATCCTCAAAATCAATGGAAAAGGTCGTCTTTTCTAAATAGAGGTCTTTTAATTCCCGGTGGATATCGTTCGTTAATGTTTCCGCGGCTTGTTTTCGTAAGTGATGAAGCTGATCTGCTTCTAATAAAGCATCCTTTTCAACCTCATCAATTTCTGTTACAAGTGTATTTAAATGCGTTTCCCGATTTGTAATCTGTTCGATTTCTTCTTCAACGCGTCCTAAGTAGTCTAACATTTCTTCCACCGTTGGACCGTATTTACGCTTTAATCTGTTCAATTCATCCATCCGCTGTTCAATCTCATTCAGGCGCTCCGGATTAAATTGCAGCTGGTCAAGATAATTGCGAATATCATACGTGAGTTCTTCCAGCATATAATAATGA
Source organism: Oceanobacillus aidingensis (assembly GCF_042654105.1). Lineage (NCBI taxonomy): Bacteria > Bacillati > Bacillota > Bacilli > Caryophanales > Bacillaceae > Oceanobacillus > Oceanobacillus aidingensis. The sequence goes on along the minus strand of NZ_JBHSFT010000050.1, from coordinate 267,340 downwards.
TTAGATATACTGTCCAATTTTTCAGCAATAAAAGGATCTAAATCTGCTCCGTCCTGTAAAGCTGATTGTGCGTGGCTGACTAATTCTAATCCATGCTGCTCGCCATATAAAGAAAAATAAGCATCCGAAAGAGATTGATGTATCCTTTCATAATTTGCAAGCTGATTGCGCTCTTCTTCAAGCGCCGTATCCTCATTCGGGATAAGCTGTGCTTCTGTTAATTCCTGCTGTTGGAATTGGAGCAGATCCAGGCGCTGTGCCATCTCCTGCTCATTGTCATTCAGGCTGCGGTACTTTTTCTTCAGATTTTCCAGACGGTTATAAATATCCTGATAATCCTTTTTTGCTTCCTTCATGTCATCTCCAAGATAGAGATCTAAAAAATCAATATGCTGCTCATTATCCATCAGCGATTGCGTCTCGTGCTGACTATGGATATCAATCAATGTTTTTCCAAATTCCCGGAGAATAGCCAGTGTCACTAATTTACTATTTACACGGCAGATGCTTTTTCCAGAGGAGGTTATGGTCCGCTGAAGTACAATTTGTTCATCACTGATTTCAATCCCATATGCTTTTCCTACTTGGTAAATAGGGTGCTTTTCGTGATCGATGAAAAATAATCCTTCAATCTCCGCTTTATTCGATTCATGTCGAACAAAGTCTACAGAACCTCTTGCTCCGGCTAATAATTGGATAGCATCAATGATAATCGATTTTCCTGCACCAGTCTCCCCCGTCAAAACAGTAAGGCCTTCTTGAAAGTTTAAGGATAATTCTTCAATAATCGCAAAGTTTTTTATAGATAATTCAGTTAACATGCTGCCTCACCCCGACTAAATAATTTTAAAGCATTCCAATTAATCGATTTTTGATATCCTCCGCATGTTCAGGTGTCCTGCATATAATTAAACAAGTATCGTCCCCGCAGATGGTTCCCATGATTTCTTCCCAATCCAAATTGTCGATCAAGACGCCGACTGCGTGGGCATTTCCAGGGAGTGTTTTTAAAATAATAAAATGACTTGCATTCTCTATTTTGACAAACGTATCCACAATCAACCGCTGCAGTTTTTGCAGCGGATTAAAACGCTGATCTGCAGGCAGGCTATACTTATATTGACCTGTATTCGTCGGTACCTTTACCAATTGCAGTTCTTTAATATCCCGTGATACGGTAGCCTGTGTGACGTTATAGCCAAGATTTTTTAATGAATCGACAAGCTCATCTTGTGTTTCAATAATGTTTTCTGTGATCAGTTCACGAATTTTAATATGGCGTTGTATTTTACTCACGTATAAACCCTCCTTATAGTGCATACATCTTCTTATAATGTGATATGTCATGTGTTCCAGAATTATTGAGTCAATGCCTGCTGTGCTTCCCTGACAACTTCTTCTAATCCGATTTCTTTTGGCGTTTCTTCATTTCTCCATTTGAAATGTGCCAGAAATTCAATATTGCCTTCTGTTCCTTTAATAGGAGAGTATGTTATATCTACTAAAGTAAATGAAGCCATCGCTGCATAATTTACCACTTTTTCGAGAACCTCCAGATGAATTGCCGGATCTCTGACAATCCCTTTTTCACCAACCTGGTCTCTTAAAGCCTCAAATTGCGGCTTTATTAACGCAATAACATCATTCTTTTCATGCAGTAATGTCGCCAGAACAGGGAATATATGCTTCAGCGAAATAAAAGAAACATCAATAGAAGCAACTTCAGGCAAACCATACTCGAGCGTCTCTGGTGTAACATGTCTGAAGTTTGTCCGTTCCATCTCAATCACACGAGGGTCGTTCCGGAGCTTCCAATCTAATTGATTATAGCCGACATCAATGGCATAGCATTTTTTAGCGCCATTTTTTAAAGCACAATCTGTAAAACCACCTGTCGACGAGCCGATGTCCATAAAAATTTTATCTGAAATAGACACTGAAAATAATTGAAGAGCTTTTTCAAGCTTATAGCCGCCGCGGCCTACATATTTTAAACGTTTATCTTTGATTCGGAGCGGCTTATTGACAGGAACAAGGCTTCCCGGCTTATCCACACGCTCTTCTCCTGAATAAACCAGTCCCGCCATCACCGCACGTTTCGCTTTTTCCATATCTTCCGCCAATTCTCTTTCTACTAATAGCTCAGCAATTTTTTTCTTTTTTTTCATAACCCGTTTCCTTTACATAATATAATGTGTCAACACACGCTTTTAGTGGTCTCTTTCACTAAAGTAATCCGTCAACGCTTTTAAAAGAGAATCTTCTGCGCCGGCTAATTTCAAGTTCTCATATGCTTGTTGAACGTATTTTTCTTTTTGCGCAATTGCACCTTCCAGGCCTAATAATTTAGGGTACGTGCTTTTTTCGTTTAATTCATCGCTGCCTACCCGTTTTCCCAGCTTTTCTTCCTCGCCGGAAACATCCAGGATATCATCCTGCACCTGAAAAATAAGCCCTAAATAATAAGCATATTTCTCTAAATAACGTACCTGCTCTTCTGTTGCATTTGCTAAATACGCTCCTGCAAAAATAGCGAAACGAATCAGTTCTCCTGTTTTCAAGGCATGAATTTCTTCCATGGCTTCTAACGAAACAGATTGTTTCTCTGCTTCCATATCAAGAATCTGTCCGCCGACCATCCCTTTCGGACCGCTGCAGGCAGTTAATTCTCTGGTGAGCGTCACCTTTTCATCTGCAGTAAGCAATGGATCATTTAGAATTAATTCAAAGCTGTAGGTCAACAAGGCATCGCCCGCAAGAATGGCTGTAGCTTCATCAAATTTTTTATGATTCGTTAACATACCGCGCCGGTAATCATCATCATCCATGGCCGGCAAATCATCATGAATGAGTGAATAGGTATGTATCATCTCAAGAGCAATCGCCGATGACATCGCTTTTTGAACATCCTGGCCGTATGCTTCATAGCTGGCAAATAATAAAATAGGACGCAATCTCTTTCCTCCGGCATCTAAGGAATAAAGCATGGACTGTTTTAAATTACCCGGTATTTCCAGCTTGTTAAAACAGCTTGTATACGCTTTTTCGAGCTCCTCCTGATAATACGTTAAATATGCCTGTAATCGTTTATGCGCCATCTTATTTGTCCTCCTCTACTTCAAACGGCTCCAGTTCACCCTGCTCATTTAAAATATGAACCATTTTTTCCTGTACATTGGTTAATTTTTCATTGCATAGCTTAGAGAGCTTCATCCCATCATGATAATACTCAATCGCTTTTTCAAGAGGAACATCGCCTTCCTCCAGTTTATTGACAATAACTTCGAGCTTTTCCATCGCTTGCTCAAAGGTTAATTCATCATATTTCTTTTCTTCCGCCACTCTGATCTACCTCCTTTATCTTTTGTACGTTTGCATGTAGATATCCGTCCTGCAGCCGTACATCGATTGGATCTCCTTCGTTCACATCCTTGATGGATTTAATCACATCACCATCTTGACTATAGCTGATCCCATAACCTCGTGCCATAACAGCAAGCGGGTTAACCAGTGTTAATTTGTTGATAGAAGTCTGTAAGTCGCTTTCTGTTTTTGCAAACAGCTGTTTCATGGATCGGTTTAACTCCGCCAGCAATTTACTATTTTTATCTGCTGCTGTTTTTATTTCCTGCTCCGGATGCTGTGTATCCAGCCTCTGTTTAAGATGCGTGTAACGAAGCTGCTTCTGTTCCATTCTTGCTTTTAACGACTTGTTTAATGAATCCAGCATCGAATCCAGTTCTTGTTCTTTTTGGGCAATCAGCTGTTTCGGGTATTTAAATGCATAGGTTTGGCTTAATGATTCCAATCGTTTACGATGCATTTGTATATCTGTACGCATCACCTGTGACAGACGCTGCGCTAAATACGATACTTTATCAAGCTGTTCCTTTTGCGAAGGGACAGCTAACTCAGCTGCTCCTGTCGGCGTCGGCGCACGTAAATCAGATACAAAATCAGCAATTGTTGTATCTGTTTCATGCCCCACAGCAGAAATAACAGGAATCTCCGATGCATAAATCGCTCGTGCCACTGCTTCTTCGTTAAAGCTCCACAACTCCTCAATCGACCCGCCACCGCGGCCGACAATCAAAACGTCATACTCCTCTGGAAAAGCATTCGCATATTGAATCTTTTTCACAATGGAACTGGTCGCCTGCGGACCCTGCACAGATACCGGCAGCACTGTAATCTTCACAGAAGGTGCTCTTCTTTCAATCGTTGTCACAATATCACGGACAGCTGCCCCGGTTGGAGATGTAATGACGCCGACATGATTCGGGTAAGCAGGAATCTTTTTTTTCTGGTCATCAAGAAATAAGCCTTCTGTTTGCAATTTTTCTTTCAATTGCTCAAAAGCCTGATACAACGCCCCGATGCCGTCTGGCTCCATGTCACGGATATAAAGCTGATATTGCCCGCTTGCTTCATAGACACTTACCTCTCCCCGAATAAGCACACTCATGCCATTTTCCGGACGAAAAACAAGCCTGCTGTTATTCGAAGAGAACATCACTGCCTGGATACGGGCATTATCATCCTTAATGGTCATATACATGTGTCCGCGGCTATGGTGTTTAAAGTTAGATATTTCCCCTCGCAGCCAAACCTGTCGCAGATGGGGGTCTGTATCTATCTTACGCTTCACATACCTGGTTAGTGCAGTAACCGTCAGATAATTATCTTTCACTTTTCAGACAGTCCTTTAGCAGCCTTGATGGTATTTTTTAAAAGCATTGTAATCGTCATCGGACCGACACCGCGGGGAACTGGTGTAATATAAGATGCTTTTTCCTTCGCACTTTCAAATTCCACGTCACCAGTCAGCTTGCCATTGTCCATGCGGTTAATACCAACATCGATAACTACTGCTCCTTCTTTCACATAGCTTCCGTCAACAGCATGCTCTCTGCCCATGGCAACTACTAAAATATCTGCTTCCAACGCAAGTTCACGAAGGTTCTGCGTACGGGAATGACAATATGTAACTGTCGCATTTCTCTCTAACAGCAATAATCCCATCGGTTTTCCGACAATATTGCTGCGTCCGATAATCACAGCGCGCTTCCCTTCTATTTCAATATTTTTAGATTCAAGCATCGTCAGAATCCCATAAGGAGTACAAGGCAAAAAGGTTTCTTCTCCATTTACAAGCTTTCCAATGTTGACCGGGTGAAAACCATCTACGTCTTTTAAAGGAGAAATAGCGTGGATGACCTTTTGTTCGTCAATATGATCAGGCAATGGCAATTGAACAAGAATACCATGTACATCCTTATCATTATTCTGCCCTTCAATCACTTGTAACAGCTCCTGCTCGGAAACCGATTCCGGCAGCTCAATTAAGTTGGACGAGATCCCCGTGAAATCACATGCTTTTTCTTTCCCTTTCACATAAGATTTAGACGCAGGATTATCTCCTACCAGAATAACCGTTAAATGCGGGTGGATATTCTGTTGCTTTAAAATCTCTACTTCATGTTTCATTTCTTCTTTTAACTCATCTGACAGCTCTCTTCCGTTTAATAACTCTGCAGTCATGATCAATTCCCTCCTTATGAAATAACCTTTGATAAGACACCATTAATGAATTTACCGGATTGTTCATCTCCAAATGTATGCGCCAGCTCTACCGCTTCATTGATAGTTACATTTTGGGGGATATCCTCCATGTATAATAATTCATAAACAGCAAGTCTTAAAATAGTGCGTTCTACAGATGCAACTCGCTCGAGCGACCATTTTTCCAGGTTCTCCGATATTTTTAAATCAATTGTTTCTTTATACGTAATTACGCCTTCAATCAACATAGACAGAAATACGTCTTTCCGCTCTTCTTCCTTCAATGATTCCATTGCTAAACTTACCTCATCTTCATTCATATCTAACTGAAAAAGCGTCTGAAACGCTTTTTCTCTAGCTTTATGTCGATTCATCACACGTCTCCTTCTACATTCTTTCATTTACTGTTAAAATCATAACACGTTTCCCTTATTTTTGGCTAGGATACCGTATGCCCGCTTTTTTAAGAAAAATAAAAAAGAATTTACAAAGCTGAAGCCTTTTTTGCCAATTTATCAAAAAGAAAAACACAGGTCATTTGCCTGTGCTTCTCTTTGTTTTAAAACGTATATTCATACATCTGTCTTTATTTTTATTTTTTGAGGCATGAGTCATAAGGTATGTTCAAAAAATAACTAAATCTTTCCGCTTCTCATTTGAACATTTATTGTACTTGTATTTATACAATTTCCTGATTATCCATTTGAATACCTGCTACATGAACATTAACTTCTTCCACCTGGATAGAAGTCATGGTTTGAATATTATGCTTAATATTCGTCTGCAGCTTGGCAGCAACCTTTGGAATCGATTTTCCAAATTTAAGGATTACATAAATATCAATAATAGCACCATTATCCGTTAATTCTACGCGGACCCCTTTACCGTGGGATTTTTTGCCAAATTTCTCCGCAACACCCGTTGCAAAGCTGCCGTGCATTGATTTTACCCCATCTACTTCCGTTGCAGCAAGTCCTGCGATAACTTCAAGGACTTCCGGTACAATCTGTACACTGCCTAAGCTATCATCTTCAAGTATCTCTAATAATAGTTGATCACTCATTGCCTTCACTCCTTATTTGCTATCCTCATCTTCCTTTTCTTCGATGATTGGATATTCAGTTAAGAAATTCGTATTGAAGTCTCCCTCTTTAAACACAGGATGGCTCATGATTTGATATTGGAATGGAATGGTTGTATGCACTCCTTCAACAACAAACTCTTCCAAAGCACGCTTCATACGTTCTACGGCTTCATTTCTGGTGGAAGCATAAACGATAAGCTTCGCGATCATGGAATCGTAATATGGTGGAATTCTATATCCGCTGTAGGCGCCGGAGTCCACACGAACTCCAAGTCCACCAGGCGGCAGATACATTTCAATCTCCCCTGCGGAAGGCATAAAATTCTTATATGGATTTTCCGCATTAATACGGCATTCGATTGCATGTCCCTCAAATGTAATATCTTCTTGGGTAAACGCAAGCTCCTGACCGTCTGCAATTCGAATTTGTTCTTTAATCAGATCCACTCCGGTAACCATTTCTGTTACAGGATGCTCTACTTGAATACGGGTATTCATCTCCATAAAGTAAAATGCTTCCGATTGTCTGTCAAAAATGTATTCAATCGTTCCTGCACCGACATAATCCACGGCTTGAGCAGCTTTTACAGAAGCATCTCCCATCCGTTCTCTCAGTGTTTCATTGATTGCAGGGGAAGGTGATTCCTCCACTAATTTCTGCAGACGGCGCTGGATGGAGCAATCTCTTTCTCCAAGATGAACAACATTTCCATGCGTATCAGCCAGTATTTGAATTTCTACATGTCTAAAGTCTTCGATATATTTTTCAATATAGACACCTGGATTTCCAAAGGCGGTTTCCGCTTCCTTTTGTGTTAATTCCATTCCTTTTATTAGCTCTTCTTCGGAGCGGGCCACGCGGATTCCTTTTCCGCCGCCCCCGGCAGTTGCTTTAATGATAACAGGATAGCCTATTTCCAAAGCAATTTCTTTTGCATGCTCTACCCCTTCAACAATTCCTTCTGAACCAGGTACAACCGGTACATCAGCAGATTTCATTGTTTCCTTGGCGACATCCTTAATTCCCATTTTTTGAATGGCTTCTGGTGTCGGACCGACGAAGATTACATTGCATGCTCTGCAAATCTCTGCAAAGTCAGCATTCTCTGCTAAAAATCCATACCCCGGGTGTATCGCATCAGCCTCTGTCGACAATGCAACACTCATAATATTAGTTATGTTTAAATAACTGTCTTTACTCAGTTTTGGTCCAACGCAATATGCTTCATCCGCCAGCTCCACATGTAATGACTCTTCATCCGCTTCAGAATATATTGCAACTGTCTCTATGCCCATCTCCTTGCAGGCACGGATAATTCGGACAGCTATTTCTCCACGATTGGCAACTAATAGCTTTTTAATCAATTATTCCATCCCCTTACTTCTTCTTTACTCTAAATAATGGCTGACCATATTCTACAAGCTCGCCATTTTCAGCTAAAACTTCCACAATCTCTCCATTGGTTTCCGCTTCAATCTCATTAAATAATTTCATCGCTTCCACAATACATACGACTGTATTTGTATCTACTGTGCTTCCTTTTGTCACAAAAGGATCGCTGTCTGGAGAAGAAGAAGTATAAAATGTCCCGACCATCGGGGAAACAATCTCATAATCATAATCCGCTGAAGCCTGCGGCATTTCCTCTGCTTTTATATTTGGCTGTGTGTTTACTTCAGGCTCTGGTTCTTGAACTGCCGGAGCTTGAGGTTCTGCTGCGGCTTGAGACTGTGATTGAACGGTAGTAGTAACAGACCCTGTATTTTTTTTCATAGCTATGACTGCACCGTTCGCCTCATAAGAAAATTCGGTTAATGATGATTTATCGACCATTTGAATAATTTCTCTAATTTCATCTACTTGTAACATATTGGCACTCCTCATTTCGATTGTTATCTTTTTATAATTTCATGCTGGCTGTTTCATTACCTTCTAATATATTACGATAGAATGAACAAAAACATCAAGTCTACCGTAATCAAATCTGTATTAACTGGATGAAAAGCTGTTTTTATTATTATAACAGTTAATGCCTGTTAATGTTGGGATAAACTTGTTTTTTACATTTGTAAAGCCAGCAGCCCAAGGCGGGCTGCTGGCTTGTTGTTTTACTCTTCCGTTTCGGTTGTGTCTTCTGATTCTTCTCCTTCTTGGACTTCTCCCGTTTCTTCTGTCTCTTCTGTTTCGGCTGCTTCTTCTGTTTCCGTTGTATCTTCCATGTCTGTCGTTTCAGCAGTTGGCTGGAAATTAACTTCTGCTTTGACATCTTCTCCAAATTCATCACGGGCCATTTGCATGATATTCGCTGCTTCTGTTACAGGCAATTCTTCGGTTTTTACATGGATATGAACTTTTCCATTATTGGAACGGACAAGTACATCCTCATATTCCGTAGAAGCCAGCAGCTGCTCCTGAAGAATCAATTCTTTCGTTTCTAATTCCTCTAAGCCATCTATTTCTTGCAATGCTTCATCTTTTTCAGTAGCTGATGCATTAGCAGAAGCCACTACATCCGTTAACTGGCTTTTCTTCCGGCTGCGTTCATCCTGGATTTCCATACGGATGGTTGTAAACAATTCATCGCTGTCTACATTTTCTATATTATCCACTTCAATTCCTTCCTCAGATTGGGTTGCAGGAACCACATCCTCTGAAGCTGCGTCCTGCCCATCGTCCACAAAAGCTAAATCATTCCCATTTGCTGAAAAGATATAATAGACACTTAAAACAACCATCAAGCTTAACATCGTGAGTAACCATACTGTTTGTTTTTTTAACATACATTCTACCTCCTTAATTTTTAGGCATCACTGAGATTTTATGTGAAGGGACATCTAATACTCTGGATACTGCTTCAATGACTTGACTTTTCATCGATTGACTTTCCATGCCTTGTGCTACAATAAATACGCCCCGTACTTCCGGCTGTTTGGTTTGTACCAATAAAGGTGTTTCCTGATCGCCCTGACGATAAAGCACGACCTGATGATCATCCGTCTGATCCTCAACCACTCTAGAACCTCCGTTACGATCCGTTTCGTCTGTCGTCTGTTTACCTGTTGTTCTATTTTTTTCATAGACCTGCTCACTTGTTGCTTCTAAATTGATCATTACTTCTGTTTCTGAAACACCATCCATCTGATTCAGCATGCTGGATAATTGTTCGCCTAACTCATTCTCCAGGTCTTCTACTTCACCACCTGCCGATTCTGAAGCCGCTTCTTCCGAAATTTCCAGCTGTGAATCGTCATAAGGCACGGGCTGAACCTCCTCTTCCGGTTTTAATACATTACTGATAATCATAAATAAAATTCCCACCAGTCCTAAAATAACAATAAATCCTATTTTTTTAGACGGCTGCTTTTTTTCTTTCCCCGAAGCTTGTTCGCTATCCGTGGTCTGTTTTAAAAAGTGAGTCAGTTTATTTTTCAAAATCCCTCTCCTTCCCAATAGACCGTTATTTCTTTATCCTCAATTTCCCAAATTTCTTTTAAACTGGCCTCCATCTCTTGTAATGGCTCTTCCGAATGCGTTTCCTCCTCATTGCCCCATTCAATAACCACATCTTCAACCGTGTTCATCGCTCCTTCCCCTGGTTCTGATTCTGTTATATAAACAATGACCTCTGTCAGCTCCTCGTAGGATACGGAGTCCATTACAGAAAATTGGAAATCAATAGAGGCAATCTCTGCGTTAAATTCCTCTTTTAATGGTTCTGCCGCTATTTTTTCCAATTCAATAGCCATTTGTTCTAAAATATATGCATCTTGTCCACTTTCTATTTCTTTTTTTTCTAAATCTATTTGATTTTCTATCGAAGGCTGTCCTTGAAACTGACTTTCTATTTTGTTCATTGAGCTTGATATAGCAGTATTTATATCCGTATTAAACAAATAAAAAACAGGTTGAAGCAGAATCAAAATCAAGATTAAACTAATCGCCAGCCGCACATATTTTTGCAGATGATTTGCCGGCACAAGCAAATCGATTACGGAGGCCAGAATGATAAATAAAATAATCTGTGTCACCCAGTCTGTAAATATTTCGATTCTCATCAACCCCTATCTTAGTAAGACGGTTAAATTACTTGCTGCGACAATGATGACAATCCCAAGAAAGAACATCAGGGAGACTGCCAGCAAACAGGCTAAGATAAATAAAATATACGTGCTTACTGTATTTAAGCATTGCACGATCGGGCCCCCGCCAATCGGCTGTAATATTGCTGCCGCCAGTTTATAAATTATTGCAATGACTCCCACTTTCAAAGCCGGGAAAGCGACAATAAACAAAATAATAAACAGGCCAATCATGCCGACAGCATTTTTTAAAATGAGGGAGGCACTAAGAATGGTATCCGCAGCATCGGTAAATGTCCGTCCTAATACCGGTATAAAATTTCCTGTTACAAATTTAGCTGTTTTCATTGCTACTCCGTCTTGGATTGCTGTCGCAGTCCCCTGAACAGAAATAACCCCCAGGAAAATAGTTAAAAAAATTCCCAGACTGCCTACAGCAACGTTTCTAAAGAGATTGGCCAAATGCGTTACTTTAAAATGACTATTTAAACTGCTGATAATAATCAGCATGGCGGAAAGAAATAATAAAGGTAAAACAAAGGCTGAAATAAATACACCGCTAAAATGAATAAAGAATATAATAATCGGGTGAAAGAAAGAAACAGAAATCACATTGCCAAAGCTCGCCATCATTCCCAATACCAGAGGCAGCAGTGCAATCATAAAGCTTTGCATCGTATCAATCGCATCTTTTGTATATGAAGTTGCCAGATAAAAACTATTCAGTACGATAAACAACAGGACTAAAAAAACCACAAAATAAGCAACCTTGCTGACGGTTGTCTGCTCAAATGCAGATTGAATCGACTGGAGCACAACAGCAAATAAGGTCAGCATTAAAAGAGTCCCTAAAAGTTTTCCGTTGATAATCAGCTCATGGAGGAGGTAGCGCAAAAAATGCATCAGAATATCTTGAATGGAGAAGCTGTTTCCATTTTTAATCCATTCATAGATACTGATTTTTTGTAAATCAGGTAAGTTATCTCCGTACTCCATGATCAGCTGGTCCCAATAGGATTGAATTTCATCCAGTGAAATCTCATCTAATAAAGAGTTTTGAAGGGTTTCCTCCTCCTCTTCGGTCATTGGAGCATCCTCAGCTTGGACAACTGCTGAATTTCCTTGGCTAATAACAAGAGCGATAAATAGCATACATAGTATTCGGAGTAAGTTGACAGGTCTTTTAGACAATCTGGATACTCCCTTTCCCGGCTTCATTTTCTTTCGCCAATCAAACATTAGGGATAAAACCGATAATCGCTTCGATTACCGCAGTAATAATTGGAACAGCAAGCAGTAAAATAAATATTTTTCCTGCTAATTCAATGTATTTGGATACAGAATTCAGACCGGCGTCCTTCGTCAGATGAGCTCCGATTTCAGCAATATAAGAAATACCGATAATTTTTAAAATCGTTGTTAAATAAAGTCCTTGCACATTCGCCTGGTCGCCCAGCTTCCGAATGGTTTCAAATATTAATTGGACTTGCTGAATGATGGAGAAAAAGATAACAATACCCGTAATAAGAATAATTAAAAAAGCAAGCGAAGGCTGTACCTCTTTTACCAGGATATATAATATACTTGCGAGTACACCTAAAATCGTAATCTGGAGAATATCCATATCCAATCTCCTTAAAATAGAAATACAGATCTGATTTGCTGAAATAAATCTGAGAGTCCGTTCACCACGATGAGCAGAACAAGTATAAAGCCGATCAACGTAGCAAATTGGGCAATTTCTTCCTTGCCCATCTGTTTTAAAATCGTATGGATAAGCGCTACAATTATGCCTATACCAGCAATCTGAAATAGTATCAATGCATCCACAAACATGTACTTGCTCCTTCCCTGATGCCACTCATTTCATTACATAAACAATAGTGCCAGAAAGATACCGCACAGAAGTCCCAGCACGTTTGACAGCTTTCCATACGTTTGAAAACGTTCTGTGGCATTTTTCCACTGCTCTTCTAAATAGAGATTGGTTAATTTTATATGTTTTTTCTGCTGCTCAATATCATGCTGTCCCAGTGTTCTGCCAAACTGAAGCAATATCTCCAGATCGCTTTTTTGCAACGCAGATTGTCCAATTAACCTTTGCGCACATTCTTCCCATATCTCATCAAAATCTTTTTCTTTATTTTCCAGCTCCTCAGCCAGCTCCTGATAAAATAAAGCAGTCGGACCCTGCAGTTTCTTACTGATTAGTTGAAATGCTTCTTGTAATGGGACCTGGCTGTATACCATTTCCGCCTCTAAAATCTGAAGCGACTGCAATAATAATTGAATATGCTTGGGCCGCTGTTTTAATGATCTTCCCCATTCCCAGCCAAGTACTGTAGACATACTAATTAAAAGCAGCACGCCAATCCACTTCACCTTCACCACCTCTTTGCTTAAAACTGATCGGATTCCCGTCTTTGTCAAAGGCACAAGCTAGCTTTCCGATTTTTTTTCCCTGCCCTAACAGCAGGTAACGCTCAAAAATTAATTCCTGAACTATTTTTTGCATAATAGGGCGGCGGTATAAATCAGCCATATCTCCTGCATGCACTGTACAAATAACCTTCACACCTGCCTGGGATGCTTCGATAATCGCCTCCACATCCTTTTCTGTGCCAATCTCATCGACAATCAGAATATCGGGAGATAACGTACGAATCGCCATCATCATCCCTTCTGCTTTCGGACAGGCATCTAACACATCCGTTCTCATCCCTATATCATGCTGCGGAACACCGCGGATGGATGCTGCTATTTCGGAACGCTCGTCCACGATGGTTACTTTTTTAGAGCGGCCCGTAGCAGATTGACTGGCTATTTGCCTGCAGATATCGCGTATTACCGTTGTTTTTCCAGATTGCGGTGCTCCAAGAATCATAGTGTGATGGTATATCCCATCATAGATATAAGGCATCAGCATATCTGCACAGCCTTTTTTTTGCTTGGCAATACGAATATTAAAAAATGAAACAGGCTGAATCGCTTTTACTTTTTGATCCGCTGTTATAATACCTCCTGCAATACCGACACGATGGCCGCCCTCAATGGTTATAAACCCATTACGCAGCTCTTCTTCCAGCCGATACAGCGAATATTCACTCAGCTGGTTCAGAATAAAAACAGCTTCTTTCTTATGTGGCAACGGCTCGTCCAGCCAGCAAACAGCTGAGTCGAAAATAAATTCTATTTTTTGATGAATACGTACTCGAATTTCTTGAAGCTGTGACCAGCGATGACCTATAAGACCGTCTATCCGGTCCTGAAAAGATGGCGGAAAAAGTCGTAAAATCTCATTCATTCTAAAACCCCGCTTTTTGAAAATACAAAATCAGCTTGTTTTACTTAGAGATATATGTTTTTAAAATGAAATTATGCCCTGAGAGCTTTTTCTTTATTGAAAGGTTTGAAAGAGAGAGGAGTGATAACAAAGGGATTTCAAAAAATAGCTGAAGCCCGTCATTTATTTTTTTACATAAAAAAACAAGCAGTCTGCCGAAGATTCAGCAAACTGCTTGTGTTTATTAAATTATGCTCTGGAAACATATTTCCCATCCGCAGTATTAATAACGAGCACATCTCCTTCGTTAACAAAGAAAGGAACTTGTACAATATGTCCGGTTTCTAACGTAGCCGGTTTGGAACCTCCGCTCGCTGTGTCCCCTTTAATTCCAGGCTCTGTTTCTGTTACCGTAAGCTCTACGTTATTTGGAAGATCTACTCCGATAATTTCACCCTGATAGGTGACCACAGAAACTTCCATGTTTTCTTTAATAAATTTCAATTGATCTTTAATTTGACTTTCTGGAATTTCAATTTGTTCATATGACGCTGTATCCATAAATGCATGCGCATCGCCAGAAGCATATAAATACTGCATTTTGTTATTTTCAATATGCGCCTTTTCTACCTTTTCGCCGCCGCGGAACGTTTTTTCTTGAATATTTCCATTACGTAAATTACGGAGTTTTGAACGTACAAACGCCGCTCCCTTTCCTGGTTTTACGTGCTGGAATTCAATAACCTGCCAAATATCATTGTCTACTTCAATAGTTAAACCTGTTTTAAAATCATTTACTGAAATCATATTTTTTCCTCCTGTACCCTTTTATAATTGGATTAATTCTTTGGGAGCAAAGGTCAATCGCTCATTGCCGTCTTTTGTAATAACGATATCGTCCTCAATGCGGCAGCCGCCTACCCCTGGAACATAAATACCCGGCTCTACCGTTACGACCATGCCCGGTTCTAATATTGCTTCAGAACGAGTCGACAATCCTGGGCTCTCATGAACTTCCATTCCCACTGCATGACCTGTCGAATGACCGAAACGATCGCCATATCCTTTTTCCGTAATGTAATCTCTGGTCAAAGCATCTGCCTCTTTCCCGCTCATGCCAGCTTTTGTTCCTTTAACTCCACGAAGATTCGCCTCTAATACTATATCATAAATTTCACGCAGCGCCGCAGAAATTTCTCCAACAGCTACCGTTCTTGTGATATCAGAGCAATACCCTTCATATAATGCACCATAATCCAGTGTCACCAGTTCGCCCTCTGCCATTTGTTTATCAGATGCCACCCCATGCGGCAGAGCAGAACGTAAGCCGGACGCTACAATGGTATCAAAGCTGGAAGAAGTCGCTCCCTGTCTGCGCATAAAGAACTCTAATTCATTCGAGATATCGATTTCCTTCACTCCAGGCTCGATAAATGATTGAATATGCGCAAATGCGTCATCTGCAATTTTCGCAGCCTTTTTCATAATTTCCAGCTCATCAGGGGTTTTAATCATCCGTAGTGCCTCAACAATTCCTTCTACAGGAATCAACTCTTGAGAAAATTGATTTTGATATGTTTCAAATTGACTGTAAGTCGTATAATTTTTCTCAAAAGCCAGCCTCTTTACACCAAGCTTGTCGATTTGGTTCGCAATTTCCTGAATCATTCCTTGTTTATGCTCTATAATTTCAAATGCTGCCGCTTGTTCAGCAGCCTGCTCTGTATAACGAAAATCTGTAATAAATAGAGCCTTATCTGCAGTAATCAATGCTGTTCCAGCTGTGCCAGTAAAATTAGTCAGGTAACGTCTGTTATACGGACTGTCAATAATTATGGCGTCTGCTTTGTTTTCTTCCAGTTTTTCACGTAAGCGGTCCAATTTCGTCAAAAGGTTTCATCCTCTCCAAAATCTCAAGTATCATAAGTATTTTATCATATATAGATGCGTTTGAATAATCACAGAAAAATCCTAGCTTTTCTTTATGATGTCTTCGGTTTGCTGCGAATCCATATAATCATAGGAGATGGAATAGCCAATAAATGTGCCATATAAAATAAATAAGCAGATGGTTGTTATCCAGGTGTTCAAATTCCATTCCGTCACAGCAGGAATATCGTTAAATATGGGACGGAATAAAAGGAATATAAGAGCCCATAAGACAAAGCCGTATATAACTCCCACCCACATATACTTTATTTTTCTGAAAATCATATAATATACAAACGCGGTGAGCAGAGAAACTACCCCAGCCAGAATCGTTGTAAAGAAGATACCGAGCCACGTGTTTGTCCATCCTTCTGATACCCAGGAAGTCAGCAGATAAAACTTTGGTGCGACCTCCAAAAAATTAAAGTAATACATTACACTTGCAAGTAAACTGAATACAACCCCGCCTACAAATCCTGTGTACATCGATTTTTTTAATACAGATTCCTCATTATCATTTATTTGTTGTTTTTTTGATAAGCGCCTCATTAATAAACACCTCCACTCTCTAGTATGACCAAATCATGAAACTCGTATGAAGAAATAATCTTTCTGTTAATCTGCGGGAATATTTTTTATGAAAGAGGGAATAATTAATTAACAAGCAAACAGTTTCCACAGGATAACGTGATTTCTGTCCAGCCTTCGAGTATCTCGGATAATCATCCGACCGATATATATTAGCGGATTGGCAGAAGCTCCTTCACAGGCATCCTGCAGCATGATATGGTAAAATAGAAGTATAAATAATGTGTGAGAAAGGAGGATTTCAATTGAGAAATAAAGCAGTATCTATTTTTGTTTATTTGATTATTGCTTTTGCAGCTTTCGGTTTATTTACACAGCTATTTGGAAATACCGTTGCATTTCTTTCAAGACTATTGATTTCTATCGGGATAGGGGCAGCTATTTTTGGATTGGTTTATTTCTTTCTCATACGCAATAGGCAGCCTTCCGGACGACAGCGTGACAACATGAAAAAATATAAGCAGGCAGTAAAACAATCTAAATCCAAGTACGGTCATAAACAGGCTGTGAAATCGGCTGGTTCCAGCTATCAGAAAGCAAACCAAAAGAAAAGAAATCCTAAAAGAGCAAGTCATTTGCGTGTTATCGAAGGAAATAAAGCGAAGAAAAAGAACCGTGTTTCTTCTTAGAAATAAATTATTATAGAGCAGACCCTTGCAGGAGCTTAGATTCTAAGCTCCTTTTTTATATTCTCCCATTTCCCACAATAAAGCGCGTTCGAATATTATCCCATTCGAACGCGCTTTATCCATTACGTACCTCTGAAAAATAATAATTAACCACTCCATTTACGCAAAAATTTTTCACTGGATTCTTTTCCAATCCGACGCAGCTTCTCTCTGTTCTCCTCTGTTATATTAAAATTCATGGAATTCTGTTCAGGGGTGGGGACAAAAATAATATGATCTGCTTGATGCTTGGAAATATATCGGTTATCATGCGCCTGCTTCATTGTTGTGAAAAGGGAAGGAAACATATTGAGCGCATTTCGAATCTGACGCGGCTCTACAGATGTGGAAGAATCTGTTAACTTTACACCGATGACAGGACGTACCTGCTTCTCTTCTGCTTCTGAAAAAATCCACAATGGAAAATTGCTAAGCAATCCCCCATCTACGATAATGCTTTTTTGCTTATTTTTACCCTGTATGGATTTCGGCATAAAAAAATAAGGAAACCCGGCGCTCATCCGAATAGCGGCGGCTACCGAAAACGTATCTGGACGAATGCCATAAACTCTTTCTAAATCATCTGGGATTACAACCAATTTACCAAGCGATAAATCACTGACAACTACCTTTAACACACCTGGTTTTAAATCGCCAAACCGATATATATTCCGCTTGGATAATGCATCTCCCAGCCATGCTTCCAGCTTCTCCCCTTTATATAATCCTAATTGAAAATACAGAAATAACCACTTTGTAGCCGGCAATAATTTGGATAACAGCGGCGGATCAGCTAAACTCTGAACATCCAATGTTTTCATTAATTCTTTAATATCCTTAGAATGATAACCTGCTGCCAAAAGCCCGGCTATAATAGCTCCTGCAGAAGTTCCAGCTGCACGCTCCACCTGCAAATTTTTCTCCTCCCAGGCTTCCAACACGCCGACATATGCAAACCCCTTCACTCCCCCGCCAGAAAATACAGCATCAATTTTCATGACATCGCTCCATCCCTTATAGGTGCTTATTGATTTATACGTCTATCAGCTTGTTTATTATGCTTTTTCGCACCTGAAGATGAAGAAATGACCAGTTAAACCGCATCAAAAAAACCAGTCATTCCTGAGAATAACCGGTTACGTTTTATTAACTTCATTTATTTTTTGCAGATCTTTTCTCCGCTGTTCATCTTCTTTAAAATAAGCAACCACATCTGCTATCCTGTCAATCGAATTCCAGCTGAGATGATGCTCTATACCTTCTACATCATTATATATATGTTCTTCGTCCACTCCGATTAACTCCAGAAAATTTTCTAACAGATCATGTCTGAAGACAAGCCGTTCACCGATTTTCTTCCCCTTCGATGTCAGTACAAAACCGCGGTATTTTTCATAATCTAAATAATTATCCTTGTCCAATTTCTGGACCATCTTTGTCACAGAGGACGGGTGCACTTCTAATGCTTCTGCAATCGATGAAACCCTGGCATAGCCCTTTGCTTCAATTAAATTATAAATAATTTCAATATAGTCTTCCATGCTCGGTGTAGGCATAAAAAAGCTCCTTTCTATGTTTTGCCACAGAGAAACGTGAACACCTTCAATAAGAACGTTAATTTTTTTTATCAAAGGAAACTTTTTTTCTAATTTAATAATAGCTGATTTCCTTATAAAACTCAAGTTATTATCCTTTATTTGTATATTCACTTCCGCTTGCATCCTTTGCAGCAGGCAATAAGAAAAAAACAGGACTTCACTTGTTCTTTAAAACATCCGTTTTCTTGCCAAGGAGATGTCCGCTCCGGGAAGTCGCTTTCCGCGGGGTCTTCACCTGTTGCTTTTCCCGCAGAAATCGGCTTCCTTTCGCTCCCATCAAAGAAGAATTATGTTTTATTAGCTTTTTTACAAAGAAATAATCCAAATTCTAGCGACGCTTTTGGATGGGCAAGTAACCGCAATTCCAGTCCCAACTATAGCTCTGTCTGCGCTTATCGCTAAGTCTTCTTTAAAGAAAATGAGCTCAGGCCCAACGGAAGGCGAAGTGTATTTCTGTGGCCTAAGATTATTTCCCCCATGAAACCCGTTTGAACGGCTATTTTCAGCTTTTTTATTAACATTCTTATTCTTGAACAAATTAGCATATATTCCTTCAGATACGTCTAAAGACGGAGGTTATTTCCTTCGATGGATTGTTGTTCGGATTTTTGCTAATTGCTACAATTATTTCAGAAAGAGGAGGGATAACGTGGAAAAGATAATTGAGATCAGCCAGTTAAATAAAAGCTACCGGAAAAGAAAATCAAAAGAAATTGTTCAAGCGGTCAAAGACGTTGATTTTAATGTTTATAAAGGAGAGATTCTTGGTCTGCTTGGTCCTAACGGAGCCGGAAAAACGACTACGATCAAATTAATATGCGGTTTGTTATACCCGGACAGCGGCGAAATAAAGATAAAAGGAGTACCTAATACCGCGAAACGCTTAGAATCGTTACATCATATCAGCGCCGTGCTGGAGGGCAACCGTAATTTATATTGGCGGCTTACGGTGAGAGAGAACTTGGAGTATTTTGCCGGAAACAGAGGAAGGTCAAGAAAGGAAGTTAAAGAAGAGATCGATGAACTGCTGCAAATATTCCGTTTGAAGGAAAAAGAGAATGAGTTGGTAAACCGGCTTTCCCGCGGGATGCAGCAAAAATTAGCAATAGCTGTAGCGATGCTTGCTAATACGGAAGTCATGCTCTTAGATGAACCGACGCTTGGTTTAGATGTGCAAACCGGATTGGAGGTTAGAGAAATCCTGAAATCCATTGTTCAAAATTATCAGCGTACCGTTATCATCAGCTCTCATGACATGGAAGTGATTCAGGATATTTGTGATCGCACCGTTATTATTAATCAGGGAACTGTCGTTATCGATCAGCGCGTCGATGAACTGATAAAACTGTTTGAAGTACGCTCCTACAGACTGACTTTAAATGAAGCTTTGTCACCAGATCAGCAAAAAGCCATTTCCGCCCGTTTTCCGGCAAATGATTATGTAGAGGACGAACTATTCAGCTATCTTACTGTACAGCTTGAGAAAAGCGAGGATATTTATCAGATTTTTCAAGTATTACAATTGAACCGTACACCAATTGATTCGATTGACCGAAAATCGATTCGGTTTGATGAAGTATTTTTAAAAATTATTGAAGGAGACTTTCAACATGCTGTGGATTAATCTATTTCGAGCAAACCTGCGAAAGGAATACTTGGAACTGAAGCGTTATTTACCAAATACTCTTGCCCTTGTTTTAACCTTTTATTTTATCTTTTTAGGTTTATTTGGAGTAATACACTTTTTTGGGGATCCATCAACACAGGATGCGAATATTCAATTTGTGATTGTTAACTATATCTTCTGGTTTTTGGCACTTAGCGTCATTCAAATGTTTGGTTTCGAAATTGTAAATGAAGCCATTCGCGGAACGCTTGAACAATTGTCGATGTCACCGATGGGGATCTGGCGTATTTTAAGCACAAGGCTGATTGCCAGTACAATTATTTACGGAATCATTATTTCTATTTTACTGGTTATTACCATGCTGACAGCAGGACAATGGCTTAATATTGATATTGTATCTATTTTCCCTGTCTTTGTATTAACTGTTTTCGGAATGTATGGCGTCGGATTAATGGTCGGCGGGCTGGCCATTGTTTATAAACAAATTCAAGCCTTCCTGCAGATATTGCAATTTTTATTGGCTGGGCTGACCTTTATTCCGCTTGCTGCATCCCCTCTTATGTATTTTCTGCCTTTTGTTATTGGCGTTGATTTAGTCAGAGATATCATGATCGACGGACAGACTTTAATGGATATCGGCTGGCTGCCGCTGTTAATTTTATTTATAAATGCTCTCGTCTATTTTATCGCTGGTCTGCTCTTTTTTAAATACTGTGAACGCATGGCGATGAAAAAGGGATTGTTGGGGCAGTATTGATATAGGTTTAAATCTTGATGAATCATCCTGTCTGATTTTATAATCAGCAGGATGATTACTAACTTTCATAATGATTTTTTAAATATTCCGATTTATTTTCAGCTTATTTTAAGCGTATTAACCATGAAAGAGATGGTTATGGAAGAATAATCAGCTGCAGGCGAAATAGACTTTATTTCCTTTTTCACCTTTATTCCGATTAAATATGCAATAAAGCTGATAGAACAGACAGAAGCAATGGGCAATCAATGACCCTACAACTCCTTGATTAATTTATGCGCATTTACTTATTCCTAAACCAATTTAATGCCCGCTGTTCTACCCCCTCTACAAATGTTCTTTTTGCTTTACTGTAAAAAGTAGTATCATCGTATTTTAAGGCCAGTTCTTCTTTCAAATTACTCTCTCTCTCTGCTTCAATAGGGTGGTTCCTTAAATAATCTCGGAATACTAGGTGTCTCTCAACTTCGGGATTATTATATTGGTAAACATGAATATGATGTGTTCTGTTTTCCCCGCCCTTTCGGAATAATCGTCTATTTTTTATTCCCCACTCTCCAGCAACATCGTATCCCAGCAGACGCATCTGATCATTGAAAGCATCCATTTTATTGATATCTTTAACAATACATATCATATCAATAACAGGCTTTGCCTTCATTCCTTTGACTGCTGTGCTTCCGAAATGTTCAAATTTTATTATTTCACTTCCAAACACTCCACTTAAAAGTCGCACCTCATTTTCAAACATTTCAATCCATTTTTCGTTGTATTCAGACAGACGGATTTTCAAATAAACCTCTCCCTGTACATAGATTTTATATATCAAACTGTATTATATACCAAAAAAGAGGGTTCTGTTTATAAACAGAACCACTCTTTATGTCTTACAATCCACATTTCAATTGAGCACCACAGCTGGTACACGTATTACATCCGCCGATATCTTCTACACTGCCTTCTCGGCAGACTGGACAGGTATCTCCCACCTCAGATCCGATTGTTACATTTGTTTTATCTAATTCCTGAATGGTGTCCATAAGAACAATTTTTTTATCTTCTTTCTCATCCGGGAATAATTCTGTCTGCTCCCCTACTTGGTTATCCTCTGCTTTTAAGGTTAAGACCTGCGAATCTCTGCTTCCATCCACATAGACCGTACCGCCTTTGGCACCGCCCTTATACAGACGGCGGTAAACACTTTCTACCTGATCAACGGTATATCCTTTTGGTGCATTTACTGTTTTGGAAATCGAGCTGTCCACCCAGCGCTGAATCACACATTGTGTATCCGCATGCGCTTCCGGACTTAAGTCCATTGCGGTTACAAACCACTCCGGCAGCTCTTTATCCGCTGCTTCTGGATGTTCATTTAAATATTCTTCCACAATATCCGCTTTTACTTCGATAAATTTACCTAATCGTCCGCTTCTGTAGTAAGAAAAGGAGAAGTATGGTTCCAGTCCTGTGCTTACTCCGACCATCGTGCCTGTACTTCCAGTTGGAGCGACAGTCAGCAGATGCGAGTTGCGGATACCATGCTCTAATACGCCTTCCCGAATGTCTGCAGGCATTTTTTGCATATATCCCGTTTGGATGAAACGTTCACGGAGCGTTTTTGTTTCTTCCTCTGTTTCACCCACCAGGAAAGGAAAGCTTCCTTTTTCTTTCGCCAACTCGATTGAAGTGCGGTAAGCAGTAGCTGCCATGATTTCAAACACTTGGTCAATCAGCTTATTTCCTTCTTCTGAGCCATAAGCTGTTTCACAATAAATCAATAAATCATGCAGTCCCATCACGCCTAAGCCGACACGTCTTTCTCCTAAAGCCTGTTTTCTATTTTCTTCTAAGAAATATGGCGTTGCGTTAATTACATTATCCTGCATCCGCACACCAGTTTCTACAGTATCTTTTAATTTTTCTACATTTACCTTTTTGGTATCTTTATCTGCCATTTCAGCAAGGTTGACGGCAGCCAAATTACAAACAGAAAACGGAGCAAGCGGCTGCTCACCGCAAGGGTTTGTCGCAACAACCTGCTGACCATACGCTTTTGCATTTGTCATTTCATTGGCATTATCTATAAAGAAAATGCCCGGTTCTGCAGAGTATGTTGCACAAATATTAATCAAGTTCCACAGTTCCTTTGCTTTCACTTTCCGGTAAACCCGAACACCATAGCCCATTTCTTCCCATTTACGGACATCGCCCACCTCATACCATTGTTCATTATAGGCTTTCATTTCTTCCGGTGTATAATTTTCTACATCTGGAAAGCGCAGCTCATAATAATCGTCTTTTTCCACGGCTTCCATAAATTCCTTTGTAATACAGACAGAAATATTTGCTCCTGCCAGGAAATCCGGGTTATGGACGGAATACGTTCCTCCATCGCGCAATAACTCCGCCGCCTGCTTCATGGCAGCATCTGTGAAGCCGCCTTGGCCGGGGATGGCTTTATAATTGACGATTCCCTGATACAAATCAAATTCTGTTTCTGTCAGCGGGGTAAATTTTAACTTCTCATTTGCCAGCTGCTTCATTTGCTCGTCTTCTGTATTTTCTATTAAATAACGTAAAATACGCGGATTCTGCATTTTAGAAATAATAAATTCTACAATATCCGGGTGCGAATCGACGAGCATAATCATTTGTGCTCCGCGTCTGGAACCGCCCTGTTCAACCAGATTCGTCAATTTGGCGATATCATCCAGCCAGGAGACACTTCCTGAAGATTTTCCGTTGACTCCTCTGGCCAATGTATTTCGCGGTCTTAATGTGGAACCGTTCGTGCCGACACCGCCGCCACGTGACATAATTTCCATTACCTGTTTACGATGATCGGAAATGCCTTCGCGTGAATCTTTTACAAAAGGCATCACATAACAGTTAAAATAGGTTACATCGGTTTCAGCGCCTGCTCCATATAGCACACGTCCCGCCGGAATAAAATTCATAGAAGCCAATTGATTATAGAAAGCATCAAATGATCTGGCTTTTCTTTCTTCAGTTTCCTCCACTTCGGAAAGCCCGCTCGCATTTCTTTTGGCAATTTGTTCATAATAAATTTCCAACGGCTTTTCGATAACATCGAGTGAACGCGTAATCATCCCGCTTTCCCGTTCTTCTTCCTTATCTAAAACTCCGACATAATCGGATTCGACAGCTACTTCCGCCTTGTTTTCTTCCCAATTAATATCTATAATAAATCCTAGACCCCGAGCGGGAAATTTAGGGTCTGCTTTTACGGTTAAAACAACAAAATCACCTTTTTTTAATGTTTTTTTCTCTGTATCTTTATATGCATACCGGTCCAGCATGACCAATCTCGACACGCCTTGATGAGTGATATGCATTTCTTTTGTGATTGGGTGCACTGCTTCAAATTTTTTTATATCTTCATTAAGCGCCTCGATATTAACCTGCCTTAATGACTCGAAATGGATAGTCAATGTTATCGCTCCTTGTCTTGCAATTGATTACTTATTAGTTTATCATAACTCTTCTCCATAAAACAATATATAGTATCTAATTCATTATTCCGACACAATATATAGTTAATTATCAGAAAAGCAAGTAACTTTCATGCAATCTCTGGTTACTTTTTTTATTCCCTTAAAGCGGATTTGAAACACCTCTTTTACCAAAAATAATAATCCGGAACTGGAAAGAGGATATTTTTTTAAGATGAATATCCGCCTGCAAAATAAAAACTTTGAAAAATAAAAACGCTGCCCATATAATAAGAGTGTAGAATATAAAGATAGACGGGGGAAACAAAATGACATTTTTACTCATTGCTTTAGTTGTTCTGCTTGCGATTACTATTTTTCGCTACTATAGACAACGCACTTATTTAAATGTACTGACAGAAGATCAATTTGTAGAAGGCTACCGCAAAGCACAATTGATCGATGTACGTGAGCCGCAGGAATTTGATAAAGGTCATATTCTCGGAGCGCGTAATATCCCGGTAACGCAAATGAAGCAAAGACTTGTGGAATTGAGAAAGGACAAGCCGGTCTACCTGTATTGTCAAAACAGCAGCCGTTCCGCAAGAGCTGCGCAGCTCCTGCATAAAAAAGGATTTGAAGAAATTTATCAGCTTAAAGGCGGATTTAAAAAATGGACTGGAAAGATTAAAATGAAAAAATAAAGCCTTTGTTTTCCATTTTGTGAAAGCTGTTAATTGGGCTAAAAATAAAAGCTGATTCAGAGCATAACCTCTGAATCAGCTTTTATGATGGTTTACGATTCTTCGTACCGCAAGATTGGTTTACGTGCAGCGGTTGCTTCATCCATCCGCTTCACAATTGTATGATGTGGTGCCTCCTGTACAGTTTCCGGGTCTTTTTCTGCTTCTTTTGCTATACGGGTCATGATATCAATAAAGGAATCGAGCGTTTCTTTCGATTCTGTTTCAGTAGGCTCAATCATCATCCCTTCTTCCACATTCAACGGAAAATAAATGGTAGGTGGATGAATATCAAAATCCAGCAGCCTTTTCGCCATATCTAATGTGCGGACGCCAAGTTTTTTCTGAATGCTCCCCGACAGTACAAATTCATGCTTACAATGCTGCGGATAAGGCAGTTGAAATACTTTTTCTAACTGACGCATCATATAATTCGCATTGAGTACGGCATATTCGCTGACCTTTTTCAGGCCCTCTGCTCCCATCGTACGAATATACGTATACGCACGCAGGTTAATACCAAAATTCCCATAGAACGGTTTTATCCGGCCGATAGACTGTGGTCTGTCATAATCAAAGCGAAACGAGTCCTTTTCCTTCATAATTAATGGTTTTGGCAAATATGTTGCCAGCTCTTCGCTGACTCCCACCGGTCCTGAGCCTGGACCGCCGCCGCCATGCGGACCTGTGAACGTTTTATGAAGATTTAAATGTACTGCATCAAATCCCATATCTCCCGGTCTGACATAACCCATAATCGCATTTAAATTAGCGCCGTCATAGTAAAGCTTACCGCCGGCATCATGTATTATTTCTGCCATTTCTAAAATATCTTTTTCAAATAATCCTAACGTGTTTGGGTTGGTAAGCATCAAGGCTGCTGTATCTACCCCGACAACCCGCCGCAAATCATCCAGATCCACTAATCCTTCTTCATTTGATTTCACGGTAACTGCTTCAAACCCGGCTACTGCTGCAGACGCCGGATTGGTTCCATGGGCAGAATCCGGTACAATGACTTTTGTACGGTTATAATCCCCATTGGCCTCATGAAAAGCACGAATCATCATTAATGCAGTCCACTCTCCCTGCGCACCGGCAGCTGACTGTAATGAAACCTCATGCATGCCAGTAATTTCTTTTAATGACTCCTGCAAATCATAGAGCATCTCCAGAGCACCCTGCACCGTGTTTGGATCTTGATAGGGATGAATATGACTGAAGCCTTCCAGACGCGCAATGTCTTCATTAATTTTCGGATTATACTTCATCGTGCAGGAACCAAGGGGATAGAACCCGGAATCTACCCCATAATTGCGGGATGCCAGCCCAGTGTAATGACGAATAATATCCAGTTCACTTACTTCTGGCAGCTTAGGAGGTTCTTTGCGAATATAGACGTCCTCTAATTCTTCCTCTAAATCAAAGGCATCTATTTCCAATTCCGGCAAGCTGTAGCTCGTTCTCCCTTCTTTACTGCGTTCAAATAATAATGGAAAATTTTTATCAGCCATGCATATCCCTCAATTCTTTTGCAAGTTGGTCTATCTCTTGTTTTGTACGAATTTCTGTCACAGCCACAAGCATCTGACCATGATAGGAAGGGTCGATTTTTCCCAAATCAAAACCGCCAAGAATTCCTTTTTCAAGCAATGCAGCATTTACTTTAGTAATGTCCTGATTTAACTGAATGACAAATTCATTGAAGAATGGGCCATCATAAACTATCGAAATACCTTCTTCTTTCAATTTCTTCTTTGCATAACGGGCTTTTTGCATATTCATTTCGGACATTTTCCGTATCCCATGCTTGCCGATAGAGCTCATCGCAACAGAGCTTGCTAATGCATTCAGCGCCTGATTGGAGCATATATTGGAAGTTGCCTTGTCACGTCGAATATGCTGTTCCCGTGCCTGCAGCGTCAGCACATAGCCTCTGACTCCATTTTCATCCTTTGTCTGACCGACCAGACGTCCCGGAACCTTGCGCATTAATTTTTTACTTGTTGCAAAATATCCGCAATGCGGCCCGCCAAATTGGGCTGGAATCCCGAATACCTGCGTGTCGCCGGTTACAATGTCCGCACCAAATTCTCCCGGCGGAGTCAGATAGCCGAGGGCGAGCGGATTGCTGGACACGATCAGCATGGTCTTCTTTTGATTTTCTAACAGCTTTTGGATTGCTTCCATTGGCTCTATCTGCCCGAAAAAATTCGGATATTGGACGACAACACCCGCAATATCCTCATTCAGAAGTTCCTCCAAATGGACGAGATCTGTTTTTCCATTTTGTAATGGAATCGGAATCATTTCAACTTCCTGTCCTTTCGCGTACGTATGAATAACCTGTTGATATTCAGGGTGGACGGCGTCTGATACCAGCACTTTCTTACGTTTGGTCTGGGCGGCACTCAGATTTACTGCTTCTGCTAAAGACGTACCTCCGTCATACATAGAAGAATTTGCGATTGGTAAAGCTGTCAGTTCAGAGATCATTGTCTGAAATTCAAAAATTGCCTGCAATTCTCCCTGGGAAATTTCCGGCTGATAAGGTGTATATGCTGTATAAAATTCAGATTTCGAAATGACATGATCAACAATGGAAGGTGTGTAATGATCATATACACCTGCCCCAAGAAAGGATACAACGTCTTTCGTGGATGTGTTTCTATTTGCCATCGCTGTTAATTCCTTCATCAATGCATATTCATTCTTTGGTTCTTTTAACTCCAATTCCTTCTGGAGACGAACGCTGCCTGGGATATCTGCAAACAGCTCCTCCGTATTCTCTATCCCTATGGTCTCCATCATTTCTTGTTTATCTTCCCTGGTCATCGGTAAATAACGAAACTCCATCTTTTCTCCCCCTTATTTTACTGCACTAATAAAGTGAAACTTTTTTCCCCGAACTCTTTTTCCTGTGAAAATGTACGATGATTATCTACGGTAGAACGGTGTCTCGACCACCTTCGCTTTTAAGCGGCGCTTTCGGACCTGAACCTCCACCTCTGCTCCAATCTTTGCGGAATCAGATTGAATCAGTACGAGCCCAATATTTTTGTTTAGTGTAGGTGACTGTGTACCGGAAGTAACAAAACCAATCTCGCTCTCTCCCTGGTACACTGGATAGCCGTGTCTTGGAATGCCCTTATCAATCATTTCGATTCCTGCAAGCTTTCTTTCCGTCCCATTAGCAGCTTGCTGTTCAAGTGCTTCTTTTCCGATGAAGTCTACTCCCTTATTCAGCTTCACAGCAAAACCTAAACCAGCTTCCAATGGCGAAATATCAACTGACAGCTCTTGCCCGTATAAAGCAAGATTCGCTTCAAAACGCAGTGTATCTCTTGCTCCCAAACCGATTGGCTGGATGCCTTCTTCCCTTCCCTTTTCAAGCAGTATATTCCACAAATATTTGCCATTTTCAGAATCAAGATAAACTTCAAAACCATCTTCGCCTGTATAACCAGTTCTGGAGATGAGGGCCTTTCCTTCTATTCCTTCCACTTCGATATCCTTTTTAAAACGGAAGAAAGAGATATCTTGAAGCGGTTCTTTTACAATCTTTTGTAAAATCTGCTCCGCTTTTGGTCCTTGCAAAGCTAATTGCGCATAATTTTCCGAAACATTTTTTATGGTAACATTCGGATTGAAATTATTTTGTTCCTGCAGCCAGGCAACGTCTTTCTCCGTATTAGCAGCATTTACAACAAGCAAGTATTCATTTTGAGCCAGCATATATACAATTAAATCATCGACTGTTCCTCCATTTTTATAGCACATAAACGTATATTGTGCTTTGTTTGGCACTAGCTTTGTTACATCATTTGTTAATATCGTCTGTAAAAAATGGACGCTTTCCGGACCGCTCACCAAAACCTCGCCCATATGGGACACATCGAACAGACCGGCTTTTGTCCGGACCGCTTCATGCTCTTCTTTAATACCTGAAAACTGTACCGGCAAATCCCATCCGCCGAAATCAATGGTCTTGGCAACCCTTTCATAAGCTGGAAAAATCGGTGTACGCTTTAATTCACTCATCTGCTTCTCTCCTCACTAAGGTTGATTGAAATACATGAACATCCTTATAACATTTGCTGGTGATTTTTTTAAAAATTGATTTTAAGCACAAAAATAGAGACTCCTCCTAAAAGAAGTCTCTGTCCGCAAACCAGAAAGTTGCATATTCACAAAGAAAACGGTCTTCATCATGTGAATATTTGCTTCGTGGGTGGTCTATAGACAGCTGATGCCTATAAACGCTCTCCAGAGTAGCGTCCTACAAGAGTCTTTTTGCCTGAGAGATTCGCTCTTAACTTGCTCCTTCGGCG
Source organism: Oceanobacillus aidingensis (assembly GCF_042654105.1). NCBI lineage: Bacteria > Bacillati > Bacillota > Bacilli > Caryophanales > Bacillaceae > Oceanobacillus > Oceanobacillus aidingensis. The sequence continues at coordinate 237,638 of NZ_JBHSFT010000050.1, read as the reverse complement.
TTACATAAACTGTAAGCTCTCCCCTTGTATTCATCCGCTGATTGAATATATTCATGTTGGTTATACTAAAGGATATATAATCCTTCATCATATATTATGTTAGCAGGAAAATCTATTTGACAAAAGTATATCATAACTCTTTAAAAAAGTAATTGAAAAACCATATTTTACCCGAAAGGATGTGCATCGAATAAATGGATTCTATTCAAATTCAACAAGACAATCAATTCATTACCGGCTTAGAGTCAGCCTTTCGTGATGAAAATAATTTAACAAATTGGGAGCTTTTTCGTATGGCATATCAGGCTGCAAATCTAACAAAGCGCCCTTCTTTCAATGGCTTGCAGGCGCTGGAATATTTGCCGCATCTGGATATTTTAGATCATCAATTACAAGCTGCTGAACAAGTAATTGAAACGATGCATGGCCGGGCCATTTTAGCGGATGAAGTAGGACTTGGAAAAACAATTGAAGCAGGGCTGGTTTTAAAAGAATATATGGTAAGAGGGCTGGTGAAAAAAGCATTAATTCTTGTTCCGGCTTCTCTCGTAAATCAATGGGAAAAAGAATTAAACGAAAAATTTCTCATTCCTGCCATTGCCTATCGTAAAAATTACAGCTGGGACGATAATCCAATTATTATATCTTCCATCGATTCCGCCAAGCGTTCTCCGCATCGGGAGGCTATTTTAGATATAGATTATGATTTTATCCTGGTGGATGAAGCTCATAAACTAAAAAATGAGCAGACAAAAAACTACCAGTTTGTCCAGGAATTAAAGAAAAAGTATTGTCTCTTATTAACCGCTACGCCGGTACAAAATAAGCTGTTAGAATTATTTAATCTTGTCAGCCTTTTAAAGCCTGGACATTTAGGGAATTATAAAAGTTTTACAGAGAAATATGGAAAGGACCGCAAAAAAATGGAGCAGGATCCTTATCTGAAGAAGCTTGTCCAGCAGGTAATGGTCCGTAATACAAGGAAAGATACCAGCTTAAACAATTCTAAAAGAAAAATCCAAACCATTTGGACTTCTCTTCCAGAAAGCTATCACAAGGTTTACCATCAATTAATGGAGCTGTCTTTTGGAATGGCATCCTTTGCTAAAATCACTTATTTACGTGAATTCTGTTCTTCCAGAGAAGCTTGCTTTACCTCTTTACTGAAATTAGACCAAGATGGAAATCATGAAGCTATTCAGGAAGTTATCGGAAACATTGAACAGCTGGAGCAGCATCCCAAAGCGGAGGAATTAACCAATCTGATTAAATCGCTGAATGGTGAAAAAGTGATTGTTTTTACCGAATATCGCGCTACACAGTACTATCTGCAATGGTATCTGCAGCAACATGGTATTTCTTCGGTACCTTTTCGCGGCGGCTTTAAACGAGGAAAAAAAGATTGGATGAAGCAATTATTTAGGGATCATGCACAGGTTCTGATTGCTACCGAAGCCGGCGGCGAAGGAATTAATCTGCAATTTTGTCATCATCTGATCAACTATGATTTACCTTGGAACCCGATGCGCTTAGAGCAGCGAATTGGCCGTATTCATCGTTTTGGTCAAGAATCAGATGTGCATATCTACAACATTGTCACTAAACAGACGATTGAAGAGCATATATTGTCCATGCTTTACGAAAAAATAAACTTGTTTGAGAATGTAATTGGTAATTTAGATGCCATTTTAGCAGAGTTAAAAGTAGATAGTATGGAGAAAGAAATAGAATCTATCTATCAGGAATCCACTTCAGCCGGAGAAGTTCGTATTAAGCTTGATAACTTGAAATACGTGATGGAGCAGGCAAACCAGGAAATACAAAACGAGGAGCAATATAGAGATGGAACAGCAAATTGATTTATCCGATTTTCTAACCAGCTATTTTGAAACCAAACATTGTACCATTCTTTCTAAGGATGAGGGACAAATCCATATCCAGCTTACCGAGGAAATGGATAAAGAATTAATGAACCGCCCTTTCTACTGGCATTACATTAAAAAAATCGGCCGGGAAGGAGAGCCCCAGGCGCTGCGTCTGATTACGGACAAAGAGAAAGCGAGTGAACCAGGGGAATGGATTCATTTTGGGAGTCCGAGACTGCATCAAATTATTAATAAATTAACGGAGAAAGAACGTTATACCAGATTATTTGAGGAGGTCCGCACATCGGAAAACACTCCCCTGTATCCTTGGCTTGTAGTCAATATAAAAATCAGCTATCGTGGTGTCCAGCATAGGGATGAAATATTTTCAGTAGGCCTGCAGCTGCTTCATGGACATATGGCTTTAAATATGATGGATTATTTAGAACGTATCCCGCTTGATAGAGCCATATCCGATTATTGTTATACACTGACGCCGATGATTAATCCCAAAAGCGGATTTCTCCGTATTCAAAACGTTTTATTACAACATGTTCAAAACCAGGATAACGCATGGGCTGCTGCATCTATCAAACAGCTGGAATCGGAAAAAGCTACCTTAAAGCATTTTTATGCGGATGAACTTGATCATCCAAGGCATGTAGAAGAATTAGAAGCATTGGAGAAGCGGTTTAAACCAATGATTACATTTCAAGTGATTAACGGAGGGATTTTTTACTTAACTGCATCCACAATGAATGAGAAATAGCCGGATTAATCCCGGCTATTTTTTCTTTCATGGTACCAGGACTGAATGGAAAAAGGAATAACCCCCAGCCATTTGTTACCATAGATCGGATAAGATGATTTCTTCTTTTTTTGTTTGCGCTCTGCTTTTTCTTCTGAAGATAAGTTCATGTATTTCACCGCTTCTTCTGTCAGAAAACGGATATAGTCATTGCTTTTCATACTCTATCATCGCTCCTTTTTGAAGACCGTTCTATTTTTAGTTTAAACAATTAAAAAAATTCTATTCTTTTTTGATAAAAAGAAGGACATTTAAAAAGAATGTCGAATTATAAGTTATGTCAGAAATAGTTGTAAAGGAGGTGAGCTAATGAATCACGTCACAAAATTATCTGACGATCTCTTTCAGTCGGCCACGAAGCAGCATGCATCCGATATCCACTTCTATCCCTATGAGCAGGAAACAGAAATTTACTTCCGCATCCACGGAAAACGTACCTTCATCCGGACCATTTTAACAAAGCAATATCAGCTTTTAAGAACATTTTTTAAATTTAGTGCGAATATGGATATCGGTGAAAGCAGAAAGCCTCAGGCAGGTACGATGATCTGGAGTTTCGAATCAAAAGATTATGCACTTCGTATCTCAACCCTTCCTCATTATCAGCAAGAAACGATTGCCATCCGGATTCTTCCTCAAAATGACACTTTACCGCTGGATTATTTATTTCTTTTTCCAAAACAAATAAAGCAAATGCGAAGATGGATGAGCCATGAATCGGGCCTTATCCTGATAACCGGGGCAACAGGAAGCGGGAAATCATCTACATTATATTCCCTGTTAGAAACGGAAATGAAAGAAAGACCTTGTCAAATCATTTCTTTAGAGGACCCCATCGAAAGAAAAATAAAGCAAATTCTGCAAGTTCAAATAAATGAGCGTGCAGGTATTTCCTATCAAGCGGGATTAAAAGCTGCGTTGCGTCATGACCCTGATATTCTGATGGTCGGGGAAATACGGGATAAAGAAACTGCGCACTTTGCCGTAGAGGCTGCTCTGACCGGTCACCTCGTCCTTAGTACGCTGCATGCAAAGAATGCTGTCGGTACGATTTTCCGTTTGAAAGAGATGGGTATCAAAACAGCCGATCTTCATCAGATTCTGATTGGAGTAGGTGCTTTGCGCCTTATTCCAATCAGAAGAAAGAATAAACAGCAGCGGAGTGCTATCGGAGAATTGATTGAAGGCGTCCACCTGACAAAAGCCATTGAAGGCAGCCTGCAAGCTCTCCCGGAAAAGCAGCAATTTAAAAATTTACAAAGAAAGGCATTTGCTTATGGCTTTACTGAAACGATTTCTCCCCAATAATCAAAGGTTAACGATTACCACCCAGCTGCAATTTTTACATGTTTTGCAGCGCATGCTTTCCAGAGGCCTTACCCTCGTCCATTCCTTAGATGCAATGAAATATTACGGTGAGTTAGAACACATTTCCAAACAGGTTTTAAGTAATCTGGAAGCGGGAAAGCAGCTGGATGAAGCAATGGATCAGGCTGGTTTCCACCATTCCATTGTCTCTTACCTTTTTGTAGTAAGGGAAAAAGCAGATATTTATGAACGAATCGAGCATTGCTATCAATTATTTCAGCAACGCGTTCACTACATTCGTAAATTTCAGCAAACAGTGCGTTATCCCCTTATATTAATGATAATTTTCAGCGGGCTGTTATTTTTTATTTATTCACGCGTCATCCCTTCCTTCCAGCAGCTGATGTTTGGTGAGCTTCCCATGCTGCTGCAGACTGTTATTTTTCTTTCTGCATGGCTCGGATATTCTCTCCTAATTCTTCTTGTTTTTTCCACCCTTGTTGTACTTGTTTGGCTATTTTCAAGAAATAATATCTCTTTAGAAACAAAACTGTCTATATATAAACGAGTGCCTCTCTACCGCTCTTACGTAAAAAGACAAACATCCTTCCACTTTGCCGCATTATACAGCTCTCTCCTGCAAACCGGAATGCCGATGAAGGAATTATTAAATTATATGTCCCGGCAGACTAAGCTCCCGATTATTTCTTATTACGCGAAGCAGATGCAGCTGGAATACTTTAAAGGAAGAACCATTCACGGACTGTTAACAACAATGGAATTTTTAGAGAGTCATCTGACGGATATTTTATCCTCTAATATGGATGCGAAAAGCCTGGCGAAGGATTTAGCTATCTATGCAGATATTTCGATTGATACCATGTATCAGCGGCTTCAAAAAAGCATTGTTTATATCCAACCGGTTTTTTTCTCAATTATCGGCGCATTTATCATATTGATTTACGTTAGTCTGATGTCGCCTATGTTTGAATTGATGAATACAATGTAAAGGAGCGGTTTTATGTTAAAAAGTTCAAAAGCATTTACACTGATTGAAATGTTGATAGTTTTAATGGTTATCTCGGTAATAATGATTTTAATTATACCGAATCTGGGAAAGAAAACAGGGGATGTTCACTCGAAGGGCTGTGATGCATTAATTTCTGTCGTACAAGCTCAGGCAGATGCTTATCATATTGATACAGGCAATTTACCTTCCAGTATGAATCAGCTGGTAAGCGCTGATTATATCACCGAAGACCAGCGGACATGCTCAAACGGAAATGAGCTCTCCATTTCTAATGGTGTTGTAAATGCTTCAAACTGAACGAGGGTTTACACTGATTGAGGCATTATTCGCATTATCCATCCTGTCGATTATTCTTTTACTCATTCCAAGGCAGCAGGTGGAGCAAATAGAAAAATTAGAGCTGCAGCATTTTTTTGATACATTAGAAATGGATGTGCTCTACTTGCAAAGCACAGCAGGCACGCAGGAAAACGATATCCCATATGTACTAAAGTTTAACCCGGACAGCTACAGCATTGTGCTTGATCGATTCAGAGAAATCAAGCGGGAATATCCGGCTCAATTTTCGTTAGTAACCTCATTTCCCAAAAATGTTGAATTCTACATCAGCGGGGTTATAAAAAACCCCCAGACGATTCGAGTAAGCTTGGCAGGAGAGCCTTATCAGATTGTATTTCCGTTAGGGAAAGGCAGATACTATGTGGAAAAAAGATAAAGGGTTTACCTTATTTGAAACTTTAATCGCATCCCTGCTTCTATTCTCCATGCTCACGATACTTTTGCCGCTTCTCTCCATCATTGCCAAAGAACAGTACAATTCCATTGAAAAAGTACAAATCACAAGTAAATTACATGATGACATGCAGGGCGTGCTGGCGGGAGCGGCACCTTTTCAGGACTACTACACCGTAACTCCATATCAGACGCCTGCAGCCTTCTCTTTTTCGCTGGAAGGTGAGTACCTGAAAGGATGTGCTGAATGGACTAATGCAAAACAAAAAAAGAGAGTAAATGCCTTTACGCGATTATGGAGTAATACAAAAGGTTTTACATTCATTTCAATGCTCGTTGCTATGACCGTCCTGGTATTAACACTGCCTTTTGTATCTTACGCTCTGTCTGCATTGCAGCTGAAACAAACAAATACGGAAGCCTTATCTGTACAACAATTTTTCACTCAATTACACTATGATGTCATGTCTTCCTCTTCTGCGCATGTAGCGAATAATCAATTATATATCCGTGCTGCCGATCGAAACGACCATACAGAAAGTATAGCCCGCGTCAGCCTCTACAATAATACGGTACGCAGGCAGGTAAATGGATTAGGCCATGAAATTTATCTTCGTCAGGTTGCTGATATTACGTTTGAAGAACATGCAAACGCCATTTATTTAACCATTACCAAAGAATCAGGTGACGTTTATGAAAAAACGATTTACAATTATCCATAATCAGCAAGGGTTTTTATTATTTCATGTCGTCTGGGTAATTCTTATTGTATTTCTTTCAATCCATTTTTTGCTTTATCATTACCATACGTCAAAAGCTGTCGCTCAAAACCAGCTGTATCATATAGAAATAGAAACACTTTTTCAAATGGCATATCAGCAATTACGGAACGAAACAGGTGATGATGAGATTTCTTTTCCCTATCAGACTGATTATGTTTTTCCTCAAGGAGATGTTACCATAACACTTCACAAAGAAAGAAACAATACAATTTATATCGTTTTTTTAATCAAACCGACAGAGAGCAATCATACTTATCGATTATCCCGCCCTTACGTATAAAAGGACAGATTCAGCATTAATGTGAATGATTTTTCATTGTTTTGAAATTAAATCTATGCTAATTGGGCATGATATCTTTAAGAATCGTTTACAATCCTTTCTTGCTCGTATATAATAACTATGAGAACGTTACCTATAAAGGAGGGGGAAGACATGGACCGCATGTTTCGTGTTCTTGCCTTTTGGACAGGTATTTTTACAGTTATGTTTTATGTAGGTGACATGCTGAATACTGCACTATTATTCCTGGTTCAAACGGCGTTTTTCCTTACACTGAGTTACTTAAAGCTGTCTGAACGTATGTACATGTATCTATTTGGTGCATATTGTACGGTATTTATTGTTGGATATACTTGGTATTCTGAGTTTATCCTGGTACCTGGATTTGGACATTAAAAACATCGAAAAAAGACCATCTGTATTGGATTATAGATGGTCTTTTTTCTATTTAATTTTGGTCCCCGCAATAAAGATACTACCTTTCTATGCCGGAAAAAAAGGATTATTTTTCTTCTCATAGCCGATTGTCGTTGCTGGCCCGTGGCCGGGAAGAACCGTCAGATCCTCCGGCAAACGATATAATTTCTCCCTTACCGAATGCTCAAGAATATCTATATCTCCATCGACTAAATCTGTTCTTCCAATCCCCTGTTGAAACAGGACATCTCCGCAAACAGCAAAATTATCTTCAGGGAAAACAAAGCTGATGCTTCCCGGCGAATGACCAGGGGTGTGTAATGCCTCCATGAAAAATCCGCCAGCTTCCAATGGTCCTTCTTCTAATTCTTTATCTGCCGCTTGCGCAGTTACAGGCTGACCCATTAATTTAGCTGATCCATTTAATTTAGGCTCCCCTAACCAATCCCATTCAGCTTTATGAAGATAAACCGGTGCATTTGTAAATTCCCGAATCCCTTCCAAACCACCGATATGATCAAAATGAGCATGGGTCAGTAATATTGCCCTCACGTTCAGCTGATGTTTTTCAATGGCAGCAATAATCTTCTCCGGTTCACCGCCGGGGTCGATAACTAAAGCATCTTTTTCTTCTTTTTTGTAAACGATATAGCAATTTGCCTGGACTAAACCTACCGGCATCGCAATAATTTCCATACCTATCTCTCCATTCTTTTATAATAACTCGACAAACACTTGGAAATACTATAAAATATAAATAGTTTAACGATAATTACATAGTATTAAATACTGACTTTTTACACAAGAATAATTACGTTGAAAAGGAGGAAAATTTCGGATGAGCCATATTATATTAGGAGTTATATTTTTAGCAGTTGCACTATTAGCGGTCGTATCCGTGATTCGTCAGTTGAAATATAAAAATATACTGGCGCTGTTATTTTCTGCTCTGACTGCAGTTGTCTTTGGATTCTTCTCCATCGCGACTATTATTTCAGAAATTACGGGCTAAAACGAAACGGACAGATTCTTTTTATGTTGCATAACATGAAAGGAGTCTGTTTTTTATTGCACTTTTAGGAGTATCTAAAAAGTTGGTGGCGGCCGCTTCAACGGGTTTCATGAAGTGAGTAATATCAGGATTCAGAACTACACTCCACTTCCCGCAGCGTATATCTCGTTAACAACAACACTGTGTTTTAAAAGTCTAATAGTGCTCCTGATTTTTCTTATCTTAAAAAAGCCTGTTCTCCAAATAGTAAAAATAAAAAATACCACAGGAAGCAAAATAAGCCTGATTAAGGCATCTTCACTTTTATACATACTCATTTGCAAGTAATTATAAATACGAAGCCAGGAGTGATTAAATGCGACTTTCTAAAGCAGACCTGCTGGGCAGCATCATTATGTTCATCACTCTTTGTGTTTTTATTTATTCTTTTATGAAAGAGCCGAGATTCTTTAATATTGCATTTATAGCAATCGTTTTTGTTTATTTTATTAGATTATTTGTAAAGCAAAAATACAACAATAGAAACAGCTGATTAATTAATACAGAAAAAACGATGCAGGCGCTCATCACCTGCATCGTTTTTATTATTCTTCTTCCTCATCTCCAAAATCAACAAATCGGAATAAGTCTCCGTATATGATGGAGTCGGAATAAGAAAGCTCTGTATCCACTTGTTCTTGAATGGAGTCACAAGCACTTTCTACTTGTTCTAATTCTTCACTTGCTTCTTCCTCAGAATCAGTCTCTTCTTCAATGGCCTGATCCATTGGCTCTCCGGTTTCGCGGTCATAACAGATTCCAGCTGTACTTACATAATCATCACTGACAAAATCGCCATTACGTAATGCGATATAGTCTTTTCTGTCATCACTGAATAAGTCATTACCGAAATAGATATCCTCGCCAGGGTCGACATCAAGCATGTTCAACATGGTTGGCTTCAAGTCGATTTGACCGGCAATCTCATCCATTACTTGGCCATTACCGTCTCCAGGGATGTGGATAAATAATGGTACACGCTGCAATTGCACCTGATCATACGGAGTAATTTCATCCTGATCTAAATATTGGGCCATCGCTTTATTATGGTTTGCGCTGATTCCAATATGGTCACCCATAATGACGATAATGGAATCCTCATACATACCGGATTCTTTCAATTCATCAAAGAATTCTTCAATTGCCTCATCCATATAACGGACAGTTGGGATATAACTGTTCAGTGTATTGGAATTGGAATCAAATTTATCAATTGTTGCATCTTCCTCATCTAATTCAAACGGGAAGTGATTTGTCAGTAAAATCATTTTGGAATAGAACGGCTCTTCCAAATCCTCCAGAAGCGGGATAGATTGTTCAAAGAACGGTTTGTCTTTCAAACCCCATCCTACAGAATCTTCTGGTGTGACATCGTATGATTCCTCACCAAGGAATTCATCGATTTCTAAGCTGTCATACATAGCATCTCTATTCCAAAAGCTTTTGTTGTTCGCATGCAATACGGAAGAAGTATAACCGGCTTCTTTAATCATTTCCGGGAAGGAATGATAATCATTTCCTCCGTGAGTAAAGAATACAGCACCGCGGGACAGCGGGTACAATGAATTTTCTACTAAGAACTCGGAATCAGATGTATTTCCCTGACCAGTTTGTTCATAGAAATTATCAAAGTAATACGTATCCTCATCTTGAGCTAAATCATTCAGGAACGGCGTAACCTCTTCCCCATTAACTTCACTGTTCATCACAAAATGCTGCAATGATTCTGCATTAAGGAAAATAATATTTTTATCCTTCGCAACACCATTCATCTCTTCACTGCGCTCATGATCTACATTTTCTTCTATAAATTCCTGAATTTCAGGAATTTCATTTCCGTCAGCAAAAACACGCTGTGATTCATTTTTAGAATGAACAACTACATCGTATACATGATAGTTAAGCAGCCCGATATTTTTCACTAAATATTCGCGATCAAAACCACGGGTGAATAACTGCGGTCTTTCCATTTCTGCTAAGAAAAAGTTACCTGCAAGTAAAACTAATGAAAACGCCAGAACACCGACTTTTCCACTTCTAGGGTACAAGACAGATAAACTTCCTGCAAATTTCTTACTTATATACCAGACAATCGCCACATCAGCAAAAATGAAAAGGTCCCATGGCTTAATCAAAGTTAAGATACTGGATCCTAAATCTGTCATATTGCTTCCCATAAATAATTGCGGGATGGTGATAAAGTCTGTGAATTGGCGATAGAATACCAGATTTGCCCAGACAATCAGTGACATCGCCAGCATCGCATACCGAATATATTTCATTTGTCTGGAAGACTTTTTAAACCAGACCCCTAATGCCAGTATTAAGAATGCTGACACAAATGGATTAATAAACAGAATTAATTCCTGCATGGAGTTATCAAGTTCAATATTAAATACAAATCGATAGACAATATACGTTTTCAGGCCAAGAAGTAACGCCGCTATGACATAGAGCGGTATCTTTGGCTTTTTAAATCGTTTCATTATATCCTCTCCTAAATAATAAAAACAGGAATTCGAGTTTATCCTTTAACATACTTCTTCCCATTTTATAAACTAATGTAAACCTAGAATTAATGAATTCTACATCTTTTTCATACGATTTGGCAAGCAAAAGGTTTCACATTAAATCATTTTATTTTAATACCCGTTCATAAATTACTATTTTAGTAGATAATCTAAAAAAATCAAGTCTGAAAATCAATTAACTATTATTTTCATATACCAGATACGCTCCGCCGATAATGCCTGCATCATTGCCGAGCTGACAAACTTTAATCGTACATACCTCGCTTATCCTTGGCAGTGCGTGTTTTCTGAATGCTTTTGTAACAGCATCGATTAAATAATCCCCTGCATTGGAAACACCGCCGCCTATCAAAATATTGGAAGGATTAATAATCATTGACATATTTGCCATCGCTTTACCTAAAACATCTGCGGTATAGTCAATAATCTCCTTGGAAGCCTGGTCTCCCTGTTTTGCCAGCTCAAAAATATGCTGCGTGGTAATACTTCCCTCTGATTGAAATAATTTCGCCAATTTGGAGTCCGGATTTGTCTGCACCTTTTCCATTCCCTGTCTGACGATGCCTGTTGCTGATGTAATAGTTTCTAAGCATCCTCTTTTACCGCAGTTGCATAAATAACCATTCTCTAATACTTCAATATGGCCAATTTCACCAGCCATTCCATTGGCACCATTTAAGATGGACCCATTTGCGATAATTCCGCCTCCAACCCCTGTACCAAGTGTGATGGCAATTAAATTTCTGGATTGATTCCCTGCACCGACCCAGTTCTCTCCTAATACGGCAATATTGGCATCATTCTCAGCATAAACGGGAACGTTCGCCAGTTTTTCAAGCTCTTCCGCTAAATGAATATCTTTCCAGCCAATATTTACAGCTTCTGCAATAATACCGGCATGCGCATCTACAAAGCCCGGTGCTCCGACGCCAATTCCTTTAATAGAAGCATCCTTGAATGACGGCGTCTGTAATTTTGATTCAATGCTTGCCCAAATATCTGGAATGATATGGACCCCTTCATTTGTTAAATCCGTAGGGATTTCCCATTTTTCAATGATGTCTCCATTTTTTGTAATAAATCCAATTTTAACGGTCGTACCGCCGATATCTACGCCTGCTAATAGTTCACTCATTGTTTTCCGTCCCCTTTTTATATTCTCTTATCTCTTTTTTCAGAAGCAATAACGCTTGTTGAAATTGCTCTACACTGATCAATTTCCATTCATATAGTTCATTTATTTCCATTATCATTAATTCTAAATCACCTAAACGATCTGCTGTATAAATAAAAGTACCAAACTTCAACAGCAGTTTTCGTACATCGTGTATATTCTCCATGCTATCACCAAAAACATTATACCAAAAGGGCATGAAAATGGGAAATGCGAAAAAGACCCAAATCGAATCAACGATCTGGATCTTTCGGCCGTAATATGGATGGACGCAGATGTCTCTCTGGTAATGGAAAACGAATAAAGGTATCACGCATATTCTTTGCGGAGAATGGAACCAGCGGCCAGAAATAAGGCGTATCCAACGTTCTCATTTTTATTAAAAATAACAGCCAAATGGTTACACCGACAACATATCCGACGACACCGAACAAAGCCGTTGTAAATAATAAAAATAAGCGGACAAGGCGGTTGGCCATCCCTAATTCATAGCTCGGCGTGGCATACGAGCCAATGGCTGCCGTCGCAATATATAAAACCACCTCATGGGAAAACCAGCCGACTTCTACCGAAACCTCGCCAATCATGATTGCAGCAACCAGGCCAAGAGCCGTTCCCAGTGCTGATGGCGTATGAATCGATGCCATCCTTAAAATATCTAGGCCCAGCTCGGCGATTAAAAATTGAACCAGCAATGGAATAACACCTGAATCTTCCGGTCCGATAAAATCAAATGCTGCCGGCAGCAGCTCCGGCTGTACTGAAAATAAATAATATAACGGCAGGAGGAGAAGAGAAAAAAAAATGGCAATAAACCGAACAATTCGTAAATACGCTCCGACACTCGGTTTTTGACGATATTCTTCTGCATGCTGCAAATGCTGCCAGAATGTTGTCTGCGTAATCATCACACTGGGAGTGCCATCAATAATAAGCACGATATGACCCTCTAACAGATGAGAAGCGGCTGTATCAGGCCGCTCGGTATAACGGACCGCCGGATAGGGATTCCAATATCGGCGGCTAAAAAATTCTTCAATCGACTTTTCTGCCATTGGCAGCCCGTCTGTATCTATGCCGTCAAGTAACTCTTTCAGCCTCTCCACCTGTCTGGAATCAGCTATATCTTCTATGTAACTGATAACCACATCTGTTTTAGAGCGTCTGCCTACCTGTGTAAACTCCATTCTTAAGGAGCGATCTCTGACCCGGCGCCTGGTTAATGCCGTATTAAATACGAGGGTTTCCACAAATCCATCACGGGGGCCCCTGACAACCCTTTCCAAATCAGGCTCTTCTGGAGACCTTGCCGGATATTCTCTTGCATCAATGATAATTGCCTTATCCATTTCATCCACAAATAAAACAGTGGCTCCAGAAAGGATAAAATCGACTATTTTATCCATTTCTTTCATTTCTTCCAGCTCAATATAGGGAATATCTCTCTTCATTAATTTTCGTAATGTATCGGTATCCAGCTCATTCGGCTGAAGCCTTTGCAGCGATTGCATAATATAAAGCATGATATCGTCTTTTGCAAACCCGTCGACCATAAACATAGCCATATCCTTCCCGGCATAGTTTAAGTCTAAATTAATTATGTCGAAGCTTTTATCCACTCCCAGATAAGACTTTAGATAAGAAACATTGGTTTCTAAACTTGAAGCTACTTTTTTCATCTGATTGGTCAATTTTATCACCTTATATCATAGGATGTAGATAGTTTATATCACCAGATGAAATCTATACATGCTACATCATTTAAAACACACTAAAAAACCAGATTGCCATTCACGTTCAGCAGTCTGGTTTTTTAATCAGTAAGGTTGCAAATCATCCTTCAGCTTGGATAATTCTTCATCATCTGGAAAATGAGATAAGCCTTCATCAATAATAGCTTCGATTTCTGCGGTACTTGCGCCTTGCCTTGAATATAAAACGGCCAGGTTATTGTACATTTGCGGCAGTCTATGGTCGTATTGAACAGCCTCTTCCAAATCCTCTGCAGCATCTGTATACTCTCCTTCTTGAATATACGCAAACGAACGATGGAAAAGGAAATAAGGTATCAGCGTCTCATCATTCGTATCATCCAAAGCTTCTGTTGCAATGGAAATGGCTTCGTTAAAATGATTCTCTTCTAATTGCATCTCTACTTCAATTAATTTCAACTCTAGAGATGAAGAATTGAAAGACCAGCCATAAATAAACAATCCAAGACTTAGCACAACAAAACCAACCAAAGCAAGCAGCTGATTCTTTTTATTTTTTTTGTTTGGGACATAGGCTGCTGCAGCAATCAAAAACCCGCCGGCCAGTCCGCCAAGGTGCGCTCCCATATCGATTTCAGGAATAGTAAATCCAATCACAAGGTTTATCCCTAAAATAAGCATGATATTAAAGCCCATTGTCTGAAGGAAGATTTTCTTATAAATCAACCCAAATAAGAGAAGTGCGCCAAACAGAGCGAATATAGCGCCCGATGCCCCTGCTGACACATTGATAGAAAAAGCAAAGCTTGCAATAGAACCTGTTAAACCGCCCAGGAAATAAATAAAAAGAAACCGGATCCTCCCGAATATCTGTTCAATGGCTGCGCCAAGGTAGAATAAAGCAAGCATATTCATCATCAAATGAAGAAAATTTAAATGTAAAAACATCGATGTGAAGAATCTCCACCATTCTCCTTCCATGACAAGCAGATTAAAATTTGCCCCCATATCAATTAAATGCTGTGTATTCTCCATTTCTCCGCTGGTTATTTGAAAAATAAAAATGAGTACGTTGAAAGCAATCAATATGTATGTAAACAACGGTTTCGAAAATGAAAATATTTTCTTACGATTCTCCATTTCTTCCTGTATTTCTTGAAATAAAACATCTTTCATGCGCTTTGCGGCAGTTTCTTTATCAGTTTCTGTTACATACTTTTCTCTATCCGAAGATAATGAAATATGTAGATCATGGTTTAATTGACTGATTTCTTCCTCTTCATTTGCTTCAGCAAGATAATATGTATGCATCTTTGGAGCTTTCTTTGTTCCTTCTCCCCGCGGGTGCTTTACGTCTTCCCAATCATCCACCGGCAGTTCTTCTGCGATATAAATTGAATAGAAGACAGCATTTGAGCTCGCAATAGCCTGCCTGATCCGCTGCATCTGCTGGTAGGCAATCTGCGAATCCTGACGCAGGTGATTCGACCAATCAAACGTTTGCGGTTTCACTCGAATAATAGCGGATTTTCTGTCAGCTTTGCGCTCCAGCCAGATTTCATCCGTTTTATAGTCACCGGCAATAATTCGAAAACCTTGTGTTGTTAATTTATTCACCAGCTCATACGCCCGATATTGCATAGGTATGTCCATAAATCATCCTCCCCTCTTTGAAGCATACCAAATATTTATAATCAGGTACAATTTTCCGTTTGCAGTAAACCAGGGTGCAAAGATAATTTTTAAACAGATTCGTAAAGCACACCTGTCTTACCATCCTGAGTAAGCTCTCGTTTCGATTCGCCGACAAAGAGGGAGCATGCAGATGAATGGTGAAGAAAATAAAAATGGTGATTTAGAAATTAAACCATTTCCTTTTTCTTTTTCCACAAAATCATATTACCAAGCAGCGGTACCAGGTACTTTCTCCCCTGTTTCCAATTTAACATGCTGTTTAAAATGCGGTACCTCCATTTCATAAAAAGGAATGCAATGGATAGCAGCATCGCAAATACAAAGATAAAGCGCATCATTTTCCTGACCTCCTTCGAGATAGTACCCTTTTTGAACAACCTCTTTTACATCTTTTATTGTCAACGAAGAAAGCCATCTTATACATCAGATATGCTATTTGGAAGTTTTTATAGTTCGTTTTTCTGTTATAATCAGCTCTACAGGCAAATCATGACTTTCTCTTGGAATACGATCAACTAGCTGCTTTTCCGTACACAGTGAAATCGTTACACCCTTATAATCAGCCAGCATACGATCATAATACCCGCCGCCATAACCGATGCGATAGCCGTCCTTGTCAAAAATAACACCAGGCACCAGCAGCAAATCGATATCAGCAGGCGCTATAGGTGTCGTTTTTTCTGGAATAGGTTCTTTTATCCCGGCATAGCCAGCTTCGATTTGATCGAGCTGATTCCAAACATAATATTGCATTTCTTTCGTTTTCACAATACATTTAGGGGAAGCGATTATCTTTCCTTCCTCCCATGCCTTTTCCATGATGGAAGATGTAGCCCACTCCTGAGCCGTGGAGATTGTGATGCCTATTGTCGCAGCCTGCTGAAACACAGGACTTGCCACTAATTGATTCTGCAGTTTTTCTTCTATATTTTTCCGTTCAAATTCCGACAATCCGCTTATATACGTCAGCATATGCTGCCGCAGCATCTTTTTTTCTGACATGAGAAATCCACCTCCATAGATAAAAAAACTCTTATCCAATAATATCAGATAAGAGTTTTTTATGAATGCTTATTTAGTTTCACGGTGTAGGGTATGTTTTTTAAGACGTGGTGAGTATTTCATAAGCTCAATACGTTCCGGATTATTACGTTTGTTTTTTGTAGAAATATAGTTACGATCTCCTGTTTCCGTGCAAGCTAACGTTATATTTACGCGCATATCTATCCCTCCAAACTTTTCAACTTGCCTTTTTACATAACTGTACAGACTTTAATTATATTATCAAAGTTTCTTCAATTTATCAAGAATGTTTCTTCAAAGAATCCGAAAACTTTTCATACATTGATTTATTAAAGTTAAAGCAGACGTTTATCAAGATTTCTCCAGCTTTTAGCATAGTCACTTCTTTTAATTTATGGTATAACTATAAATGATACATAAAGTGCGTGTTCAAAAAGTTTCCAATGGTATTCGGCGGGACGAGTAATCACAGCAACGGTTTTAATAGACCGAGTAATCGCAGGTCTCAATGTGGTCAGCTTAATGCAGCCGCTGCGACGGGTAAACGCGGACCTATTACGCTGCGTACATTTGAAGGCTTTTGAACATCCTCATAAAGGGAGGGAATTAAAAATGTTAGTTGCCATTTTGGCAGTTGTCGTCATTGGAATTGTTCTATTTATCCTGTCATTCTTTATTAACGATCGTCTGGAAGAAGTAGAGAGTCAGCTTGAACAATTGTCTATTACAACAATGCAAGATACATATCAGCTGAAAAAGAAAGTATCTGTTTTAGAAGAAGAATTATTGCCTCAAAATATATCTGACGACGCTGTATCGTCTCAACCTAAAAATAATAATTAGAGGAGTATTATCATGAAACAACATGTAAGAGCGTTTGCTGTCGGTCTATTAACCAGCGGTGCCCTGCTTCTCGCTATTTATCTTTTTGGCGGTCAATCCTCAGGCAATCTGAAGGATACCGAGCCGGAAGAATTGATTTCGGTTTTGGAAGATCAAGGTTATGCCGTATTGACTCAGGATGAATACATTGCCTATAGCATTGGCAGAGAAGATGGGGAAGAAGAAAATTCCGATGCAGATGAAGGAAACGGAAACGAAGAAGCAGATTCCGATTCAAACAACGATTCGGATGAAAATGATAGCACAGATGAAGAAGAAAATAGTAATGATGAAGAAAGCAATGAGAACGAAGATAGTAATGATAACGACTCAGAAAGCAATGAAGATGACGAAGCATCCGAGGATTCTGATGTGATTGAAGTAGAAATCACACTGGAGGACGGCGCACCGCCTTCCACTATCAGTAATGCTTTAGAAGATGCCGGTATTATTGATGACGCGTGGGACTTTAATGATTATCTGGATGATAATGATTTAAGCGGCAGTGTCATACCTGGAACCTATGAAATCGATAGCGAGATGTCGTTCAGCGAAATTGGCGATGTCATCACCACGTATTCCGAATAAAATCATCAAATTTAAAATGAGCTGTTCCATCCGGGAGCTGCTCATTTTTTATATGATTCACAAAAAAACTTCCACCCGTTACGGGTAGAAGTTTTTTTATTCTTCGTTTTCAGTTTCACTGTCTTCGGAAGAATCACCTTCCGCATCTTCATCATGCTCTTCTTTTATTTCGAAATACGTATCTAAAATACGTTCACCAATTTTCAGGTTGACCTGGTCTCCTTCACCAATTCCAACATACGGTACAACCACGGCAAAAGCAACCTCCGGATCATCATAAGGCGCATAGCCGACTAATGTTAAATTATTAAGGGCAAACTCCTGGCCGTCTACATACTGAAATGACTGCGCTGTTCCTGTTTTTCCTGCCGGATTATAGGATTTATTCGCAAAAAAACCGCGTCCTGTTCCCTGTGATCCTTGATAGGAAAGACGGAATCCTTCCTGCACACGGCTGATTTGGTCATTTGTCATTTCAATCCGGTTCATTACCGATGTGTTTTTGGAATAATACAAAGGCCCCAGCTCATCTAAAGAAGCGATTGGATCACGCGCTTCCTTTAAGAAATGCGGCTGGACACGGTAGCCGTCGTTGGCAATTGTTGATACATATTGTGCAAGCTGCAGGGTTGTGTACGTATCATACTGGCCAATAGCAAAGTCAAGAATATTACCAGGGTTATCCGGGGCTTCCCCTCTAACGCCGGTACTTTCATATGGATAATCAATCCCCGTAGATGCTCCTAAGCCAAACTGATTAAAATAGTTTTGCAGCGTTTGTAAGGTTTCTCCTATATTTATGCTCAAGCTGGCATTATGCGGCATTGGGTAACGATAGTCTCCCCCTAACCGTAAAGCAACATAGAACATGTAAACATTGGATGACCTTTCTAAAGCACTTAAATCGTTAACGGTTCCCATTGCTGAAACAGATTTTTTCACTGGCGCTCCAGCTAACTTCATCGGCGCATCATTGAAAGCATCGCCCGGTGAAATTACCTCCGAATCATAACCAGTAAGAATTGTTGCTCCTTTAATACTGGAACCAGGCTCATGCGCATTGGCTAAAGCCATAAATGCTGCATCGCTGTACTCATTCTTCTCCGAATCATAGTTCAGACCGGAAATAGCAAGCAGCTCTCCTGTTTTCGGATTCATAACCACAGCATACGCATTGGTTGCAAATCGATTTTCATAAGGGCTTTTTGCTTTCATGGACTGAAACTCATCTAATAAAATCTCATCCACTTCCTGCTGAAAATCTAAATCTGTTGTTAACACCAAATCTTTGCCTCGTTCTCCCTCTACTATGGTTTCCGAACCGACAATCGACCCGTTTTGGCGTGTCGTATATTGAATCTGTTCTTTACGCCCGCGCAGAAAATCCTCATACTGCTCTTCCAGCCCGCTCCTGCCGACACGATCGTTCCGGCTGTATCCCTTCGTCAGGTAAGCACTCATATCCTCTGCCGGAATTCCCTGCTCCTGGCTGGAGATACTGCCTAAAATACTTGTTAATGTATCACCGTTTGGATAGACACGATTCCAATCCGTTGTAGCATTAATACCAGGCAATTTATCCAGATTTTCCGCTACAGAAGCATATTCCTCTGCGGAAACCTCTTCATTCTTTACAATTTGAGGGGTTAGCGCATATGCTTTATCGAGTTCTTTTTTGATTGCAATAATTTCCAATTCGCCACCGGAAAAATTTGCAATTTCTTCATCCGTAATCAAATCCAGCGTCGCATTATAAACCTCAGAATTGTCCATTTCTTCTGTATCAATTTCCTCTAATCGCTCTTCTATGTCTTCTTGATGTAACAATAAATAATATTCTCTTTTGTCTCTGTCTGTTATTCGATCAATATATTGGTCGTCACTCATATCAATATATTGTGCCAATGTTTCCGCTACTTTCAGACGGTCATCCGCCTGCACACCCTTGGGAGGCGTATACGTAATGGAATACATCGCTTCATTATCTACAATTAATTTCCCGTTTGTATCATAAATCTTCCCCCGGGGTACAGGTATACTTGTCGTATCTAAATTGGTTCTCTCAATTTCGTCCTGATAAGCTTCCCCGTTTAGAATTTGAACAACACCTAACTGAAGTATGAGTGCAGAAAATAATAAGAAGATAGCAAAGAAAAGAATATTCATGCGAACGGGAAGCTGAGCCCGTTTTTTCTTTTTCTTCTTGTCTACCACTTTTCTCCTCCTTCACATCTATTTTGAACTTGCATCGCATTAAACTGTATAGCTCGTTTAAAAGTATATACAATGAATCATTTATGTGCATCTTTTTAAACCTTTAAATTATAAAAAGAAACTCCGCCCTTCGGGGCACAATTACCTTCCGCTTATAATCGTTCAAGTTATAATAGAGACCACTGTTTGATTTTACCACATTTAGCGACTTTTTTCGTCCGTAAAATCTTCTTTTAATGCGATTTTTTGTTTTTTTGACGGTCCAATAAAAATGTTCCGGATGCAAAAATAGATGATGGCATGTCCAGCGCCGAATATAATCAGTAAAGCAGGGATAATCACGTCATGCGGAAATAGGAACATGCCAAATATAAACACGGCAATCGAAGCAATTCTTCCCAGATTCAAATAAATTTCCCGGACTACAATGTATTCCACTCTTCTCTCGCTGACCATCCGCGCTCTGCCAATTACATCATAGGTCAGGGATTGATACGGAACGGTCAGAATTGGGAAGGCAATTCCGATAATCACCGCGTATACAATCAACCAGAACAGACTCATTTCAAAAATAATAATAAAAATAGAAGCAAACAGTAAGATTCCGCCAAATAAAATGGCTTTTTTTCTTAATGCAGGTTGAATCCATTTTAAAGCAACAAAATAAAAAATAATGGATAATCCTGAAAGAAATAAATTAAAAACCCCTAAAATAAGCTCACTGTTCGTAACAAGAAAAATCCAGATGGTAATATAGAAACCATAAATACCTTCTCTCAGCCCTTGAAAAAAGTGAGCATGTAAAATACGCTTCCAATTTTTATTTTTCTTTCTTTCATTGATGACAGCAGGTAAAGCAAAGCTTCCTCTGCTGCCCTTTCGTATAATAAAAAAGCTTACAATAATGGCAGCAATAAACAGGCTTAAGGAAATGATAAAAATAGCGGTATAGCCAAAATCCCCGGCCATTTTTGAAATCATCCATCCTGCAAGCAACGGTCCAATCATACCTGCAAACGAGGTCAGTGTGCCGGAAATGCCATTAAACCAATCTCTTGTATCCGGTTCGGTAATCTCAAAGGTCAGTACATAATAAGCTAACCAAAAAAAACCGTACCCTATTCCCAATAAACAACCGAGTATAAAATTATAATATGCAGCCAGCTCGCCGATCCAAAGAACGAACAGAAAAAAGAAACATAAAAAAAGAATTCCGATTCGCAATATAATGATGCGATCGATTTTTTTGGATAATTTTCCAGCATAAATAAAAGATAATGCCTGGAATACATAACTTGCCAAGTGATAATTAGCAATCACAAAAAAATCTCCGGATTGCTTCCATAGGTACACATTAACAAATGTATTTGATAAAAAGATTCCTGCTGCATATAAAGCGCCGATAAGCAAGAGTATCCAAAGATCCCGATATTCATCTTTTTGTTGTTTATATCTTCTGTACTGCTGTTGTAATTGCATAGAAAACGACTCCTTCTTCTTTTATTTTTAGCGAAGGAGCCGTATCTATACAAAAAGCTTGCAGAAACATAAAGTTATCTGCAAGCTTTTATAATTATTCTTTATTTTGCTGCTTCGTAATTGTTTGTTACTTGATCCCAGTTAACAACATTCCAGAATGCAGAAATATAGTCCGGGCGTCTGTTTTGATATTTAAGATAATATGCATGCTCCCATACATCTAATCCTAATAGTGGCGTCTTACCATCTGTTAATGGAGAATCCTGGTTTGGAGTGCTTGTGATTTCAAGCTCGCCATTGTTTAATACTAACCATGCCCAGCCAGAACCGAAACGTCCTGCTGCCGCAGCTGCAAAATCCTCTTTAAATTTGTCAAAAGAACCGAATTTGCTGTTGATTTTATCGGCCAGCTCGCCAGTTGGTTCTCCGCCGCCGTTTGGTGACAAAGTCTTCCAGAAGAAGCTGTGGTTAGCATGTCCGCCGCCATTGTTGCGTACAGCAGTACGGATGCTTTCAGGAACCTCATTTAAGTCCCTCACAAGCTCATCAACTGATTTGTTTTGCAGATCTTCATGTCCTTCCAATGCATCATTTAATTTGGTAACGTAGGTGTTGTGATGCTTCGTATGGTGAATGTTCATTGTTTCTTTATCGATAGATGGTTCCAATGCATCGTATGCATAAGGTAATTCCGGTAATTCAAATTTTGCCATGTGTAACTCCTCCTTAAAATAAATGATGATTTTATTTCTACAATTTATACGTTATCAAAGGTAAGAATTTCTTGCAAATATTTTGCACTGATATGTATCAAACATTCCTTATTAAATAACCATTTACATATTATTGACTATCCCATTTTGATTTAGGGAAACTTTTTTCCCTTAAAGAAACAACAAAATATTTATAAAAAGAATCAGATTCCGCTTGCAAAATCTGAAAAAAGCACACAAAAAAAACAAGCTTTGTGCTTGTTTTTTAGATGGCTCGGGACGGAATCGAACCGCCGACACAAGGATTTTCAGTCCTCTGCTCTACCGACTGAGCTACCAAGCCGTACATGGAGCTTTGATATAAAAGCTCTCCATCATTCTGTTGTGAAATATGTATGGAGGAGGTAGAGGGATTCGAACCCCCGCGCGGTTTGACCCGCCTCTCGGTTTTCAAGACCGACCCCTTCAGCCAGACTTGGGTATACCTCCAGACAGAATAAATGGTGGACCCTGCAGGACTCGAACCTGCGACCGATCGGTTATGAGCCGATAGCTCTAACCAACTGAGCTAAGGGTCCTTTTACTATTATTGAATGGGGCGACCGGTGGGGATCGAACCCACGCGTGCCGGAGCCACAATCCGGTGCGTTAACCACTTCGCCACGGCCGCCATGAAATAGCAAATGTATGTATATTTTTTGGTAGCGGCGGAGGGGATCGAACCCCCGACCTCACGGGTATGAACCGTACGCTCTCGCCAGCTGAGCTACACCGCCATGGCTCCACAGGTAGGATTCGAACCTACGACCGATCGGTTAACAGCCGATTGCTCTACCACTGAGCTACTGTGGAATAATGTTTGTTTTAATTAGCAACAAAATATAATTTATCATGTTCTGTTGATTATGTCAACAACTTTTTTTGCGGTGTTGCAAAAGTTTTTATCAGAAGTTGACTGCAAGAATTATAATAGCATGTAATATAACATATTTCAACAAAAACTTATAAAAACTTTTTTCATTTCCGGTAATATATAGAAAAAGCTGTATTTCTATCGCATCTGTTATCCCCTCTTTTTAATATGCATGCTTCAAAATAATCAGATGTTCCATAAATGCTGTTGATAAATTATGCACCTCCGCGCTGCATAATAATGACCGACAGTTATCACGTTAAAAGCGTTCTCTTCCCCTTTTATCCCGAAATAGATGAAATAAGGGCTCTATCCGCTTCATTACAACAGATAGAGCCCTTTTATATCAGATCATCCTTAATGGTCTCCTAAGACGTTCTGAGCAATGTTTACAGCATGATCGCCAATTCGTTCTAAATTACTTATGATATCGACAAAAACGATTCCTGCTGATCCATTACAAGTGCCTTCATTCATACGGATAATATGGTTTTTACGGAATTTCCGCTCCATTTTATCGATTTGGTCTTCTTTTTGAATAACTTCTAAAGCCGCTTCCCGATCGTTTGCCTCTAAAGCCTCAACAGCCTGTTTAACTGTCATATACGTTAAATCAAACATTTTGTTGAGATCTTCAATTGCCTGATCTGTCAGCGAAACTTTGTTGGACATTTTATAGTCCACCAGTTCAACCACATTCTCAAAATGGTCGCCAATTCGTTCAATATCACGAATTGTACTCATTAAGCTGGTATGTTCTATACTTTCCGGTTCTGTTAAGTTGGTAGAAGCGATATCCACTAAATACTCCGTTATTTTACGATCCAGATTATTCAGCGCTCCTTCAATTTGCAGAGCCATCTCGGAATTTTTCGGATTCTGCGTAGTGACATAACTGTGGGTTTCCTCTAAACCTTGATACGCATATTTCCCCATACGGACAACTTC
Source organism: Oceanobacillus aidingensis (assembly GCF_042654105.1). Taxonomy (NCBI): domain Bacteria; kingdom Bacillati; phylum Bacillota; class Bacilli; order Caryophanales; family Bacillaceae; genus Oceanobacillus; species Oceanobacillus aidingensis. The sequence continues at coordinate 213,493 of NZ_JBHSFT010000050.1, read as the reverse complement.
CATCTTAGCCTGGCCCAGTGCCAGCGAGGAAGACTGCTGAAGGAAAATAGAATCCAGATGCTTTGGTTTATACTCAATAATGACATCATCTCCAGGCACCAGCTTCGTAATGAGCCATGCCAAAGCACCGATAAATGGAAATTGAATAACCGTATTTGCGATATTATAGCTTCCATGCGCAAACGCAATGGTCATCTCCGGGTTTAAACTTAAGCTGGATTGTAAATAGTAAATAAATTGAGTAAACGGATAAAGCAAGATAATAAAAATAATCGCACCTAGTAAATTAAACGTTACATGTGTATAGGCAGCTCGTTTGGCAGCGACAGATGTACCTATACTTGCAAGAACAGCTGTAATGGTAGTACCGATATTATCGCCAAATAATACAGGAATAGCTGCCTTTAAGTCAACTGCACCCTGTGCGAATAATCCTTGCAGAATACCGATGGTTGCTGATGAACTTTGTACAATTACAGTAAATACGGTACCAATAACTACTCCAAGAATTGGTGTATCGCTCATAGAAACTGTCAAATCTTGAAATGCCTGTAAAGAGCGGAGAGGTGTCATCCCGCTGCTCATTAATTCAAGCCCATAAAATAGACCTCCAAAACCGAATATCGCCTGTCCTACCGCTACAATTTTTTGCTTCTTAAAGAAAAAGATTGTAAACGCACCTAAAGCTAAAAATAATAACGAATACTCCCCAACATCTATTCCAATAATAAAAGCAGTTATGGTTGTACCGATATTCGCTCCCATAATAACACCGATTGCCTGTCTTAATGTCATAAAACCGGCATTGACAAGCCCTACAGTTAAAACAGTAGTTCCCGAACTGCTCTGAATAAGCACAGTTACAATAATCCCAGCAAGCACACCCAGGAATGGATTGGTTGTAAACCGGTCCAGAATATCCCGCAAGTGATCTCCTGCTGATTTTTGGAGTCCATCTCCCATCATTTTTATCCCCATTAGGAATATGCCGATTCCTCCGAGAAATTCAATAATTAAACTTTGAACATCGATATCCACGAAAACTTCATCCCTTCTACCTCTTATGTAAACTTTTGTAGAATTTTGCGCCTCATTCATTATTGATGATTCTAAAGAGAATGTAAACATGTTTGATGAAAAATTTACATAGATTTAATATTTGTTTACATTCGAATAGAAAGGGATGCTTAGTATCTGCTTTTTTCATGAAAATATGTATAATATTAGGACCAATCGCATACAAATACAGGATTCATCTCCAGCTTTATGAAATGAATCCTGTTTCAGGGTTATTCTATTTAATTACGAACTATTAATTAATCTTCTTTAAGCTCCTCTATCCGGACACTGGTTCCATCCACTGCCACTACTTTAATCGGCGTTCCTTTTTTAATCCAGCGTCCGCCAGATACAGCACTGTAATGTTTTTTATTCACTTCAATCGTACCGGAAGGTCTAAAATCGGTCAGCGCAACGCCTTCTTCTCCCAGCAAAGCTTCATACTCTTTACTGAGCGAGCTGTAGCCCTGTTCATTTGTAAGCTGGTCCATTAAAGCGATTTTCGTCCACATCTGTCTCCGTTTAAATACTTTTAAAAACGCCAGAGATGAAAATGCTCCAATGACGATACTGATTACCGCATAAAGACCGTTTGCAAAATCCGGCTGCGGCAATGCAACGGCAACGATCATCAAAACCAGTCCAATTGTAGCCAAGGTTCCATCGTTCAACACTTTGCCATCAATAATAATCAGTAATATTCCCAGGAAGTATATAATAAACATGAGTAAGACCGAATTGGTTTCTGTGTATACCGTAAAATAAACAGTTATAAATCCCAGCCCTAATACACCAAATATACCACGCATATTTACAAACATTTCACCTAATATAAATAAAGTTCCAAAAAATAAGGCAAGAAATCCAACCCATTGTAATTCAACCACGTCCATACCATTCACACCCTCTCGTTGCCCTGCTTATCATGCATATATAAAAACGATAAGAAGGACTTTTTTGACATCCTCTTCTATATTATATGTACGTATGAGGAAAGAAAATAGTTTCATTAAAGGAGATTTTTTATGGAATTTTTGCGTAGAATTTCCCTGATTACGTTTATTATATTAGTTGCAGTCAGTATTTTTCAAGACTTAGCTCATTCAGACGGGACAACCTCCGTTTCAAATAATGAAAATTTGGAACTGCCTCCTTTTGAAGCTGTTCCGGTAAAAGTAAATCCTGGAGATACGGTTCTCAGTATTACAGAAGAAATCCAAACCATAACGGTCAACACTGTCTCTGTTGAGATTATTTTAAAGGCTTTTGAATCATTGAACCCGAACATCTCCTCCAATGACATCCATGTACATGAAGTTTACTATTTCCCACAATTTCAAGAGGAGCATTAGAAAAAGCAAACATCCGCTTTATTTTTCAAAGTGAATGCTTGCTTTTTATTATGAAATGCAGCTTTTTGCTAAATAATTTTAATGCTTAGAAATGCCGCCTAGGAAAAGAAAGGGATAATGAAAAAAGCGGAAATCAAAGAAAGAGCTCCTGCTATAATTCCGATAATACCAAGAATATTTGTCCCTCTGCTTCGTGCTACAAACCCGAATACAATGCTGGCGGCTCCTAAAATAACCGGCCAGGTAAAAAATGAAATAATTGCTAAAATGATACTTCCCCATCCATATATTGTCCCCGGGTTAAAGCTTTTCTCATCTTCAAATTCCAACAGGTTGGCATCGGTTAATTCTGTTGAAAATTCTTCCATTCTTTTGCTGTCTAACTGTTCATTTGTATGTTCATGCTGTGGTCTTTGTCCATGGTTCGGCATATCCTGTATACGTTTGTCTTTATCATTATCATTCATGAGATAAACTCCTTATACTTTAGAATTATATGATTAGCATACGGAATCTACAGGTTTTCATACAGGTATCATGCGGAATTTTTAGCAAAGAATGGTATAATCTTTTTGTTGTCTGCATATATTTACATGATGGAAGAAAATAAGAGGATATTCAAAAGGAGGGATGATATGTCTTTCTTTATCAAAGAAATGATTAAAAATAAACTGCGTAAATTAACCCCAGATGAAATTTTACATTATAGTGCCGAATACGGCTTTGCTATTACACGTACACAAGCAGACCAGATTGTACATTATTTAAGAACTTCTGCACCTAATCCATTTGACCAGGCAGATCGTGACCGCTTTATGATGGAGCTTGCAAAAATCACGGATCAGAAAACAGCAGCAGCAGCACAGCAGTTAATGGATGAGGTCATTAAATCATATGGGATGGAGCATTTATTTGAAAACTAAAACCGGCTGAAATTAAAAAAGATGAGCATTCCCATATATAGGGTGCTCATCTTTCTTAATTTATCATGATTAATTGACCATAAACCCCCGCTGAATAAAGTTTGATTTTATACGGGACTAGCCTTCCATAATGATTTCCTTTAAATTCTCTTGAAAATCACCTTCGCGCAGCATTGCTATTTCATACTTGTACGGTGCTTTTTTATTTTTCTTATCTGTGCCTACATAAGGTGTTTCAAGGATTTTAGGAAGCTCGCTAAGCTGCGGATGATGAACAACCTTATGGAGGGCATCAAAGCCAATGTAGCCAAAACCGATGTTTTCATGACGGTCTTTATGAGCTCCGCGGTCATTTTTACTGTCATTGACATGGACTACTTTCAGACGGTCTAATCCGACGATTTTATCAAATGAATTCAATACCCCATCAAAATCATTGACGAGGTCATAGCCTGCATCATGAATATGACATGTATCCAAACAAACAGAGAGATGTTCATTGTGCGTAACACCAGAAATAATTTCAGCCAGTTCTTCAAATGTACGGCCCATTTCGGAGCCTTTTCCAGCCATTGTTTCTAATGCAATTTGAACATCATTTTTTTGTTCAAGCACTTCATTTAATCCTTCGATAATTTTCGGAATACCCTTGTCGGGGCCTTCCCCCACATGCGCTCCCGGATGAAGTACGATTTGTTTTGCCCCCAGAGCCTCGGTACGTTCGATTTCACTCCGCAGAAAATTAACGCCCAATTCAAATGTCTCCGGTTTTACCGTGTTGCCGATATTAATAATATACGGCGCATGCACAACAATGTCAGCTATTCCATGAGATGCCATATGTTCTAATCCAGCTTCAATATTTAATTCTTCAATCGGCTTTCTTCTTGTGTTCTGCGGTGCGCCTGTATAAATCATAAAGGTATTTGCCCCGTAGGAAGCAGCTTCTTCGCTGGATCCTAATAACATTTTCTTGCCATTCATCGAAACATGAGAACCGATTTTCACCATATTTATTCCTCCTAACGCTTCTTCCTGTTTTGCTCTTTTGTCAGCTGTCTTTTAATTTGCTGTTGCTGCTGCTTTTGTTTTTTCTTATAGCCCGGCTTTACTTTCTTTGCTTTTCTTACGCGCTTCCACGCTTCCCGGTCATTACTTGTGTCTTCAGTTTTCCGGCGTGTTCTTTCATTCCAGGATTTATCCTCGGTCCATTCACCCTGCTTAACCTCTACGAACGAGAACGTGAGTCCCTTTTGCTCCAATCTTTCGATTAAACGGGCGTCCTCTTCGCTGTAAATACTGACTGCTGTGCCCTCTAGTCCGGCTCGTGCTGTCCTGCCGACACGATGAATATAAAAATGCTCTTCTTTTGGAAGCTGGGCATTAATTACATGGCTGACACCCTTGATATCAATTCCCCTTGAAGCTAAATCTGTTGCGACTACGTATTGATAGCGCAGCTGCTGTATCTCTTTCAATACACGCTTTCTCTCCCGGGGCGTCAGACCGCCATGAATGACACCAACATCCAAGCCATAGCCTCCAAGCGCTTCTGCCAGCTCATTAGCCTGTTGTTTCCCATTTGTAAATACCAGCGCTAAATAGGGATGGATTGTCTTGGAAATATCCCAAATAATCTTCGCTTCATCCCGATGCTTTTTCAGAATAAGCCGATGCTCCATCGTTTCCGGAGAAAAATGCTCTTCCATTTTAATATATTCTGGATTTCTTAAATATTTTTTAAAGAAATGCTGTAAGCGCTGTGGAATAGTTGCCGAGAAGACCAGCAGCTGAATATCCTGCTTCGCGCGTACTAATAATTGATCTACTTCTTCAATAAAGCCTAAATCAAGCATCAAGTCCGCCTCGTCAATCACAAACGATTCCGCACTATAGATGGATAATGCTCCATCCTTTACCAAATCTAAAATTCTCCCTGGTGTCCCCACCACAATCATTGGCGGTGTTTTTAATTTCTCAATTGCCTTTTGTTTATCGGTACCGCCGACAAGCAGCTTGGCTGTCCATTTTTCTGTCTTATCCGCAATTGTAATGATTTTCCTTACTTCATTGTAAAGCTGTGTTGCCAGTTCCCTTGTTGGCGCAGTAATTACAAACTGCACTTTCTTTTGATTCTCATCCAGCTGTTGAAACATCGGCAATAAAAATGCATGCGATTTGCCGGAACCGGTCCGGGATTGACCAATAACACTTTTTCCATCCAAGATAGCAGGTATTACTTTTTCTTGGATTGCAGTCGGATTTCTAAAATCCAATTCTTGAATAATATCCTGGATATCCATATCCAGGGATAGTTCTGCAAATGTTTTTTCCATCTGTTTCCCTCCTTTGAAATCTTTTCTATAATAAGTTGAAATAAAACGAAACTTCACTCAGCGGAAGTTTTTGTTCTTCCAACGCTTTCAGGTTAATAGCCAGCCGCTACGAAAATAAACTACGCTAGTTAGATTTTTACTACCTATTTATAACAAACATAAAATTCATTAACCTGACAACATTGGTTTATATTCTTCACCCACTGAGAGTTAGTTGAGTGATTCAAGGAGCTAGCATCCGTTATCTCCCGCCTAAATACATTTATTTTTACGTTTTATTTTAAGGCGGGAGTTTTACGGACAGTTCTCCGTGATAAATATCCAGCCTATGACATTTTCTACCACGTGTTATAGAGGGAGACCTCAAAAACACTATGCTGGTTAAAATGCTTATCACTCAAATAAATCATTTAACTATCTATTTCACATAAATACGAACGGGTCTGTATTTACTTCAGATACATAAACCTTTGACCTGAATGCAGGTATTTCCTGTATAAGTTTTTCCTTGGTTGCTGTTTTCATTATCTTCTCGATATAATGACCGGCATCAATGACTGTCAGTCCCATCTGCTCTGCATCTTGAGCAGCGTGAAATGTCATATCTCCTGTAATATATACATCCGCTTTTTTTCGGAGCGCATGACTGACATATTTCTCCCCGCTTCCTCCCAGGACAGCAACTTTTTTTACATTCTTTTCTATATTACCAGAAACACGCACGCGAGGCATGTCTAAATTCTTTTTCACCGTTTCAATGAATGCCTTCATTGAAACCGGGGATTCCAGGACACCAAAGCGTCCGATTCCAATCGACTGTCCTTTATTTTCCAATGGATACATATCATAAGCCGGTTCTTCATAAGGATGGGCTGAAATAACAGCATCTATCACCCTGGCTAGATTTTTCTTAGGAACAACGGCTTCCAGCTTCTTTTCATCGACAAAAGTCATTTCATTCTGCTCGCCAATATACGGGACAGCCTGCTCTGACGGAAGAAAAGTCCCTTGTCCGGCGCTTTGAAAGGTGCAATGACTGTAATCGCCAATTTGGCCAGCTCCGCCCTGATGCAGAGCATCCCGTAATTCCTGTACATGCGACTCTGGAACAAAAACAACAATTTTAAGCAGCGACTCTTGTTCTAACACTTCTAAGGGTTCTTTATTTTTCAATTCAAGGGCGCCACTTAATAAATCATTTACACCACCCTCGGCGATATCCAGATTGGTATGTGCAGCAAAGACCGTTATATCGTTTTTTAAAAGCTTTTGTACCACTCTCCCCTTCGGATGATCGACATTAATCTGTTTTAAAGGCTGAAACAGCAAAGGGTGATGGGCAATAATCAAATTCGCCCCTTTTTCAATTGCTTCATCAACTACTTCCTCCGTCACATCCAATGTAATCAGAATTTGAGATGTCGTATCATGAAACCGTCCAGTCTGTAAACCGATATTATCCCAATGATAGGCAAAACTTTTCGGTGCCCAGCTGTCCATAATCCGAAAAAAATCAGCGTGTTTCGTCGTTTGTTCCTTCATGATCAAGTTCCTCCTTCATCCAGTATAATTCTGTTTGGAAATCAGCTATTTTCTCATGATTTATTTGCTTTGCCTGCTGCATTTGCAAAATGATTCGTTCGATATTCATTATTTCCTGTGACCACTTTTTAATAAAAGCAGCATTCTTCTCTTTCATTAAATAGGGACCTAATAAAAGCTGCCTGCCCTTCTTCTGTTCATTATCACTGTATGGTGAAGAGGCTTCTGTATAACGATCCGCAACAAGCACTTCATAGATATGTCCCTGCTCATCCACAATCTCTTCTGCTTTCAGTATAAAATCATTTTGATCAAACCATCGTCTGACTGCTCTTGCGTCTACATTAGGCTGTGCAATAATTCGTTCAGCAGATTTAGCAATAGCAGCATGGTTTTCTAAGATGGAAGTAATCAATCCTCCGCCCATCCCCGCAATGACGATTTGTTTGACCTCGCCTTCATTTATGACAGATAAACCATCTCCTAAACGGGCATCGATCCGTTCCTCTAATTGATGAAATCGAATTGTTTTTTTGGCGCTGTCTAAAGGCCCTTGATTCACTTCTCCGGCAATAGCGCTTGCTGTTTTATCTCTTTGGCAGACGTAGGCAGGCAGATAAGCATGATCAGAGCCGATATCTGCAAAATGCGCTCCCTGAGGCAGATATTCAGCAACTATTTTCAAACGATTCGATAGGGTGACATTCTGGTTCATTATTTGTTCTCCTTTTAAAGACAGTTCTTTTCTGTATTTCTCCAATAAGAAAAGCTTTCTGTACGAATCAGAAAGCTTTCATTTCTTTTATTATATATTATTCATGCTCGCTTAACCACTCGCTGAGTGCATCTAATTCTTCACCTGCAAGCTGAGGGAAAGCCGGCATGCCTCCGTCAGTTCCATTTTCAATGATATCAGCAATTTCTTCCTGAGAATAAGTGCTTCCAACTTGTGTTAAATCAGGAGCGGAACCACTTGCTAAATCTTGACCATGACAGCTGGCACAATTGGATTGGAAAACTTCTTCTCCAGCATCAGCACTGGTAGACTCGCCGCCTTCTTCTCCTCCTTCTGTCTCTTCTGTCTGTTCTTCACCATTTTCTTCAGCATCTTGAATAGCCTGTCTTTGATCAATACCAATTACAGAAATAATAATGACAGCTATCAGCCCCAGCCCGGCAATAATTGCATATGGTATAACCGGATTCTTTTTCATTACGCTTCCTCCTTATGTAATCCAAATATTATAAATTAATACTACTATTAGTTTACTCGAAATCTAAAAATTTTTAAAGGATTATCCAAGATATTTAAAAAAAACGACAAAAGTGATGATTCCTATAGTCAAAGCTGCTCCCAAATAACGAATAACAGGCAGCTTTTTCAAATATCCAAAAACAATCCATCCAATGCCATTGGCAGTAATCATAAAATTATTATAAGCTCCTAATCCAAAAGTATCCATTATACAAATAGAAAGCTGCAACACATATAACAATTGAATAGATATAAATAAATAACGATAACGCCGTGATGCATTCTTTCCAGTTCCTGACCAGATTAGAATATTTATAAAGAAAACAAAACTTAAAATACCTGCCCCGACAGAGCCGGCTAATTGATAATAATAATCTAAAAAGATAACGCTTACCAATATCATCAACATCATGGTAAAATGAAGCTTTTTCCATGTAGATAGCCAATTTTTATTTTTATTGGTTATTTCTATTTCTCCGCCTTTAGTATATAATGCTAATAAAAAATCACATTGTTCTTCCGGCAATAAACGATTCTCTTTCCACTTTAAAATTTCCTGGATAATCAATTGGTTTTTTTCATGATTATTCATAAATCCACCCCGGAAGCGTCACCATTTAAATGTTAAAAAAAAATCTTATTTTATGGACTTTTGAATATTCTCTATGAATTCATATAAAACAATAATTGGAATACGCAAGCCGTTAAACGGGAACTTGCATATTCCAGTATTCAGAATGAACTTATTTCAGTATAACACCTTAATCAAGGAAGTCTTTCAATCGCTTGCTTCGGCTTGGGTGTCTTAATTTACGTAATGCTTTCGCTTCGATTTGGCGGATACGTTCTCTGGTTACCCCAAATACTTTCCCTACTTCTTCAAGTGTTCTCGTTCTTCCATCATCTAATCCAAACCGCAGACGAAGCACATTTTCTTCTCTGTCTGTCAATGTGTCTAATACATCTTCCAGCTGTTCTTTCAGTAATTCGTAAGCTGCATGATCAGATGGAGAGATTGCTTCCTGATCCTCAATGAAATCACCTAGATGTGAATCGTCTTCTTCTCCGATTGGTGTTTCTAAAGATACAGGTTCTTGAGCGATTTTTAGAATGTCGCGCACCTTATCCGGGCTTAATTCCATTTCTTCGCCGATTTCCTCCGGTGTCGGTTCACGTCCCAGATCCTGCAGCAGAGAGCGCTGTACACGGATTAATTTATTAATGGTTTCCACCATATGAACCGGGATACGAATGGTACGGGCCTGGTCCGCGATTGCACGGGTAATTGCCTGTCTAATCCACCAGGTTGCGTAGGTACTGAATTTAAACCCTTTGCGGTAGTCAAATTTCTCAACAGCTTTGATCAGACCCATGTTTCCTTCTTGAATCAAATCGAGGAAAAGCATCCCCCGTCCAACATAGCGTTTTGCGATGCTGACAACGAGACGAAGATTGGCTTCCGCTAACCTTCTCTTTGCTTCAATATCTCCCTCTTCAATTCGGGAAGCGAGTTCAATTTCTTCTGCTGCAGAAAGCAGATCTACTCTGCCGATTTCTTTTAAATACATACGGACCGGGTCATTGATCTTTATCCCTAAAGGAACACTGAGATCATTCAGGTTGATTTCTTCTTCTTTTGCGATTTTCTGCATCTCGGGGTCATCCTCAGACTCACCTAACACATCGACACCCTGTTCTTCCAGATACTCATAAAACTCATCCATTTGTTCGGGTTCCATGTCAAAATTAGATAAACCGTCAGCCACTTCTTCATACGCAAGTGTACCGCGTTTCTTACCCATGTCAACCAATTTTTCTTTTGCTTGCTCTAATGTCAGTTCGGGTTCTTTCATATGCGAAGGTTTTTGTTCGGCCATGAGTCCCCCTCCTTCCAAATTGTTGAATTATTTTTCGTTATTTTGCTTCTGCAGCCGGATTAACTCCATTGCCAAGCGGGCAGCCTCCAATGGATCATTTTCCTGCTCCGCTTTCCTTTGCTGCTCTTTTAAGCTTTTTTTCGCCGGACTTTGATCCGCCTCCCGATGAATCATTCGCAGATAGTCATCGATTTCTTCCTCTGTACTATGCTGGACATCGCTGGACATCGCCAATTCAATGACTTGATTCTTTAAATGTTCATCAGACAGTCTCTCCATAAATAAACTAATATCGGGTGAATTACCTTCTTCATAAAAAGCATATAAATGTGTTGCAACAATTTTATGGTCATTTACATTAAATCCCGCTCCAAGCTCATATTGTACTTTTTCAGCTATATAGGCATCCTGAAGCATATAGGATAAAATTCTTTTTTCAGCATTAACATATGCCGGAAATAACTTTTTCTTATTTGCAGGTACATATGGCTTAGTATAACTCTTATCACGCTGATTATCCTTCGCGGAAGGCTGGCTTTTCTGATACTGAGCCAGCTGGCTCATCAAGGTATCTACAGACAAATCAAATTCCTTATGCAATTCCTGAATATAATATTCCCGTTCCAGCGCACTCTCAATCATAGAAAGTTCTTTTAAAACGCGCTCGATATACTCAATACGCTCACTTTCCAGCTGCAGATTGAAGTGTCTGCGCTGATATCGCATGAAGAAACTCATATAACTGTCACTTGTGCGCAGAACCCTTTCTTTAAAAGCTTCGCCTCCATGCTCCCGGACGTAGCTGTCCGGGTCTTCCTCTGCATCCAAATTGGCAATACGGACATCACAGCCGACAGACCTCAATAGAAGTGCCGACTTATAACGGGCTTCTATCCCTGCACTATCCCCATCAAAACAAATAATAACCGTATCGACATAGCGGTTTAAAAGCTTTGCCTGCGTTTCTGTCAAAGCGGTCCCCATCGTAGCCACTACATTTTTCACGCCAGCCTGATAAACAGAAATAACATCCATATAGCCTTCCATTAAAACAGCTTCATTTTCTTTTCGGATATGGCGCTTTGCCAAGTCAAAATTGTATAAAAGCTTACTTTTTTGAAAAAGTTCGCCTTCCGAGCTATTTAAATATTTCGGACCGCTGTCATCATGCATTGCTCTGCCGCCAAAACCGACAGTGCGCCCCAATGCATTCCGTATAGGGAAAATAATTCTGCCGCGAAAACGGTCGATGACTTCATTATTATCGTTTCCTGCTAAAATACCGCTTTTCAAAAGCAATGGTTTAGAATATCCTTTTTGTGTAAGAAACTTCGCTGTAAAATCGCGCTTATCCGGAGCATATCCGATTTGGAATTCTTCTAACGTCTCCTTCGTAAGCCCGCGGCTTTTTAGATACTCTAATCCATCCTTCCCATCTTTTTGATACTTTATGAGATGATGATATAATTTTGTCAACCATTCATACGCAGAGAGCATCTGCTCTGTTTCCTCTGATAAAGAAGTTTCTTTGGGAATGGATGCTGTCGGCAGCTCTACACCGCTTCGGTCAGCTAAATATTTCAGCGCCTCATAAAATGTGAAATTTTCCATTTCCATTAGAAACGAGAATACATTTCCGCCTTTTCCGCAGCCAAAGCAATGAAAAATCTGTTTATCCTGGGTAACTGAAAATGAGGGTGTATTTTCGCCATGAAACGGACATAGACCAAAATAGTTTTTACCTTGTTTTTTTAATTGAATGTACTCTCCAATGACATCGACAATATCATTGGTTTTTTTCACTTCCTCAATAATTGGTTCAGGTATTTGATTAGCCATGTTTACCACCAACTATTCTATTTGATTTTATAGGATGCTAAAACACATTTTAGAGAGATTATGCAAAATCCTCCTTTTTAAACTTAGTTGCTCCATTTTTCATGATTCGACATATTTTTTTCTTATTCTCAAAAAAAATAGCCTTAACATAGATTCTACAAAGGATACATAGATTCCTTCTTTTTCAGAGCAAATTATGATTAAAATTGCATTTTATTTAAATCTGCTCATACGATTTACCATTATAATATATTTTTTAATAGATTTCTATTAATTTGTATATAAATCTATGGAACAAAGAAAAACATTCCGTGAGAGTTGCGTACAGAATGCTTTTCCTACCATTTTTATCCTGAAAATATACTGTTATTATATCTCTTGCAAAGCTTTAAAATGATTATTATTGTCTGCTTTGCCACATTCTAATAATTTGGTTTGCTGTTTCTTCCACTGCTTTATGAGACACGTCAATAACAGGACAGCCAATTTTTTCAACGACATCATTAAAAAATTCGAGCTCCTGTTCAATTCTGCTTACATTTGCATACGTTGCCTGATCTCCCAGTCCCAGCGCTTTTAAACGTTCCTTCCGAATGCCATTCAATTTTTCTGAAGAGATACGTAAACCAATACATTTTTTAGGGTCGACCATCATCAGCTCTTCCGGCGGGTCTACCTCTGGAACAATCGGAACATTTGCTACTTTAAAGCGTTTGTGTGCCAAGAATTGAGACAGTGGCGTTTTGGAGGTTCTGGAAACACCTATCAATACGATATCGGCACGGGTGATGCCCCGCGTATCTCTCCCGTCATCGTATTTAACAGCAAACTCAATCGCTTCAATCTTTTTGAAATAATCTTCGTCCAGTTTATGAACAAGTCCTGCCTCTAAACGGGGCTGATCACTAAAAACACGCTCCATGGCGTCCATAGTCGGACCCATGATATCAATTGCTTCAATATCCAGTTCAGCTGCACGCTTGTTTAAATGCGCTCGCAATTCTGGATTAACCAGTGTAAAACCGATAAGACTTGAATTCAATTTTGCCTGCTGTAAGAATTCATCAATCGTTCCTTTATCTTCTACATAAGGAATACGCTGAATTTTATAATCCCCGCTTTTGAATTGGCTTAAGCCTGCTTTAATTACCAGCTCAGCCGTTTCTCCAACAGAATCAGATAACACATAAATAACTTGCTGCTCCTTCATCTCGACATCCTCCCCTTAGCACCTAAAAATTATATTGTATCTTCCATTGTTAATTCAACCAACAGTTTCGTCATCGTTGTTTTTGTAATACGGCCGATAACCTCAAGACCATTTTCGGTATCTTTTACTACAGGGACACCATCGATCTGCTTGGATATAAGCTGATGAGCTACATCGACCAGCAGGTCATTTTTTCGGCAAACAGTTATATTAGGCATTCTTGTCATAATAATCGGTACAGGGATAGAGCTCAGGTCCTGCCTGCCCATACTTGAACGCAGCAAATCCTTTCGGGAAAGAACTCCCACCAAGCATGAATTTTCATCGACAACAAAAAGTGTGCCGACATCTTCTAAGAACATCGTTGATATTGCATCGTATACTGATACCTTCTCATTTACAGCTACTGGGACCTGCTGAAATTCATGAACCTTATACCGCTTTATCTTTTCTGTCAGCAATTCTGAACCTGTTTTACCTGTATAAAAGTAGCCAACACGAGGACGTGCGTCTAAAAAACCAGCCATCGTCAGAATAGCCAGGTCCGGTCTCAATGTGGCCCGGGTCAGCGCCAGCTGGTCTGCTATTTGCTCCCCCGTGATGGGACCGTCTGCTTTTACTATTTCTATAATCCGCTGCTGTCTTTTCGATAAGTCCACTTTTTCACCACCTAAACTGCCACATTATTCGCAAATAAATAGGATGCTTGCTATATATTAATTGCATCAAATTTGGCATTATGAAAGATAATGTACCATGTTTTTCATATTTAAAACATGGTACATTCATTATTATTCGACTCCATTCACTAAAAAACCTTTTTTTAAGAGAGAAAACCTTTTTAAACATCCTCTAAAGTGAAGAAAGTGTAAAATTGTTTAGATTAATTGTTGTCATCGCAGAAGTCTTCCTTTATTTCTATGCATGCTGCTTCCACGCTATTTTTCGTAAATCCGCATATTGCAAAATAAGCATAGAAAGCTCATGAATCATAGATAGACGATTTTTTCTTACTTCTTCATTATCGTCCATAATCATATTATGATCAAAGAATGCGTGGATATTATCAGCAAGATCCGCAAGAAGCTGTAATGCCGCTTCACTGTTTTGTGCCTCTAAATGTGCAGCATAATTTGATTTCACAGATTTCACAGCATCGTATAATGCTTGTTCTGATTCTGTTTGGATAAGCGCAGCGTCTGCTTCATGGTTTTTATCCTCTACCTTATTTTCCAGATTCAGAACACGCACCAGCGCCTCCTGTGAGTTTTTAAAAGCTTCATCTGCTTTTTTCACAGATAAAACATGTGCTTTATCTACTGCAAAATGAAATACGCCAAGCTGATTGTCTGTAACTGCATGAATAATATCTGATTCTACGTTCTCTTCACGGAGCAAATAGGCAGCACGGGAGCCAAAAAATGTGCGCAAATCATCATTCGCAGAGGCATTTACAGTTAATCCGGCATCCGCTAATACAGATAAAGTATAGTTAATGAGTGATTCTACTGTCACATCCCAATGCTGATCCTGCAAAATACGTAAAATTCCCGTTGCCTGTCTTCGTAAACCATATGGATCCTGTGAACCGCTCGGGATAAGTCCGACACTGATACAGCCGGCAATGGTATCCATCTTATCTGCAATACTCAGTACGGCGCCGACTGTTGTTGCAGGGAGTTCACCGTGAGAATGTTTTGGTAAATAATGTTCACGTATGGCTTGAGAAACTTCCTTTGTTTCTCCAAAATATGCAGCATATTTCTCGCCCATTACGCCCTGTAATTCCGTAAATTCATTTACCATATTGGTCATTAAATCGAATTTGCTGATTTCTGCAGCTCGGGCAATCTCTTTTCCATCTTTTAAAGCAAGTTCTTCAGCTAAATGACTCGCAATTTTTTTAACCCGGTTTACTTTGTCTGTATACGTACCCAGCTTTTCCTGAAATACAACTCTGGTCAGCTTCTCCTGGAAGAAATCAATTGAAAGTTTTTTGTCCTCTTCAAAGAAAAACTCTGCGTCCGCAAGACGCGCGCGAAGTACCTTCTCATTTCCCCGGATGACGGTTTCCAATTCGTAATCATCACCGTTTCTTACTCCTACAAATTTAGGCAGCAGCTCTCCGTCTCGTTCTACCGGAAAATAACGCTGGTGCTCGGCCATAGACGTAATAAGTACTTCTTTGGGCAGAGCAAGGAAAGAATCTGCGAAACTGCCTACGAAAGCAGTCGGATATTCTACAAGGTTTTTCACTTCATTTAAAAGCTCTGTATCCACCGGAATCTGAAATCCATTTTTGGTTTGCAGTGTATCCAGCTGCTCTACAATTTTCTCTTTACGTTTTTCAGCATTTGCAATGACATAATTCTCATTTAACAGCTGTTCGTATTGCTTGGGTTCCCCTATGGTCAGCTTATCGCTGAGAAAACGATGTCCGTAGGTGAAATTACTTGTTTTCACATGCGCAATCTCAAAAGGAATCACTTTATTTCCATAAAGTGCTACCAGCCAGCGGATCGGTCTGGCGTAGCGCAATGTTTCATTTGCCCAGCGCATATTTTTCCCAAATGTGATGGACTCAATAATATCCTTAAATTCCGGGAGTAATGATTGCACTGTTTTTCCTTCGATAAATTTTTTTACATAGATATAGGAAGTTCCCTTGACCTCTTTGATATAAATATCATCGGTTGTTTTTCCCTGACCTCTGGTAAAGCCTTCCGCGGCCTTTGTCCAATTTCCCTCATCATCTTTGGCAATCTTTAAAGCAGGTCCTTTTGCTTCCTCTTCTATGGATACCTGATTTTCTGCCACTTCTTCTATAAGGACAGCCAATCTTCGCGGCG
Organism: Oceanobacillus aidingensis; assembly: GCF_042654105.1. Lineage (NCBI taxonomy): Bacteria > Bacillati > Bacillota > Bacilli > Caryophanales > Bacillaceae > Oceanobacillus > Oceanobacillus aidingensis. The sequence goes on along the minus strand of NZ_JBHSFT010000050.1, from coordinate 197,251 downwards.
TTGAGAAGGAGACTGCAGACGAATAGGAAATACGCTGTTCATCCAGCCATTTGATTGTTTTATCCAATACTTGCGCTTCTGCATCATCTATAAATCGAGCCGGCAGCTCCTCTAATCCAATTTCAATCAATACATCCTGTGCCACTCTAGTTTGCCTCCTTTTTCAACATCGGAAAACCTAATTTTTCACGTTCTTGTACATAAATTTTTGAAATACTGCGGGCAAGATTACGAATTCGGCTGATATAGCCTGTTCTTTCTGTTACAGAAATAACCCCTTTTGCATCCAGCAGGTTGAAGGTATGTGAACATTTTAAAACATAATCATATGCCGGGAAGACAAGCCCTTTCTCCATGGCTGCTTTGGCCTCTTGTTCATATTTCGTAAATAAATCAAATAACATATCCGTATTGGATGCTTCAAATGTATAGACAGAATGCTCATATTCCGGCTGATAGAAAATATCACGAAGAGTCACTCCATTATTCCACTCTAAATCAAATACATTTTCTTTATCTTGGATATATGAAGCCAACCGCTCAATCCCGTATGTTAATTCGACCGTTACCGGATTTGCTTCCAAACCGCCGATTTGCTGGAAATAGGTAAACTGTGTGATTTCCATCCCGTCCAGCCATACTTCCCAGCCCAGACCGGCTGCGCCAAGCGTCGGGTTTTCCCAGTTATCCTCTACGAAGCGGATATCATGCTTAAGCGGATCAATCCCTAATTTTTCCAAGGACTCTAAATACAGTTCCTGAATATTCTCAGGAGATGGCTTCATGATTACCTGAAATTGATGATGCTGATACAGACGATTCGGATTTTTCCCATATCTGCCATCCGCCGGTCGTCTGGAAGGCTCTACATAGGCAACATTCCACGGCTCTGGTCCCAAGCTTCGCAGCAATGTCATAGGAGACATCGTTCCTGCACCTTTTTCAGTGTCATATGCCTGCATTAAAATACAATTTTGATCTGACCAATGATTTTGCAATGTTAAAATCATTTCTTGAATATTCATTTACTCCACTCCTTTAATGGATCGAAATTTACTGTAAGTATTTCCTTTGGTGATGATAAAAAACCTCATTATAGCCACGCTATCAGCTGAAAACCTAAAAAGCCGTCCCTATGTCTGCTTGAACGACAGACATAGGGACGGCTTAAACCGCGGTTCCACCCTACTTGCTCTCCATAACAAGAGCCTCTTTTTCATACTGCTCCGAAGTTCCTTCCAAAAGCCTCTATACATCCGGCTCGCACCAATCCCGGACTCGCTTATTACAGAATATGCTTCCGTACTTCTCTTCATCATTGCAGTTATCATGTAATTATCAACTTGTATAAAATTAAAATACGTTAATTTATGTACAAATCATACTCCATTACCCTGCAGCTTGTCAATTAATTCTTAAACAAATCGAGCTGATCCAGAAACTTGCGGGATTTAATATAATATCCGCCATAGCGTTCGTAATAAGCTTTTAAAATAGCCTGAAACATTTTCACATTGTCCGGTTTCATTTGAATTGTTCCGATACGCTCTAATCCTGCTTCAGAAAAGAGATAGAGAAGCTTTGCCAGTTTCGGCGCAAGCTCGATTGCTTCCGGATCCAGATGACGGCATTTCGGACACAGGAAACCGCCCTCCACTACAGAAAAAACAAAAGGCTGCTGCGTCGACCCGCAATTGATACATTGATTTAACACTGGAGCGAATCCAGCTTTTTTATAAAGTTTTAATTCATACATCATTATCGGGATTTCAGCCTGATCATTCTCTTCAATCCAAGCTATAGTCTGTTGAAATTGATCGAATAGGTACGGATCTATATTTTGGTTTTCCAGCAGCTTATCTGTAAGCTCTGCAATATAGGAGCAATAAGCCGTCTTCACAAAATCCTCGCGTATCTTACGATGGGAGTTTAATAATTCTCCTTGTTGAATCGTACTCAATCCGCTTCCAAGATAAACAAAAAAACGGGCAAAAACGAATGGCTGAGTAACTGCAGCCATTCGACTTTTTGGTTTTTTTGCACCTTTTGCCAGAGCTTGGAATTTACCAAACTTTCCGCTGTAGATAGTCACTAATTTATGTGTTTCACCATAATCTTTTGTTTTTAATACCATACCATCTATCTGTTCCAGCACGTAAAATCACCCGCCCTCATTTGTTATCACAGTTTCACTAAATTCCTTCAGGGAGATGAAAAATCCCCGGCTGAATAAAGCTTCACTTTATCGCAGGAATTATCATGCTTCAAGCGACATGGTTACAAAGATGGCAAATCTATACCGTCACCCATAGAAGATTGGGTATTTTCATTTTGTCTTTTTTCCTGACTTAACTGTCCTTGCTGCTCTAGTTCTTTTAATAATAAATAGGTTTCAATGTTTCCTGTTTGATAAAACAAATTCCATGTTGCATCTAACACAAGAAACCCCACCTTTCTAATTATTTTTTTGCTGTAACTGACTCATCACAAATAGGAAAGAAAAAACTTTTCTATTTACTTCTCAAGTGCAACCAAGCATTTTCTAAAGCTTTGACTTTACTGCAGAAGGGATTCTAAGAATACGAAATCCGGTTTTAAGACTTCCTTTAACGAATAAGACGTTTTTCTGACGAAAGAGGACAGCCTGACATGAATGCCCCGCTTCTTTTATAGGTTGGTTCGATTTGACGTTTTCATTAGTATAAAATATTACCATCTTTAAGAGGATATTCAAAAAACGAATCAAAACAGCGTATCCGGTCTGCCATATCTTTTAATATTCATCAAGCCGGAATCCATATTCATGTAATTGATTCTGTTTGTTTCTCCAATCCTTCTTCACTTTCACCCAAAGTTCTAAATATACCTTAGACCCAAGCAATGCTTCGATATCGCGGCGTGATTGCTGGCCGATTTTCTTCAGCATACCGCCCTGCTTGCCAATCAAAATACCTTTTTGAGAGCTTCTTTCCGTAACAATCGTTGCTTGTACCAATAATTTATCATTTTCGTTCTTCTCTATATTTTCAATGACAACGGCAATCGAATGCGGAATCTCTTCCTTCGTATGATGCAATACTTTTTCGCGGATAAGCTCAGAAATAACAAACCTTTCCGGATGATCCGTGATTTGATCTTCCGGATAATATTGCGGACCTTCCGGCAATTGCTTAGCGAGCACCTCTAGTAAATGATCTACATTATTCCCTTCCAATGCAGAAATAGGAATAATTTCCTCAAATTCATAAAAATCCTTATATTGATTAATCAGCTGCATAAGCTTTTCCGGTTGAATCTTATCGATTTTATTAATGATCAGATATACCGGCTGTTTTATTTTTTGAAGCAAATCAATAATATATTGGTCCCCGCGGCCGTAACCTTCATCCGCATTAATCATAAATAAAATATGATCTACTTCATTCAAGGTATTCTCTGCCACCTGTACCATAAAATCGCCTAATCGGTGCTTCGGTTTATGAATTCCCGGTGTATCAATGAAAATCATTTGATATTCCTTTGTTGTCAAAACACCTTGTATTTTATTTCGTGTTGTTTGTGCCTTATCACTCATAATAGCGATCTTTTGACCAATCACCCGGTTCATGAATGTTGATTTTCCAACATTTGGTCTGCCTATAATAGCAATAAAGCCTGATTTGAAATTATTTGTCATGCTGTTTTCCTCCGAATTTCTATTCTTGATTAGGCGAGAGGACTCCCAACCTCAAGGAATGTGCAGGGTAAAATCCAATGAGTAAATGAGAGATGAATCGCCTTTTTGCATTCACGAACTTAAGTTCGTATGTTATAATGTTCTTGAAAGACGCTCTTTGAAAACTGAACATTGCAGGTTGTGGCGAGAATCGTTGCTTTGCCACGTAAAATGTTCAAGCCAAATATGTCAGCCAAGGCACACAAATGTGTGAACCTCAGGTAAGCTGAAAAGTAGCCCCAAAGGCAGGACCAATGGAATAGCGGGGTTGGGTGTTTTTAGCACACCGATGTGTCAACTCCACTGGCGGTTAATCGTCATCTTGAAAGTCGACACCCCAGAAACCCACACTTCCAATTTCTTTAGAAATGAAGTGGCGGAAGTATTCATTGTTTGCTTGCTTCCTATCATACTACATTTTTTAATTAGTTTCACTATATCGACAAAACCTTTAACAATCATACAATGAATTACAAAAAGGGAGGAGCTTGGTCAAGCTCCTCCCTTTTGACAGTTAATTTCAGACTTTCTTAACTGCATTAACGCAACACGGTTGCCGGCAAAAGGCCTGGTGACAACCACATCTGCTAATAACGTTATCAAGCTGGATAATCGTTCAATAAACATTATTTTTATCATACTATTATATAAATTGCATTATTTTAGGACCAAAAATAAGTATTCCGACTACAACGGATATCAGCGCCGTCACGAGGACAACACCAGCTGCAATATCCTTTATTTCCTTTATTCTTTCATCATAACCCGGCTGAATAAAATCCATGACCCGCTCAATGACACTGTTTATCATTTCAGTGATAAGCACTAAACCAATGGTTAATAAAATAACCGCCCATTCGATGAGAGAAAGATGGAAAAAGAAGCCTGCTGCAACTACAATCGTCATAGCGGCAAGATGCAGCTGGAAATTCGACTCCTTTTTCACCACCGTTTTCAGCCCTGCCCAAGCATAACGGAATCCAACAACTCTTTTCTTATCTTTCAATGCCAAATGCACCTAAAATTTCGTCTTGTCTCTGAAACATTTCCTTCTCATCTTCTGCATTCATATGATCGTACCCAAGCAGGTGTAAGAATCCATGTAACGCTAAAAAGGCCAGCTCTCTCTCAAAGCTGTGATTGTATTCTTCCGCTTGCTCTTTGGCTTTATCTATCGAAATAATAATATCTCCCAGTACAACCGGCAGCCCTTCGCCAACAATTTCAAGTTCTTCGTCTTCCATTTCCTGCATTGCAAATGAAATAACATCCGTCGGTTTATCTTTATCCCGATAATCTCTGTTGATTACTTGAATTTGTTCATTATCCACAAAGCTGATTGAAATTTCCGCTTCAGCAGCTGTTTTTTCTTCTTTTCCGGCAAAGGTCAGCAGCTTTTCGACAAGCGCTCTATGTTCATCAGACACAGCATTGGTTTCATCCTGAAAATCAATAAGCATTATTTATCCCCTTCCTTCTTCGGATACTGAATTCTAGAATGGAAAATTCCTTTCAAAGAATCACAAACCGTATGTTGAATGATTTTTAACTCTTTTAATGTTAAAGGACTGTTATCTAATTGTCCATCTGAAATTTTGCCATTGATAATCGATGACACAATGGAATCAATCGTCTCCGGTGTCGGTTCCTGCAAGGAACGGACTGCCGGCTCGACAGAATCACAAATACAGACAATCGCCGTTTCCTTTGTTTCCGGCTTCGGCCCGGGATATCTGAAATCTGCTTCCTCTGTTTCCGAATTCAGCTCCTTTGCTTTCATATAGAAGAATTGCACTAAAGAATTCGAATGATGCTGCTTCGCAATATCAATGATTTCCTTAGGCATTTTATGCGCCTTTAACAAATTTGCTCCATCAGTTGTATGGCGAATAATAATATCTGCGCTTTCCTTAGGCGGCAATTTATCATGTGGATTTTTATTTGGCATCTGATTTTCAATGAAAAAGGCCGGCCGCACAGTTTTGCCAATATCATGATAGTAAGCGCCCACCCGTGCCAGCAAACCATTTGCTCCCACCGCTTCACAGGCAGTCTCACTAATGTTGGCTACCATTACCGAATGATGATACGTTCCCGGCGCTTCCACCAGCAGCCGTTTTAACAGCGGCTGATTAGGATTAGATAATTGCAGGAGTTTCATATCTGTCAATATACCTAAAAAGCTTTCGAACAACGGCAATAATCCAATTGCCAAAATAGCTGAAAGGCAAGCTGCAACTATCCCTAAACCAAGGTATAAAAAGACATCGAACCACGTATATTTTTCAAAGGACAGGAATAGAAATAAGATAATGACAGCAGAATGAATTAAAATCAGTCCAATCGCTGTTTTTAAAATAACAAGGCGTTCACTTAATTTCTTCATTAACACAATTGCGGCGAGCTGAGAAAAAAGGAAATAGATAGCCGCTTCGACGTGCAGCATTCCGGCAATATAACTGTTAAACATAAATGCTGCTAAAATTGCATATAAGATACTGAGACGTACTGCTGAACGATCGCCGATTAATACTTTTAATAAAATAGCAATAGCTGCAATAGGTGTTACCAAATAGAGTGCATTTGACTGGTCAAAGAAATAACTTTGGATTTTCATAACAAAAATAGCCAGTGCACTTAACAGGGAAACAGCTACAATCGGCAGAAGGTTCCATTTCTTATCTTTTGCAATTTGCAGACATTCCATCCCGAAAAAGTATGCAATTATCGCTGCCAAAAATCCCAACGCCAGAATTGGGTAAATATTGCCCTCCTGTGATAATACGCCTACCAGCTCCAGCTGCTCGTAGATTTCATTTGTAATGGTCTGGCCTTCGCGAACAATGGTTTCACCGGCACGAATAACAACAGGATCCACAAGTGTTGCGGCGTCCTTCTTCTCTTGAGCCGTTGCCTCATAGTCAAAGAAAGCATTTTCTACGACCGCAAATTCTGCTAACTCCATTAAATCTTCCTGTAAACCTTCATTCATTTCCGAATAAGCTAAATCGCGCTCTATATTGGTAATTCCAGATTGAATATTCTCTGCTCTGATACCTTGCTCTAATACGCTTTCCAAACTCTCGGAAAATACTGCCCCCGCTTCTTCCAAGTCCTCTTCCGGCTGCTGCAGCAAGGAAATCAGCACATCTTCCGAAATTTCTGAACGAATTTCTTCCGATAGTAACGCTCTTAATTCAACTGCTTCTTCTTCATATACCTCTTCTAAAGCTCCTTCATCATGTTCCGCAATGATGGTTAATACAGCGTCAAAAATTTCGTTTACATAATTTAATCGCTCCTCTGTCACCTCTTCGGAAATGCTGTACCGATCAGGAACGGCATTGACTGCTTCCCTGATTCGCTGATCCGTTTCTTGCTTATTTTCAATCGTTATCGGGGAACGTATTGTCTCTTCAGAAACAGCAAAACGCTGAATATCATATGTATCTGTACGTACATTATCTAATAACGTCAGAAAAACAAGTGCTCCTATAATAAGAGCCGGGACAATCGCAATAAAGTATTTTCGATTATTTTTAAAAAAAGGAAGTATTTTCTTCCATCTTTTTTTCAACACCTTCACCTCCTCTTTTTATTTTACCACTTCCATCCAACGGATTGGGATGAAATTATCTAAAATTAAGTGAATTCCTTGATCATAGCAAAACAACAAAGTCACATACTGTTCACCTGATATTTTTACTTAATTTTCCATCATTAGCTCTAAAAAGCCTTTGAAAAACTTTGTCCATATGCAGCATGGATATCTAAACGTTAATCAGAGATTAATTTTATGATGAACAACAAGGATGAGACATTCTTTTGTCTCACCCTTCGTTCTCACTTTCTGTTTCGTAAGCATTTATTATTTTTTGAACGAGTGGGTGGCGCACTACGTCAGCAGCCTGCAAATGAACAAAGGCTAAGCCTTCGATTGGGCTAAGCATCCGCTCAGCAACCCTTAATCCGGATACGATACCTTTCGGGAGGTCTACTTGTGTCATATCTCCCGTAATAATCATTTTCGAGCCAAACCCTAAGCGCGTCAGAAACATTTTCATTTGAGCCGGTGTTGTATTCTGGGCTTCATCTAAAATAACAAAAGCATCGTCTAAGGTTCTGCCCCGCATATAGGCCAACGGCGCAATTTCAATCGTTTCCCTTTCAATTAAACGAGCTGTATGCTCTGTGCCTAATACATCATGCAAAGCATCGTACAATGGCCTTAAATAAGGATCTACCTTTTCCTTTAAATCACCTGGCAAAAACCCTAGGCTTTCACCGGCTTCGACTGCCGGCCTAGTTAAGATAATTTTTTTCACTAGTCCGTTCTTCATCGCATGAACGGCCATAACCACAGCCAGGTACGTTTTTCCTGTTCCGGCCGGACCTATGCCAAAGACAAGATCCTTTGATTTGATTGCCTGGACATATTGTTTCTGTCCAAGTGTTTTTACACGAATGGACTTTCCTTTATAGTTCTTTGTAATTTCATCTTCAAATAACGTTTCAAACTGTTTTATTTTACCTTTTTTTGCCAAGTCTACAGCATAGACAACATCCCGTTCCGAAACTGTCTGTCCTTTCCGGATAACGCTTAAAATAGTCAGCAGAATCTCTTGTACTAACTGCACTGCTTGATTCTCTCCAGAAACGCGGATGGATTCGCCTCTGGATATAATGTCTACATCAAGTAAAGCTTCCAGCTGTTTTAAATGTTTATCATTTGTACCAAATAAAGCAAGTGCTTCATTGGCACCTTCTAATTGTAAATCAATATCCACTAAGTTTTCGGGCATAATCAGTCTCCTTGAATAATAAGTTCTTCTTTTACAATATTTTCTTCTACCGAAAGATATAAGACTAATTCAACTTTACCATGCTCTATATGTTCATGTAAAATTTTTTCTGATAATACCGTCGCTTCTGGCCCCAGTTCATTTAATAATTGTATTTTAGCCTGCTCCACCCCTGCCTTAATTGCTTCCTCATTAGATCGCTCTTCATCTGTTTTTTCTGTCTCACTAATTTCACTGGAGACATAAGAGAAAGGAAGCTCCCATTTTAAAAAATGAATGGGCTGTTCTTTCCGCTCCTCTTGTGAATGGGAATAATCGGGGTTTTTAAATCCCCAAAATGGAAGCTGTACATCACCAAAACGCAAATAATGCTTCGTTTTCTGATTTCCTGTTATCTCTTCTGTCTGGTATTGAAGTGGCACAGTGACATGAACTTCATACCACGTATTTGCCAACACCTCTGCTTCTGCAGCAATTGGTTTGTCCGGGTCTTCTTCCGTTTCTGTATTATCTTCTCCTTCCTCCGTATTTAAATTACCAGACACTAATATTTTCCCCGGAACCACGTAATCATTCACACTAACTTCAGCTCGTCCTCTAGAAACATACATATTAGTGATGACGCCTTTTTTCGTTGCCACTAAATCTCTTGGTTCTCCAGGGGGGATTTCCTCCACAATCGTTTTTTCAACAGCCTCCAGATGCAATGAGGTCCCTTGAAGCTGAACGCCTGTCCAGAGCAGCTCCGGAACTTCATTTAAGAGCTGGCGTTGAATATCTTTTGGAGTAGCAAGAGAGAATAACCAGACACCCGGATACACTCCAAACGCCTCCAGCTCTGTTTCTATTTTTTCTTCAATTTCTTTTGGCACGCCAGTGATATGAACAGACCATAATAAATTAGACAAAATGAAAAAAAATAAAAAACCAGTAAAAATACCAGCAAGTAAGAATTTTTTTCGGCTGAGCCTCGAAAGAAAAAATGGAAAGCCTTTTTGACCGGCAAAGGAAACTTTATATAAAGAGTTTCTCCTTAACTTTCTTAAGGCTCTCAAATCTTTAAACATAATTGTAGCCTCACAGCACGCAGCATCTATTTTTTTTACATCCCAAATAGGGATGCCCTTGCTGGCACATTTTTGCAGAAATAATTCCGGTTTGACACCTTTCACACGAACAGTAACGTAAGCACGTATCGACGGCGGATTTTGTTTTTTCATTTCAACCTCCCATTGCTTATCTGCTATCCTGAACTTTACATAAAATCATGCTGCGCTTATCAAAAGACGTTTTCTAAAAAGGAAGTTTCCATCAGTTTTGTAAATATGGAAGCATCAATCTTCTTTTTCACCTTCATGATTTAAAAAAATCACCTCAGAAATCGTTCCCTCCAGCATAATTTCTTTTGGAAGCATCATTTTAAGCACAAAGGAATGTCCTTTAATGCTTACAAACCCATTTGTTACCTTTAGTTTAAGCTCTTCATTTGTATACAGTGCTAAGCCTTGATGATTTTCAATATAAAAATGCAAATGTCCAATGATAGTTATGCGCGGCATTTCCATAACAACATCGGATGGAAGAGAGAATTGCTCCATTAAAAGCGAACGGATTCTTTGTTGCCATTTTTTCAATGATGATCCCCCCTCATTGATACATATGTAAATAATGCTTTGAACAGAACTAGATACGAGGAAAAACAAAGAAACACCTTAACCAGCATAACAATGCCGATTAAGGTGTTTGATGTTTCCTTTTATTTTCTTCTTTGCACGATACTTCTATACGGCTGTTTCGCACGCGGCGGTCCTAAGACTTCTGCCATAATAATACCGTTGACTAACCCTTTTCCATCAAGATTTCCAGAAACACGCTTCTTCATTTCGTTCTTTCCTGGGCTATCTGCTTCACCCTTGCGGTCCACAATCAAGTCCTTGAAATTTTGCTTTGCGTCTTTCACATCTTCTTGGGAGGAGGTTTGATAGCGATTTGTCATCCGCTCCATCTGTTTTCTCTGCTGTTCTTCAATACCTCCAGCAGAAACATCCGGCCGTGCTCCCTCTCTGTAGACTTGACGCTCGGCACGAGGCTGCTCTCTTTTTCTTTGTGTCTGCTGCCTCGTTCTCATTTCTTGCGGGGAACGCTGCTGTCTTTGTCTTGACGGCGTCTGTTTATTTGGAGGTGTAGACTGCTTTTTTTTCTGTTCTTCCTGTTTCTTTTTAGAATCACCCAGGAATGCAACTATTCCAGAAATAATGATAATAATAAGAAATAGATTTTCAAATATCCAGTCCATATGCCCCCTCCTTTATTTTCATTTTAATTACTTATTTTGGTCGTCATCCTTATTATCTGTAGAAAGCTTACCAATTGAATCACGCATATCTGTATCAGCATCAATGTTTTGATAGTTCATATAATCCATGACACCCATTTTCCCAGAACGCAATGCTTCTGCTAATGCAAGCGGAACATCTGCTTCGGCCTCTACTACTTTCGCGCGCATTTCCTGTACGCGGGCAAGCATTTCTTGTTCTTGCGCTACTGCCATTGCACGGCGTTCTTCCGCCTTCGCTTGAGCAATATTCTTATCTGCTTCGGCCTGATCCGTTTGAAGAATCGCACCGATGTTTTTACCGATATCCACGTCAGCAATATCAATTGATAAGATTTCAAAGGCTGTTCCAGAGTCCAACCCTTTACTTAATACATTTTCGGAAATGGAATCCGGATTTTCAAGCACCTGTGTATGTGCATTAGAACTACCGATTGTACTAACAACACCTTCACCAACACGGGCAATAATTGTTTCTTCGCCCGCACCACCGACTAAACGGTCAATATTCGCACGTACAGTAATTCTGGCTAAGGCTTTCACTTCAATACCGTCCATTGCAATACCTGCAATAAATGGTGTTTCAATTACTTTCGGGTTTACACTCATTTGTACTGCTTCTAATACGTCACGGCCTGCTAAATCGATTGCAGCTGCACGTTCAAATAATAAATCAATATTTGCCCGTTGTGCTGCAATAAGTGCATTTACTACTCTGTCAACATTACCACCGGCAAGATAGTGACTTTCCAGCTGGTTAGTTTTTACATCAATACCGGCTTTATGCGCTTTGATAAGCGGATTAATCACGCGGTTTGGCACTACTCGACGCAAGCGCATACCGATAAGTGTAAAGATACTGATTTTTACCCCGGCAGCCAGGGCACTAATCCATAGTGCAACTGGAACAAAAGTAAATAAAATTGCTAAAGCAATAACGATAACCGCAATAATGATAAGCGGCATTAAAATATTCTCGTCCATGCTGATTCCTCCTGATTTAAAAAATAATTATTTCACTTCCCTAACAACGACACGAACACCTTCTACACGAATTACTTTCACTTTCTTACCCTTGTCAACAAAAGTGCCGTCAGAAACAACATCGATTGTTTCATTATTTAATTCTACCAGTCCAGAGGGGCGCAGCGGTGTTAATGAGTTTCCTTCAAGTCCGACAAGTTCTAAACGGTTTACGGAGGATACATAACCATCTTCTGTTGCTGTACTGTCCCTTAAAATAATATGGCGGAAAATCCCTTTATCCATACCTATTCTTCTAAATAAGATGATAGCAAGAATCACAGCAATCAAAAAGGCAATCCCTATGCTCATTGACATGTGTACCATATCATACCCTGACATGAATAAGGAACCGATCACCGCAGCTATTCCCAGCACTCCCAGAATCCCACCGGTTACAAAGAATTCTGCTACAATCAGACCGATACCGATAATAAGAAGCAGCAGCGCCTCCATGCCTGCTAATCCGGCAACAACATGCCCGTAGAAGAATAATACTAAGGATACCAGCCCTAATATTCCCGGCACGCCAAAACCTGGAGAGTACAGCTCTACAATCAAACCGATACTGGCAACAGATAATAAAATAGGAATAACAACCGGATGCGTTAAAAACCTCGCCAGTTCTTCTGCCATCGAAGTTTCTGTTTCTACAACCGTTGCTTCAGACAGATTAAGCTCTTCCAGAAGTTCAGCACGGTTAGAAACAATTCCTTCTGCATATCCAACTTCAACTGCTTCTCTTGGGCCGAGTGTCAGGAACTGTCCTTCAGGAGCTCCATACTCCGGTAAATCAATACTGTTATCAGCCATTGCCGCAGCGTAAATAGGATCTCTGTCATTTGATTCTGCAGCACTTCTCATTTGCGCAAGCCAGGCAGATTGTGCTTTCTCATCTGCTGCTGTTCCGTCTTGATTAATAATCCCGCTCGCTCCCATAGTTGCATGCGGATTAAAATAAATATTATCAGAGAACAACGCAATATAAGATCCGGCAGATAGTGCTTCATTGACGATATAAGCCGTTGTCGGGACAGTTATACTTTGAATATGCGAACCTATTTGTCCGGCAGAGTCAACACGGCCGCCAGGCGTATCGATTTCAAAAATAATATGATCTGCCCCGTTTTCCATCGCCTCTGTGGTAGCCCGGTCAATAAATGCTTCCAGGCCTCTTTCCACTTCCCGTTCAATTGGAACAATATAAACTGTTTCACCTTCACCCTGCTCAGCCTCTGTCTGCGCTCCGGTAAATATGGATACAATGGTTAAAACTGTTACAAATAATATGTATACAGCTAACCGCTTACGATGTCTTTTCAACTTGAGTCACCCCCTCCTCCTGCACCTTATCTATATTTACGAAAGTAATCCCTAAAAGGTTTCATTTTTCGTGGATGGGTATACTTTGATAGTACCATATCTCCTCAGGTTAGAGAAAGCTTCATCTAAGTTTGACAAGTTGAATGATTCTTTCTTTTTTTCTTCGTTTCACTGCGGCCATTGATTTTCTGGACAAATTAAAAAACCAACCCCGATTTAGGGTTGGTTTTCTTTATCGCAATTGCTGCTCTACTATTTGTTTAATTTTGGTACCGTCTGCCTGTCCTTTAACCTTAGGCATCACGGAGCCCATTACTTTCCCCATATCTTTCATGGAGCCAGCATCAACTTCTTTTATTGTTTCCTGAATGATCGATGTTAATTCTTCATCTGAAAGCTGTTTTGGTAAATACTGCTCCAGTATTTCCAATTCTTTTTCGGTCTTTTCAACCAAATCTTCTCTTCCAGCATTTTTAAATTCTTGGAGGGAATCTTTTCTCTGTTTAACTTCTCTCGAAAGAATAGTTAATTCTTCGTCCTCAGATAGAGTATCTTTTCCAAGCTTAATCGATTCATTCTGAATAGAAGCTTTTACCATGCGAATAACGCTCAGGGTTTCTTTATCTTTGTTCTTCATCGCCTGCTTCATATCTTGATTTAATCGATCAAGTAGCGTCATACGTCACACCTTCTTTAGAATTTACGTTTTCTAGCAGCCTCTGATTTCTTCTTACGGCGTACACTAGGTTTTTCATAGTGTTCACGTTTACGATATTCTTGTAATGTACCACTTTTTGATACACTACGCTTAAAGCGACGAAGAGCATCCTCAAGAGACTCGTTTTTACGAACGCGAGTTGTATTTGACATGCTAATTTCCCTCCCTCCGAAGCACAAAACCATTTTTAATGCGAGCATGAACATACTTTCATGCCTTTTTAAATTATAATATAATCCCGCTAAGCGGTCAATGGTTATTTATTAATAATCTGAAGTTCCTTCTTTACCAGAGACAATCTCTACTCCGGCGCTTGCACCGATGCGTGTTGCTCCAGCTTCAATCATCGCTTCCGTTGTTTCCAGATCTCGGATTCCCCCAGATGCTTTTACTCCCATCTCCGGTCCGACAGTTTCGCGCATTAATCTGATATCTTCCACGGTTGCGCCGCCGCCAGAGAATCCTGTCGAGGTCTTTACAAAATCTGCTCCAGCTTCTTTTGCTAATTGACAGGCTAATACTTTTTCCTCGTCTGTTAATAGAGCTGTCTCTATAATGACCTTCGTTAAAGCTTTGTTTTTTGCGGTATCTACAACTGCTTTTATATCTGCTTTCACCAATGCTTCGTTGCCAGCCTTCAGTTCTCCGACATTAATAACCATATCTACTTCTGTTGCTCCATTTTCGATGGCCTCTCTCGTTTCATAAACCTTTGTCTGTGTCGTCGTAGCTCCTAAAGGAAAGCCAATGACTGTACATACCTTCACTGGGGAATCCTTTAGTTCACTCACGCAATAAACAACCCAATGCGGATTAACACAAACGGATGCAAACTTATTTTCTTTTGCCTCTTCGACAATTTTTGCAATTTGACTTTTTGTCGAGTCAGGTTTTAATAATGTGTGGTCAATATAAGATGCTAAATTCATGATTGTTATCTCCTTTTATGCGTTTTTTTCTGCAACATGTGTCGCGTGATCCATCACACGTACGAAAACACCTTTATTCACAGGATATCCAGACTCTATTATCTTCACTTTAACAATTTTACCAATCAAATCAGCTGAGCCTTCAAATTGCACTTTCATATAGTTATCTGTATAACCGATAAGCTGATTATCTTCCTGTTCACTTGCATGCTCTTCCGGAATGACTTCCAGCACTTCGTCTTGATATTTGGAAGCATATTCTTTTGCAAGCTGATCCGATAATGTAATCAATTCATGCACACGTCTTTCTTTTACTTCATCTTCCACCTGGTTGTCCATTCTTGCTGCCGGCGTGCCGGTTCTTCTGGAGAATGGGAATACATGAAGCTCCGAATAACCGATTTCTTTAATGAAATCACAGGTCTCTTGGAATTCTTCCTCTGTTTCTCCAGGGAATCCGACAATAACATCCGATGTAATAGCAAGTCCAGGCAATGCTTTTTGTATCTTTTTCACTTTCTGACGGTAAAAGTCCGTGGAATACTTACGGCGCATTCTGGCCAATACCGGGTCAGAACCAGATTGCAGCGGAATATGCAGGTGACGGACGATTTTTTTACTTCTGTCCAGCACACGTATAACCTCGTCTGTAATTTGACTCGCTTCAATCGAACTGATACGGATACGTTCTAATCCTTCTACCTGCTCCAGTTCTTCCAGCAGCATCGCAAAATTATAGTCTTTTAAATCTTCTCCGTATCCTGCTGTATGTATTCCGGTAAGTACAAGCTCTTTATATCCTGCTTCTACTAATTTATTTGCCTGCGCAATAACATTTTCAGGATCTCGGGAACGAAGCAGCCCTCTTGACCATGGAATAATACAAAACGTACAGAAATTATTACATCCTTCTTGGATTTTGAGTGATGCCCGTGTACGGTCTGTGAATACTGGAACATCCATTTCCTCAAACACACGGTTTTTCATAATGTTCGACACGCCGTTAACAGGTCCCTTTGTTTTTTCATGCTCTTCAATATATGCGAAGATGTTTTTACGCTCCTGTGTGCCGACAACCACGTCTACTCCGGGAATCTCCATGATTTCACCAGGAGAAGTCTGTGCATAGCAGCCTGTTACGCAAACGACTGCGTCAGGGTTCTTTCGGATGGCACGACGGATGGTCTGCCTGCTTTTTTTATCCCCTGTATTGGTAACTGTGCATGTATTAATAACATACACATCTGCATCATGATCAAAGTCTACTCGCTCATAGCCCTGCTCTTTAAACATTCTCCAGATGCCCTCGGTCTCGTAGTGATTTACTTTACAGCCAAGCGTATGGAAGCTCACTGTTTTTGGCAATTTTTCAGCCATTTATATATCATCCTTTCATTTCATTTACAATTAATTTTAGTTTATCCGTATTTAATGATATCATAAATAATTAGAAATAGAATACAAAATGAATACAGCGGACGATTTTTAACCACTTGAGCGGTCTTTTTTACCACCTGAGAGAAATAGAGCCACTTTCTGCTGAGACAAGAGCCATTAATAATACAACAGCTTTTTAAATAACAATAATAAGAACCATAGCAAAGCTGCTTACCGTTGACTGTAACACCCGATTTTTAGTATTTGATGGAAGAGGTCTGGATTCATAGCATACTATCAAGTTAACAAAAGAGGGGCTCTACAAGGTCTCATCTTTGTTAGCTTAATGACTATTGGGTCTAGGCCTCGCCAACAGATCTTAGAATTGATTTCCTTTGGTACGCTATTGATAGGGATAGAGTCGTAAAAGGCTTATTTTTTCACTACCTTCTATAAATTTCGCTTTCAATCACAAAAAGAAACAAAGCCAAGAGTGATGAATTCGGAATAACCACCTTACTTGATAAATAATAGGGCACACCTTCAAGGAATCAATCTACTAATTTGTTAAATATTAGTTTACAATCAAAACCACCAGTTCACACTAGTGGTCAGCTTGTAGAGAAAATACCATACTTTCTCTACAAGCTTTTTTATATGGTTTTAAAAAAACAAGAGAAAAACAAGATATATCACGGAAATAAACTCCCATCTATCTACCCTTGCTTGGATAGGCAGATGGCAATTCTTCTCTATTCGGACAAGTATAACTATCTCGGTCTTCATCATAACGAAATTTCCACTTCGGAAATAATCCTTTCGTTGGGTGATAGCGACGGTGAGCGATGCCACCAAATATATTCCGATCAGCTAACCCCTTACAGATTGGATTCGTTAAATACCCCGAGTCTAAAGCTACTGCTTCCACGATAAAATCAAACCGTTTGATCTGCCGGTCTAACCGTTCCAAATAAGGAACCGAATCATGTACATTTCTCGGAGTGACATAGGCGTCTGTAATAATATTATATTTCACATCTGTGGTTCGATGATCTAAGTAACAGAACATTTCTTGTTTGTGGTCTCGGGACATAAAACCACTTTCCGAATCTGTTTTACTTTTTCGAATGGTTTTGACTTGTTTCACTTCCTCTCTATCTTTTAGGGGCTTTTTCCCATTCTGTTTCCAATCCTCTTGAATGGCCTGGTTTAGTTCTTCTATGTAGCCTCGTGTTTCCACTTCGACTTCTTTCCGGCTAAATTTATGTTTATTGGCATTCGCTTTCAAATGAGTGGAATCCGTAAAAAGGACTCTTCCCCCAACCATACGGTGATTGATTGCCTGGAGAACAATTTCATCAAAAATTTCTTGAAAAATCTCCGTATCTTTAAAACGAGTTCGACGATTCCAGCTGATGGTAGAATGATGGGGAACTGGATCGGTCAGTTTTAAACCTAGAAACCAGCGGTAAGCATTATTTGTTTGAATTTCTTTTTCAAATTGGCGTTCCGAACAAATGCCAAAAAAATACCCAACAAACATCATTTTGAATAAAATAAGGGGATCTAGAGTAGGACGACCATTATCTTCACAATAATAAGGTTTTACTTTTCAATAATAAAAGAGGAATCAATGTATCTATCTATTTTTCGTAATAAATAGTCTTGGGGAACTAAGTCTTCTAAGCAAACAAATTCCATTTCGTTTTGCGTGCGTTTTCTCGTATGAAACAAGCTCATCACCGTCTTTGTTTGGTACTTCTATTATACCAAATAATTACGGCCTATTGGACATAAAAATAGACTGTCGAAGGTTTCTCAACAGCCTATTTTTACTGGGTTTTGTCCCAGCCTCTTTTCAAAAATCATAATAAAATACCGACTGTATTTTATTAATTCTCAAGGATAAACGTAAATTCATTATCTTTTTTATCCTCTGAAACAGTAAATTCTTCATATTGAGTTGTATAGTCACTTATAACAAGAGCAGCTTCATAAGTCTCTCCTTCTGCTAATTCCATTTCAGTCCTACCATTAACATCAGTAGGTTTTGGTTTTACACCTATATCTGGAGAAGGCTCGCTTGTTTGTACAATAGTTATAGTAAAATTTTCTACTGGTGACTGATCCTTATTTAAAATAATAAAAACTACTCCTGACTGTAAATTAGCCTCGTTTGAGGATTCTTCTTGTTGACAACCAAATAAGACTAGAAAAAAAATAGTTAGACAGCTTAACAAACGAATCAATTACTCATTACTCCAATATTGAATATTATCAAATACATCTTGTGTTATACGTGTTCCTCTATTTAAAGGGGGATTAGTTCCACCTACTCCATAAGCATGGATGGCTATTGCAGTATGACCAGTATCTGAATAATTTCTGTGAACAGGTGATCCGCTTTGACAACCATATGTGTCTGCATCATATCCTAATTGTCTGTCAGTCACAGAAAGAATAGTTCCAGAATCTGTCCACATAGTACCATTTGGTTTGTCACAAGGATATCCACTAACATTAAAAGTTAGCCCAGATGGATTTGATTCTGCATTTGTAGTACTATATCCAAACCATCCAGTATCGTTTCCTGGAGCTCCTGCTAGTTTAATAGCTCCATAGTCATATTCTGAGTTTTGATCTGCTCTCCACCCAGTAACTGTATACAACGTTTCAAATCCATAACTACCATATGGGGCTGCATTTTCATTTCTGCCGGGTAAAGAGGTCACTTCTTCAGCCCAGCCTCCTTTTCCATGGTCATAAACACAATGTCCCGCAGTTATAACAGTATCCTCATTTACTAAAAAACCTGAACAACCAATTAAATTATTTGGCTCATTTGGGAATTGTATTACTAAACTTACAACAGCTCTATTAGGAAAAGCAGTAGTATTAGTTATACGAGTTCTTTGATCGGGACCTATAATACTATAATTATCGTAAGTTCCTTCAGTAACATCAGATAAATCATCCTCAATTAATGTATGCGAGGTATTGCCTGTCCCTTCAGACGGTAAGGATACATTATTTTCAGAATCCCTTTGTATTATAGGTGCGACATTTTGATTTTTTTCTTCCGATTCTCCATCGTACGATATCGACTCATTCATCTTAATTTCTTCTTTAGCCAAACTATCACTTGATTCTGCTGCTAATACATTTCCCGTAAAGAACAGTAACAACAAAAACGTCAGAAAAAACAACATTCCTACTTTTTTCATTTTAATCATCCTTTACTTTTTTGTATGCGGCATAGCATCTACAAGACTAAGAAAAAAATATCACTCCTTTAATACAAATTACAAGGAAATTAATCCTTTCTTCCTAATATGTTATCATTCTTTATTTGGAAACGCTATCAGTAATGTTTAAATATAGAAAAAATCTCTAGAGATTCATCTTAAAAAAGGATTTTTTTGTTTTTAACTCAACTTTCGCACACTGAAATAGACATGTAACCCTTGATATAGTTAAGTAAACCTGCCACTCATTACTGTACTTGATTTTTGATTAATTTTTGTATTGCTTTATTGATATGCTGGATGGCATCATCAAGAGTCTCGATTAATTTCTGTAAAGCAACAGCCCAATCCAGTTCATCAATTCATCACACACAAGCATAAAAATTACGCCATCGGACCAACCCAAAGTCAACATGCGGAATCCTTTATAAAACCCCATCTTTTGAGAAGCATAATCAAAACACCGGGCTAATAATTCTACTTTTTTGCTTCTATTCCCGGTCATAAGAGGAATCATCGATGATAAATACTTTAGGACGATGATGGCATACTTTCGAGATGACAGAAGAAGCCAAGCAGGAAACGTCGCCAGTTAAAAGTAGACTTGTTTAAAAAGCGATAAACTGTATCTTTCGTCGGAAGATCTGCGAACTTCTTACTATCCAGCATACGAAAACAATTTTTATGTTCAAAGATAAGGCGAAAGATTAATTGAAAAATAAACGCACTGGGAAAGCCAAAAGTGCTTGAAAGCCAGTATTTATCTCTTTTTATTTCTCATATATTCCTTCTTGATTCCCTTATTATGAAGTAATATATGATTGACGCAGTCAGTCCTTTAGTTCACATCAGATAGTTAAATCTTCAATTATCCCTTTACCTCATCCTTTTTAACAAGGGTAAAGAAAACAATAGAACCGATGAGCGTGGTGGTAAATATGATTGCCCCCATCGGAACAGCTGAAGCTTCATTAATACCTGCAAGCGGGGAAAAAATAGAACCCAGCAGTAATGGCAGCATTCCTAAAACGGCGCTGGCACTTCCTGCACGGTGATCCTGTTTGGACATTCCCAATGTAAAGGTGCTTGTCAATATCATTCCCATTGTAATCATATAAATAAATATGAATAAAACAATCAATGCTAAAGGTCCTTCGATAATGGTCATGATAAGCAATAAGGTTGTGACTGTAAGTGCAGTGACAACCGCTGCTTGAAGCATCGTTTTTTCTGGTATAATCCCGCTGAAGCGTCCGATGAGAAAGCTGCCTGTGATAATTGCCAGTCCATTGATACCGAATAATACACTAAACACTTGCGGGGATGCCCCATAGATATCCTGATAAACAAATGGTGTACCAGATACATAAGCAAAGCTTCCCCCATGGATAAAACCAACGACTAAGGCATAGCCGATAAAGGAACGATCCTTCAGCAGACTGCCCATTGTTTTTAACGAAGCTCCTGCTGAGCTTGGAATACGCTTATGCGGCGGCAGGGTCTCTTTAAGCTTTATAGCTACAATGGTAACCGTAAGCAGTCCGACCACGCTTAAAAAGAAAAAGATACTTTTCCAGCTGGTCGAATCAAATGACAGAATAAAACCGCCTATCATCGGAGCGATCATAGGAGCAATCGCATTAATAACCATCAATAACGAAAAAAACTTCGTAAGTGCCTGTCCACTGAACACATCGCGTACAACTGCGCGGGAAAGAACGACCCCTGCAGAGGCAGTCAGTCCTTGTAAAAAACGCATGGCGATTAATAGGGTAATATTTGGAGCAAAAGCACATAGTATGGATGCTACCGCAAACAGACTCGTAGCAATCAATAACGGCTTTCTTCTGCCTTGTGCGTCACTGATGGGACCGGCAAATAATTGCCCGATTGCCAGGCCCAATAGACATGCTGTTAAACTCGCCTGTACGAGTGTAGCGCTTGTGTCTAAATCTCGTGCAATCTCAGGAAAACTAGGTAAATACATATCGATATTAAGCGGCCCTAAAAAAGCAAGCAGACCAAGCAGCAATGCTAATCCTAACCGGGCAGATCCCGTCGGATTATGCTCTATCGATTTTTCTCTTTCAAAATTCAATCCTTCTCACTCCTAACAGCGTCACGGCAAATGACTTTAAACAGTAAAATTTTATATTTTCCTGGTGCGCCTGTCAAATCTTTCAAACACAATAGTTGATTTATTAAATGAACGCAAAGCTGCAGAGTGTATCAAGTGAGTATGCCATGGTTTGATGATAAACTAGCAGTATATGCAAGACTATCAAAAACAATGGGGGTTTACCAATGATAAAGGCAATTGCAGTGGATATGGACGGAACTTTTTTAGACTCCAGCAGTAATTATGACCGGAAAAGATTTGACGGTATTTTTCAGCAGCTTCAAGAAAATGAGATAAAATTTATTGTTGCAAGCGGAAATCAATACGCCCAATTAACATCTTTTTTCAAAGGAAAAGAAGATAACATTTATTTTGTAGCGGAAAATGGAGCGATTATCTATGACTCTCCTAAACTGGAAACAATCGACAGCTTTCCTAATGAATTTGTTCAAAAAGCGGTTGACTATTTAATACACAGCATAGATAAAGCAGCGTTTATTTTATGTGGATTACACAGTGCATATATTTTAAAAAGCGCTGACAACGATTTTAAAAAATTAGCCAAGCATTATTATCACCAATTAAAAGAAGTGGAACATTTTGATTCTTTGCCGGATGATACGTTTGTTAAATTTGCTTTAAATGTAGAAGTCAATCAAACCAGTCACATCGTTTATCAATTAAATCAAGCCTTTCAAGGAGAAATGCAGGCGGTTTCCAGCGGCCATGGCAGTATCGATATGATTATTCCCGGAGTAAACAAAGGAAACGGATTAAACATATTATTAGACAGATGGAATATCTCCGCGCATGAATTACTCGCCTTTGGAGATTCCAATAATGACTTAGAGATGCTGGCTTTAACAGAACACAGTTATGCAATGGAAACCTGCAGCCCGGAAGTGCAAAAGACCGCTAAACATAGAGCTCCTTCCAATGATGAATCCGGCGTCCTGCAAATAATAGAATCTTATCTGAATTGACATATCGCCGGGCTTAAAATTATGGATATATAAGAAAAAAAGGTAAAACAACCGAAAAGAGGCTGGTTTACCTTTTTTTCTTATTCCTTAATTCTTCCATATGATAGGAAATACTGGCAAGCGCATATAACGCCGCCGTTTCGGTACGTAATATCCGTTTTCCAAGCCGGATTGGCTGGAACCCGGCATCTTTCAAAACAGCAGCTTCTTCCGCAGAGATACCGCCCTCTGGACCTATTACCAGCAGAATGCGGTCATGATCAGACAGGCTATCCAATACAGATGCAAAAGCAGAAGTATTTCCTGCCTCTCCCTTTGCCTCTTCTTCATATGCAAATAGCTTTACATGATAGGATTCACTTTCTTTTATCAATGTTTTTAACTGCATCACCTGTGACAGCTCAGGAATCTGGTTGCGATGACTCTGCTCGCTGGCTTCCTTTATGATTTTACCGAACCGTTTTGCTTTTTTATGAAACTTTTGCTCATCCCATTTAGCAACAGAACGATCCGCTGCAAAGGGAATAAATTTCGCTGCTCCAAGCTCTGTTCCTTTTTGGAGTATCCATTCAAATTTATCGCCTTTAGGAATTCCTTGTGCAATACTTACTTCCACTGGCAATTCAACAGATTCATCCAACCAGCTTTCGATGACTGCCTGCACTTCAATTTCATGTATTTCTTCAATCTTACAACGTGCTGATTTTCCGTCATCCGTATTGCAAATAATCTCATCGCCGGGCTTATTTCTCATCACTCTGGCTATATGGTGCACGTCTTCTCCAGTAATCTTGATTGTCTGATCTTCTACTTGTTCTTTTGAAATAAAATAGCGCTGCATCAGCCATCACCTGCTTTTATTCTGGTTTCTTAGCAACAATGGAAACCCAATCTTCCAATTCGCTGGCAGAGATAATCTCAAAACCAGCTTCTATCAGACGGTCACGGACCAATTGTTTCTTCTTCTGAATAATCCCTGAAGTGATAAAATGGCCACCAGGTCGAAGGTTTTTATAAGCATCTTCTACAAAACGGACGATAATTTCAGCAAGGATGTTGGAGACAATGACATCAGCCTGCATGTCTACCCCATCAAGTAAATTATTTTGTTTCGCCGTCACTTGATTTTGAAGATGATTTAGCTTCACATTCAAATTGGTGCTTTTAACAGCTATATCGTCCAAATCAAAAGCCTGTACAGATTCAGCGCCTAGTTTAACTGAAGCAATGCTTAAGACGCCTGAACCACAGCCCACATCAATAATTTTATCATCAGGCTGCACATACGCTTCTAAACCTTGAATACTTAATATGGTTGTAGGATGGGTCCCTGTTCCAAAAGCCATCCCCGGATCCAGTTCAATAATTAATTCATCCGTAGAGACCGGCTGATAATCCTCCCAAGTTGGAGTGATTGTAATCCGATTGGATATTTTAACCGGTTTATAGTACTTCTTCCAGGCACTCGCCCATTCTTCTTCATGGACCTCACTCAGGCTTACTTCATTTTTCCCTAAATCAATATCGTAAAGCAGTAATTGGTTGATTGCCTGTTTGATTTCTTCCACCGTTTCACCTAAAAAGCTGTTCATCGGCAGATACGCCTTGATACGGACACCCTCATCCGGATAATCTTCCGGATCAAGCTCCACAATTTCTCCAAAGCCTTCCCCTTCAAAATGCTTTAAATCTAATGGATCTTCAATAACTAACCCGCTCGCACCTGTTTCATGCAAAATATTTGAAATAGGCTCCACTGCTTCATTTGTCGTAAGAATCGTAATCTCTGACCATTTCATGTTGTACACCGCCGTTCTTTTGAAATATCTATAAGCCAAAAGCGCAAAGCGCCCATTTAAAAAAGTAGAGATTGGGGCGGCGCACCTGAGATAAAGGAAACACGGTGAGGTGACGAACCGATGTTGACTTTCACCCACAGGGCATAAGTGCGACTACGGCTCTGACTGCGCCTGTCGGCTTGTCAATCACCTAGTCTTCTTTATCGTAGGGCGCGACGTGAAATCTCCTAGTTTTTGGCGCTTGGAGCTGGACGTGGCTATTCCTGAATAAAAATAAGTTCATCCAAAAATTTATATTTAATTATACCAAGAAACAGAGATGCCTCCAGCCTGCTTATCTGAAAAAATATCATCAAAACTACAAGCTGGAGGACCACTCTGATTAGTCTCCTTTGAACGCTTTACGAAAACGCTGGAAAATATTATCCTCTTGTTCATCGGTGGATTCATTTCCGCCTAATTCATTAAATTGACGCAGTAAATCTTTTTGTTTATCTGACAGATTAGTCGGCGTCATTACTTTTACTTTAATGTGCTGGTCGCCCTGGCCTCTGCCATGAACATTTGGCGCCCCTTTTCCTTTTAAGCGGAAGGTTTTCCCTGCTTGAGTGCCGGCAGGAATTCGTAATTTAACCTTCCCATGAACCGTAGGCACTTCAATTTCATCGCCTAAAGCCGCTTGAGCAAAGGTAAGTGGCAGTTCACAGAAAATATGGTCGCCTTCGCGGACAAAGAAATCATGCTTACGAACACGAATAACAACAAATAAATCACCTGCTGGACCGCCGTTTTTCCCAGGGTCTCCTTTGCCGGCTACACGGATTTGCTGTCCTTCATCGATACCGGCTGGAATATCAATATGAATTTTTTTCTTTCTATTAACTGTTCCAGCACCGCCACAGGTCTCACATTTTTCAGGAATGATTTTCCCTGTACCATTACAGTAATGACACACGCGGCGATTGACAACACGGCCAAATGGCGTATTTTGTTCTTGATTTAATTGACCCGAGCCGTGACAATGGGAGCATGTGTCTACTTTTGTTCCCGGTTTGGCTCCTGAACCATGACACGTATCACATTCTTCTTCTTTTGGAACTTCAATATCGGTTTCTTTTCCAAAAATCGCTTCTTCAAAATCAAGAATCAGCGTATATTGTAAATCGTCGCCCTGCTGTGGCGCATCCGGATCACGTGAACGTCCGCCGCCACCGAAAAACATATCAAAAATATCACTGAAACCACCGAAGTCTTGAGCTCCGCCACCGCCGCCAAAGCCTCCGAAGCCTTGACCCTGTGCGCCTGCATGCCCAAATTGATCATATTGTGCTTTTTTCTGATCGTCACTTAATACTTCGTAAGCTTCTTTTGCTTCTTTAAATTTTTCTGCTGCGCCCTCTTCTTTATTTACATCCGGATGATATTTACGAGCCAGTTTCCGGTAGCTCTTCTTTATCTCATCTTTTGAGGCGCCCTTATCCACACCTAAGACATCATAATAATCTCGTTTTGCCAAATTATTCACTCCCGATACTCTGATTGCATAAGTTTAATCATATCATCATTCATTTGTCTATGGCAACAATGAATATCAGCTTCAAACTAATTTACCTGTAAGCACTATCTTGCTTCTATCCTGTCTGTAAAAAAGCCAAAGCCAAGAGAATCCTGACTTTGACTTTTATTCAGCAGTTATTCATTATTTATTTTCTTTATCGTCATCATCGACTTCTGTATAATCTGCATCAACAACATCGTCACCTTGCTGACCTTCTGCATTTTCTGCTCCTTGTGCTTCTTGAGCTTCTTGTTGTACCTGCTCATAAAGCTTAGCAGAAAGCTGCTGTACTTTTTCTTCCAAAGCTTCTTTTTTCGCTTTAATTTGTTCTTGGTCATTAGACTCTAAAGCTTCTTTCAATTCATCTCTTGCAGCTTCTGCCTGTTGTTTATCTTTATCAGAAACCTTATCGCCTAAATCTTTCAATGTTTTATCTGTTGTGAATACAAGCTGATCTGCCTGGTTGCGAAGCTCTACTTCTTCACGGCGTGCTTTATCCGCATCCGCGTTTTCTTCTGCTTCTTTGACCATGCGATCTACTTCATCATCAGATAAACCGGAAGAAGACTTGATCGTAATTGATTGTTCTTTATTTGTACCTAAATCTTTCGCTCTAACATTAACAATACCATTCGCATCAATATCAAAGGATACTTCGATTTGAGGCATTCCGCGCGGTGCAGGCGGGATATCTGTTAATTGGAAACGGCCAAGCGTTTTGTTATCTGCCGCCATTTCACGCTCACCTTGAAGTACATGGATATCTACTGCAGTTTGGTTATCTGCTGCTGTAGAGAATGTTTGAGATGCACTTGTCGGAATAGTTGTATTACGTTCAATCAGTTTTGTAAACACAGCGCCCATTGTTTCAATACCTAAAGAAAGTGGTGTTACGTCAAGTAATAATACGTCTTTCACGTCTCCTTGAAGGACACCGCCTTGGATTGCTGCACCAAGTGCTACAACTTCATCCGGGTTTACGCCTTTAGAAGGATCTTGACCTAATTCTTTCTTGATTGCTTCCTGTACAGCTGGAATACGTGTAGAACCGCCGACTAAGATAACTTTATGAATATCCTTGTTCGACAAGCCTGCATCAGAAAGCGCACGGCGAGTCGGTTTCATTGTACGTTCTACTAAATCAGATGATAACTCATCGAATTTCGCACGTGATAATGTCATTTCTAAGTGTAATGGACCAGCTTCACCTGCTGTAATAAATGGCAGAGAAATTTGTGTCTGTGCAACACCAGATAAATCCTTCTTCGCTTTCTCTGCAGCATCTTTCAAGCGCTGTACAGCCATTTTATCTTTAGAAAGATCAATGCCATTTTTTTTTCTGAATTCTTCTACCATATGCTTGATAATGACTTCATCAAAGTCATCTCCGCCAAGACGATTGTCTCCGGCTGTTGCAACAACTTCGAATGTGCCATCGCCAATGTCAAGGATAGATACATCAAAGGTACCGCCGCCAAGGTCATATACAAGAATCGTTTGATCTTGATCATCTTTATCAATACCATAGGCAAGCGCTGCAGCTGTTGGTTCGTTGATAATACGTTCTACTTCAAGACCAGCAATTTTACCAGCATCTTTTGTTGCTTGACGTTCTGCGTCATTAAAGTAAGCAGGAACCGTAATTACTGCTTTATCTACACTTTCGCCAATATAATCTTCTGCATAGGATTTAATATGCTGCAGAATAATCGCTGAAATTTCTTGCGGTGTATAGTCTTTATCGCCAATCGTTACTTTATAGTCAGTACCGATATGACGTTTGATAGATTGAACTGTATCCGGGTTGGTAATTGCTTGACGTTTTGCAACCTCCCCAACTTGTCTTTCTCCATTTTTAAAGGATACAACAGATGGTGTTGTACGATTTCCTTCCGGGTTAGGGATAACGACTGCTTCGCCACCCTCCATCACTGATACGCATGAGTTTGTTGTTCCTAAGTCGATTCCGATAATTTTACTCATTCTTTATTTCCTCCTTCAATACTTCTGCGACACTTTTTTTAATTATTTGTTTACTTTTACCATTGCAGGGCGGATAACCCGATCTTTTAAGAGATAGCCTTTTTGCAGCTCTTCCACTACTTTATTTGCTTCTACAGAATCATCTTCAATCTGCATTACTGCATGGTGCACATTCGGGTCAAAGTCAGCACCTTCTGTTTCAATAACTGAAACACCCTGTGACGTAAATACATCCTTTAATTGACGATACACCATATCAATTCCTTCCAGGATGCTCTTATTTTCTTCAGATACTTCTACTTGCAGCGCGCGTTCGAAATTATCCATCACAGGAAGCAATTCCTGAACCATATCCTGTGCTTTGTATTTACGATCTGCTTCGCGCTCTTTTAATGTACGTCGTTTATAATTATCAAACTCTGCCTGCAAACGAAGCATGCGGCCTTCCAGTTCTTCTTTTTCATTTTTCAGTGCTTCTATTTGAGCTTCTGACGCATCATTTTCTTCTGCAGTTTCTGCATCTGTACCTGCTTCTTCAGCTGTCTCTTCTACAATTTCCTGTTCTTCTTGCATTGCTTCTTCTTTTTTTTCATTCTCTGACATCTACTCAGGCACCTCTTTTCTAATTTCCAATTAAAAACTATACCATAGAAGATATAGTTAGAAAACTAAAATCCTTGTTTTCCTTATGATTTATCACTATACCATTTCCCCATTGCACCAGTCATTTCCTTTGAAATGCTTTCCATTAAGGATAATACTTTTTTATATTCCATTCTCGTAGGACCAAGCAGTGCAATGGTACCCATCTGGCCGCCGCCAATGTGATAAGAAGCAGTAATTAAACTCAAGTCTTTAATCTCTTCCACTCCATTTTCATGGCCAATAGAAACTTTAATACCTTGATTGGAGTTTTTCAAGAGATTTACAATTTCATCCTCACGCTCCATCAGGGAGTAAAACGAACGAATTCGATCCACATCATTAAATTCCGGCTGCATTAAAATATTGGCTTTCCCGCCAAAATAAAGCTTAACTGCCTGCTCTTGCGTGAAGAGCGTGCGAATCCAATTGATAGAAGAATCAACTCCATTCATATATTTCATCATCAAGGAAGCTACTTCATTTTGAATCACCTCGGGAATTCGATAAAGCGGAACGCCCTGAAGACGGTCATTTAAAATATTGACGAGCTTTTCGATATCAGATGATGAAACTCCTTTTGGCAATGTAAAGGAACGGTGCTCTACATGCCCTGTGTTTGTTACCAAAATCGCTACTGCTGATTGATCGGATAGTGCTAATACC
This sequence comes from Oceanobacillus aidingensis, assembly GCF_042654105.1. Lineage (NCBI taxonomy): Bacteria > Bacillati > Bacillota > Bacilli > Caryophanales > Bacillaceae > Oceanobacillus > Oceanobacillus aidingensis. The sequence goes on along the minus strand of NZ_JBHSFT010000050.1, from coordinate 168,034 downwards.
TGAATCTGCTTTACGGTTGCTTCAAACATTTCCGGTCCAAGAATGATAGACGTATAATTGGTCAGTTTAGAAAGGGCTTCTGCTGCCGTCTGCACAATCTGTTCAAACTCATATATCCCGTTATTTGTTAATCTTTCAATGATACCCAGTCCATGCTGATGGATTTCAGGACCAATTAAATGATCAACATAATAACGATATCCTTTTTCTGAAGGCACGCGTCCAGAAGATGTATGCGTCTTTTCTAAAAACCCCGATTCTTCTAAATCCGCCATCTCGTTTCGAATGGTTGCGGCACTGTACGGCAGGGTATCTTTTTTAGATAATGCCCTGGAGCCGACCGGTTTAGCAGATTCTATAAAATCATCAATAATCACCTGCAATATCATAAGTTGCCTATCTGTTAACATGATGATCACCTCTGTTAGCACTCTCATCTTTTGAGTGCTAAATCTATAATAAAATTATCAAATTCAATTTCTTTTGTCAAACCGTTTGGCTTTTTACTTCCTTTATTTTTTGTTCAAAGTTCTCCAATAATAAAAATTGCTGAAAAACCCTGTCCCCGAGAAGCATTCCTCTATTTGTCAATACATAGCTTCCATCATGGTAAGTTACTAATTTATCGTTTGTTAACTGAAGTAACTCTTCCTGATATAATTTATCCAGCGATAGTCCATATCTTTCCCTGAATGCTTCTGTATTAATTCCTTCTGCTTTTCGGAGCTGCAGAAATAATTCTTCTTCAATCTGATCCTGCAGGGTTATTTCCTCAAAATGTTCGACTGCTGATCCGCTGCGGCTAATTTCCTTCATATAAGTCCCCAGCGGTTTATAATTTGCCGTCCGCTTTCCCGGTAAATAACCATGAGCCCCTGCTCCGAAACCAAAATAATAATCATTATTCCAATAGGTTAAATTATGCTTACTCTCAAACCCCGGCTTGGCAAAATTACTTATTTCATATTGATAGACGCCCTGCTTTTTCATATTTTCCTGAAGCAGCTGATACATTTCTACTTCATCATCCTCTGGAGGCTGGTGCAGGGCTCCTTTTCTCCGTTTATGATAAAACACGGTCTTCGGTTCAATTTGCAGCGCATAGGTTGAATAATGCGGCAGACCGAATTGCAGTGCTTCCTTTAAAGTTTTTTCAAAGTGGGCAACGGTTTGATCCGGGAGAGCATAAATTAAATCCAGGCTAATATTAGAGAAATTTGACTGTGTAAGAATATCAACTGTTGTATAAACATCCTTCACTCGATGCATGCGCCCGATTTTTTCAAGCATCTCATCATCCATTACCTGAACTCCAAAAGAAATTCGATTTACACCATAACCGTGAAGTAATTTTGCTTTATCCGTATCAATATCCCCCGGATTGATTTCGATTGTAAATTCTTCGCAGGAGGAGAGGTCAAACTTTTCATTTAAAAACTGAAAAAGCTTCTGCAATTGCTCCATCGACAAAGCAGTTGGTGTTCCTCCGCCCATATAAATCGTCCGAAAGACATTTTTCCTTCCTGGGATAGCTGTGTCTATTTCTTTTATTAAAGCATCTATAAAGGCATCTGCCTTCGTCTCCATGTAAAAGTATTTTACAAAATTACAGTAATGGCAGATCTGCTTGCAAAAAGGAATATGAATATATACTGACTGAACTTGCATCGATTGAACTTCCTTCCTTTGTTAAAAAAAACAGATAAGATAACTCTTTCTTGTTTTCCTCTTCAGAAACACCAGTTGTTATTTCTGAAGTTATTTTATAATACTTTATGTCCTCTCGCAATGTAAACGAAAAATCGGCCTGTGACCTCCTAATTCAAAGGCAAGAACATCGCTTAGTCATTAAAACACGATATTCTTGCCAATCAGCAAGTCTTCTTTAAAGGAGATGAGCTCGGATCGGGGCCCATGGAAAGCGTAGTATTTTTCCGCAGCGGCTATTTACAGCTATTTTTATAAGCATTCTTATTCTTTAAAAAATCCCGCAACCGGCAGAAAACACGGTAACGGGATTAATTAATAGCGACAATAGATTATTTCAGCAGTTAATCCTCATCCATCTTCAGGACTGCCATAAACGCTTCCTGAGGAACTTCTACAGAACCTACCATCTTCATACGCTTTTTACCTTCTTTTTGCTTTTCAAGAAGCTTTCTTTTTCGGGAAATATCTCCGCCGTAAAGCTTTGCTGTTACATCCTTACGTACCGCTTTGATATTAGAACGGGCTACAATTTTGTTACCGATTGCTGCTTGAATCGGCACTTCAAATTGCTGTCTTGGAATTAGTGTCTTCAGCTTTTCAACAATCTGCTTTCCGCGTTCATACGCAAAGTCACGGTGGACAACAAGCGATAACGCATCAATTGAATCGCCATTAAGCAATATATCCATTTTCACAAGACGGGAAGGCTGGTAGCCGATCAGCTCATAATCAAATGAAGCATATCCCTTTGTCTGTGATTTTAACTGGTCAAAGAAGTCATATACAATCTCCGAAAGCGGAATATGATAGACTACATTTACACGAATATCATCTAAATATTGCATATCTACAAAATTCCCGCGTTTCTTTTGGGCAATTTCCATCACTGCTCCGACGTAATCGTTCGGAACCATAATTGTAGCTTCTACGTATGGCTCACGTACTTCCTCAATTACTTGTGGATCTGGCATTTCAGAAGGGTTATCAACCGAAAATACATCACCATTCGTCAGCTCAACTTCAAAAATAACACTTGGAGCAGTCGTAATTAAACTGATACCAAATTCTCTTTCAATACGCTCTTGGACAATTTCCATGTGGAGCAGTCCCAGGAATCCGCAGCGGTAGCCGAAACCAAGCGCCTGGGAAGTCTCTGCTTCGTATTGCAGGGAAGAATCATTCAGTTCTAAACGTTCTAACGCTTCTCTTAAATCATTGTAATCATTAGAATCTACCGGATATAGTCCGCAGAATACCATTGGATTCAGACGGCGGTAACCAGGCAGCGCTGTATCCGCTGGTCGATCAGCCAACGTAATCGTATCTCCGACCCTTGAATCACCGACATTTTTAATCGATGCAGTTAAATAACCAACATCCCCGACCGTCAACTCTTTTTTGGCAAGCTGCTTCGGTGTAAATACCCCGACTTCATTCACTTCAAATTCTTTTCCGGTAGCCATCATCTTAATTTTGTCTCCGACTTTCACAGAGCCTTCCTTCACACAAACATAAGCGATAACCCCGCGGTAAGTATCATAAAGCGAGTCAAAGATTAACGCTTTTAACGGGTCCTCAGCCTCTCCAGGGGGCTCTGGAACAACCTCTGCTATACGCTCCAGAATTTCCTCAATCCCTATATTTGCTTTGGCAGAAGCTAGAATTGCTTCATCGCCGTCGATCCCTAACACATCTTCCAGCTCTTTTTTCACTTTTTCCGTATCAGCACTCGGCAAATCAATTTTATTAATTACCGGAATGATTTCTAAATCATTTTCCATCGCTAAATAAACGTTTGCCAAGGTCTGCGCTTCAATCCCCTGTGCTGCGTCTACGACAAGAATCGCTCCTTCACAGGCTGCCAAGCTTCTGGATACCTCATAAGTAAAATCAACATGGCCTGGCGTATCGATTAAATGAAAAATAAATTCTTCGCCAGCCTGGTTTGTATATTTTAATTGTACTGCATTCAGTTTAATGGTTATTCCGCGTTCACGCTCTAAATCCATTCCGTCCAGCAGCTGGTCTTTCATTTCACGTTTTGTCACGGTTTCTGTATTTTCAAGAATACGATCAGCTAATGTAGACTTCCCATGATCGATATGGGCAATAATCGAAAAGTTTCTGACCTTTCTTTTTTTATTCGTCATTTCACGCACACTCCTAAGTTTTTCCTGTAGCCCCTATTTTTCTTCCCATAACAAAAGGCGTCAATTACTAGCATTGATTATAGCAATTGACGCCTTGAGATTCAATGATTAACTTAGGTGTTGATTAAAAAAACAACTCTCCTATTCCATACATGATGGATACAATTACTTCAAATAATTGTTTGACGATGCCTCCCATAGTAGCTGCTGTACGGTTGGTCAACGAATAATTTCCACCTTCAAGTACATCTGTTTCTGCAACAATAATCTCTTCCTGTTCCTCTCTATCTTGCGCTTCATCCTCTATTACTACTGCAGGAGTGTCGGAGGATACCGTTTGTTCAGCCGGCTCATTCTTCTGCATTCCAAATACGAGTCCGCTCAGAAAAAAGATGACGAGCAATAATAATATAATAATATTTCGCATCAAATCGCTCCTTACATAAGAATATTCACATACTTATTCATCAGACTGAACGGCTTCGGCATCCCAATAATAGTCGCTGAATACTTCTGCTAAGGCATCAGCAGAACGATACAGCTCATCCATCGTGTTATCTACACCGCCAAATTCAATCAACAATGCATTTTCTGCCATATCCTGATTGTAAACGCCATTCCCGCTTGATCCGTCCTTTTGGAACACTCCCCGGCTTAAACCCGGATATTCTTCTTCCATCAATCCATGCAGCTCTGTTGCTACTTTCAGATTCCTTTCATAATCCGGATGCCCGGTGCCGATAACAAATAAAATCTTTGCATAATCTTCGCCTTCAATCGTTTGTGTCGTCTTGTCTCTGCGAAGGGCGTCTCTATGAAGGTCAAACATGTATTGAATCTCCTGATTGCCGGCCACTGCTTCCGCAACAATATCCCGAGAGACTTCGTAGGATTGATGATATCCCATGCCTCTTTCATTCAGGAGCTCCCCGAAATCTGTATTATCTACTTGTGTGCCAATTCCTTTCCTTTTAAGACCTTCTGCTAAACGATCACTGACATTTGTGATATTAATCTCCCCATGCATGGCGCTATTGGGGTCTGTTTCATCTGGCAAATGCGGTAAAAACGACTCTCTGTTGTGGGTATTATAAATAAACACAACATCTCTGTCTCCAGTTGTTTGCTCGCTTTCCGTTTCCTCTGTTTCTTCCTCCGTTTCTTCTGCATCTCCTGTCTCCTCCTCATCTTCACCTGTCAGCACCGCTTCCCTTTCCCTTAATACTTCCTCTAAAGGCGGATTGGACTCAATCGGAAAATGAGTAAAATCATTTTCACTTGCCATTAATAATTGATTGTCAAATATCGAAAAACCTGGAATTTCATTACCAAAAAAGCTCCTGGGATCTGTTGGTTTCACATTAGACGTAAGCTCAAGAAACACACCAGATAATTGAGGTATTTCTGCTTCCCCTTCCGGAAAACTCTGCTTATAAGCACGATTTTCCATTGTAATCAAATGATAAAAAATCGCACTGTCCATTTCCTTCGTCCAATTCGATAACGTATCTGATGAAAATCGATAGGCAGGCTGGACTGCCGTTAATATACTTATTAAAAGAAATATACTGACAAAAAATATAATATAAAGCCCGCTTCGTCGAGAAAAGGTTTGTACCATTTTGCTCCAGTTATTTTTTTTCATAAAAATACACGATGCCACCTTTCTCTAATAACTCTATAGTCCAACCTATGAGTAAACTAGAGAAAGTAGAACCGTGTAAAAAGAAAAAATAGACTTGATAGAGGATGTTAAAGCTTCATACGGCTACCTGGAATAGCTTGAAAAATTATCAATCGTTACTGTCTCATGTAATGCAGCGTTCAGCCCATTTGCTATCACTTCAGCCATATCAATCATAAAGCCGTCTACCTCTTTAGGCGTAACCATTAAATTATGACCAATCGGCGTTAATACTTCCATTATCAGCTGTCTTTTTTCTTCTTCCGACAGGCCGCCAACAATGCCGAACAGCTTTTCACGCTGTGCTTTATCAGGCAAGTCCTCATCTGTTAACTGCTTCGAGCCGAAATTCATACCAGCAGGAGTTAAGGATTTAGATGGATCATCTCTTTCATTCCATTCTCTACCGAAGTGTTTCAATAAGTAATCAATGGTATCGCTTGTAATAGTAACTGCATCCACCACCGTTGGCACGCCAATAGCAATCACAGGTATACCGAGTGTCTGACGGCTTATTTCTTTTCGTTTATTGCCAACCCCTGAACCTGGATGTATACCTGTATCCGATAATTGAATGGTTTCATTCACTCTGCTGATAGATCTCGATGCTAGCGCGTCAATGGCAATAACGAAATCAGGCTGGTATTTTTCGATAATCCCAAAAATCACATCGCTGGTTTCTATACCTGTCACTCCCATCACACCCGGTGTAATCGCAGCTACTTCGCTATATCCTTCTGCCACAGATTCCGGCTGAAGACGAAATAAATGACTGGTTACCAGCACTTTCTCTACCGTCATCGGACCCAAAGCATCCGGTGTTACATTCCAATTACCTAACCCCACAATCAGACAAGAGGCCTGATCAGGCAAGTCTTGCTTTCTCATTAATTCCTCCAGCTCTTTTGCTAAAATCTTCGCTGCTTGATGCTGTTTCTCTGTATCTTGCTTTTTGACACCGTCAGTATGAATGGTGACATAGTTCCCCGGTTTCTTCCCAATTTGTTCAGCGCCTGCCTCATCAATCGTCACATAGGAAATATTTATATCCTTTATCGTGCTTTCTTTAAATGTGACACCCGCAACTTCCTTCTGTTTATTGTCTTGCTTTTCCGTATACATATCCTTTGCTTCTACAGCTAAGTCTGTTCTTACTTGAAAATGATCCTCTCTATTTTTCATTACACCGCACCCCTTTATTCAATATGCGTTATTCTGATAAAATAAAATTCCATTATCTAAAAATAAAGCTTTCCTTCTACACTTTATTTTTAGATGGAAATTTCACCGGATAAACTCCTGTTTTCAAACATTCTTAGCATGCACGCCTGGAATAAATTCATACCAATTTATTGATTAAGCAACAATTCTATTGAAAAGATTAGGTAGCTTTGGTAAAATACTCTTGTCGTACTGTGAATATAGACAATTGATGAAAGCATACAAAAGGGCATGTTCAGAAGCAATTCAGCTTGAACAACCTCTAAAACATGTTTTTTAAAATCGTATACTTTTTAGGAGGTGAATAAACATGGCAAATATTAAATCTGCAATCAAACGTGTAGAAGTTAACCAAAAGAAACGCGCTAATAACGTTTCCCAGCTTTCTGCAATGCGTACGGAGATTAAACGTGTAGAAAAATTTGTAGAAGCAAACGATGTGGAAAATGCAAAAGCAGCATTCCAATCTGCGAACAAGCAAATTGATAAAGCGGCTCAAAAAGGAATTATCCACAAAAACGCTGCTAGCCGTCAAAAATCTCGTTTAGCAAAAAAAGTTAACGCATCATAATAAATAAAAGGTGAAGTAAGTACGGACAATTGCCGTAAATACTTCACCTTTTATTATGTTTTTGAAACGCAGCTCACTATACTAAATCCATCAACAGTAATTCAAATGCCAGCCCTTTTTCCATCAGTCCCTGCTTCATTTTGGCATCCGTTTCTGCAAGCTGGCAAAGGATGTAAGACAGACGCTCTTCGGGCAGTTTAGCTTCTCTGGCCATTGCTACTTTAATAACATATGGATGTGCGCCAATATGCTTCTGAATTTGAAATTGAGAATACCCCTTCTTTTTCAGCTGCTTCACTCTTAAAATCATACGAAATTGGTAAGCAAGCAGTCCAATCATCGCAATTGGATCCTCGTTCACTTTCTCTAAATCCTGATAAATTTGAATTGCTTCCTGAATACTTCCTTTCATAACTGCATCGACAAGTGCGATAGACGTAGTGGTCGGGGTATGTGACACTAACTGCTGTGCAATATCTTTTGTAACAACCCCATTTTCTCCAACATAAAGAGCCAGCTTTTCCATCTCGCTTTGCAGGAGCTGGATATTATTAGAGACCTCTGCTTCCAATATTTCCATCGCCTCTTGTTCAATTTCTATCTCATATGACTTCATCAGACTTTGAATCCAATTTCTTGCATCTTTTTCTTTTACTTGTTGACAATCCACGGGGGACGCCAGTTTCTTTAATTGTTTTGTTACTTTTTTACGCTCATCTAATTTTTCATAAGGCGCTATAACCAATAACACCGAATACTCAGGCGGATTTTGCAGATACTCCTGTAAATACGTTAAATCATGTTCAAACGGTGTTTTATCGGGTTTTGTTTTCACAAAAGAAGCATTGGCGGCAAATATTAATTTGCGTTCACCGAAAAATGGAAATGTTTCTGCATCTGCTAATATTTCCTGTATGGAGGTTTCTTCTAAATCATAAAGGGATAAATTAGTCTTATCTCCGTCTAAAACTGTTTTTACTAACCGGTCTTTTAATTGTTCCAGAAAAAAGGATTCTGTTCCAAAAGCAAAGTAAACCGGATGAATCTGATTAGTTTTTATTTTTTTTATTTGGTCCATCATGCATATTACGCTTCCCATCTAGACATTATTTCGATACTGAGCATGTGAATGTTCCATGCATAAACTCGTCTCTTTTTATCCTATAAGGAAGCAGACATAAACGCAACAAAAAAATAAAGGAAGAACCGCAAGACTTTTGCATCCTTCCTTTATGAAGCATCTATTTTAAACGCCTTAAAATAAGCTCTAGAAACAAATTTTAAGAACGATATTTGCTTATATATAATTTGCGCTTCTGTGCAAAAACTATAGATGTCAACTGTTGCTAAAATTGGCTGTTACCATATAGAAGAAGGAATCATGTAAAGAATGTAGATTTTTTTATGTGGATGATTTATACTATAATAGTGAGCAGAGGAGGGGTATATCTTGAACGAATTCGAAAAAGATCCGCAGTACAAAGGCAGCGATGTTGTAGACTCCATTAAAGGATTTACCTTTTCATTTCTCTTTTTCTTTATCATTTTTGCGGTGGGCGTTACCATCAGCGTAATTGGTCAATAATAAAAGAGATAGAGGGTCAAAAGAAGGGATGCTATCTCTTCTTTTTTTGTTGTCCGGTAAGGTTTATTCTTTTATTTTTATTTTATGGTAAAAAGGTTGAAAAGGTTCCTCCTTCCGCCGTGTAATAAAATTGAATCGCCCCATCCTCATCCGTGCGGTACGCTTGAATTCCATTATTTTCTAATATGTCCAATACTTCTTCATTTGGATGATTATAACGGTTATTTCTCCCGGCTGAAATTAAAGCGAAACGCGGCTGAACCGCTTCTATAAATGCTTCTCCTGTAGATGTTTTACTGCCATGGTGTGCCACCTTTAAAATATCGATTTGCAGTGCAGGATAATCATGTATTATTTTTTCTTCAATCTTCTTGCTGATGTCTCCAGTAAACAGCCATTTCAAGCCAAAATTTGTATATAGAACAATCGAATTGTTATTTGAATTTCCCTTATCTATATCCGGCGCCAATACCTGAAAGGAAATAGCATCATGAAAGTTCAGTACATCCCCTGATCCAATCTGCGTTATATTTAATGATGGCTGAATTGCTTGGAACTCTTCTAATAGCACTGGATCAAAATAGGCGCTTACCATTAATTCCTTTACGCTTACCTCTTCTAAAATAAAACGGACACTCCCAAAGTGATCGACATCGTCATGTGTAACAATAATCGCATCCAGTTCTTTAATCCCCCGCTGATGAAAATAAGCACGAATAATATTTTTATACACTCCTCTGGTCGGTTCCATATCTTCAAAATGAAAAGCAGAGCCAGCATCGATCATAACAACTGCTTCTCTTCTTGCTGCTTCCACTAAAATAGCATCCCCCTGCCCCATATCAAACATGGTCACAATACCTTCCTCCTGAAAATACGGCTTGGCTGCCGTCATTAAAACTGGAAGGATTAAAAGAACCCCTGCAATCCAAGCTGCTTTTTCCTGTCTTCGCTCTAAAAACTTCATAAACAAGAAAAAACAAGCAAAATAAAACATGACGCTGAAGATGGATAACTGATCTAGATACATAGGCGGAACGAATGTATTATCGACCCATTCAATAGCTCCCAGAACCCTTTCATGAATAAATGTAAAAGGCTTATCCAAAATGACGAGCATACTATCTGGTAAAAAATGAACAACTGCAAAAACGTACATAAGCGGGATGACGAAGAAGGTAAAATAAGGAATAACTGTCAGATTCATCAGAATAGACAACGGATGAAAGATATTGAAATAATAAATCTGGAGCGGAAGAATTGCCATTTGAGCAATAAAACTCACTTGAAAGATCTTCCAAACAGGTGATTTTGACTTGCTGATCCATTCCTGAGACAGAAGTATGGAAAAGGTTACTGCGAAGGAAAACTGAAATCCGATATGGTAAATGATATAAGGATCCCAAAGAATAAACACCATAAAGATAATACACAGCAAATCGGAATACGGCAGTTTCCATCGAAACTTTTGAAATAGAAGGAGTCCAATCATCATTGAAGCAGCACGGAGAACAGGGGGATTCGCTCCAGCCAATATGGCGTAAAGCGGCAGAAACAGGATTAAAAACAGCTGTGTTTTCTCTTTCGTCAGCAGGTTTCCTTTCACTAAAATCAAATATAAAATAGCAATGACCAAGGTGACATGGGTGCCTGAGATAGCAATAATATGCGAGAGACCAAACCGCTGAAATAACTCTGTAACAGGCTCTCCCATTGCTGAGGTGTCTCCAAAAACGATAGCATTAATCCACGGGGCAGTATAATCACTCCAAGTACCCTCCATTTCATTCAGCAGCTCTGTCCTCACCTTATAAAGTAATGGAAGGATGCCTTTTTCAACGGCACAGTTAATTTGATTAAAATCCTCTAAAACAGCCTGATGGGTAATTTGTTTTTGCAGTAAAAATTGACGGAAATCAAATTGTGCGGGATTTGTACTGGAAGGGGGAATTTCAACTGTTTGCTGAATGGTGCAGGTGGAGCCGTGAAATAAAGCATGCTCAAGAGGAATTTCACGAAAATCTTCATCCTTTTCAGGAAAATACGTAACTAAAAGTTTAGAGGAGTTTTGTAGAGGTTGGAGGGTGAATTGGATTTGTTTGGAGCTAAGCTTTACTTCTCCTTCGATTTTCCCGGTAATTTCTGCATCTATCGAGCTTTCTTCATAGACGGTCTGGGGAATAATCGGAATAATAGATAGAAAGGTGATAAAGCTGAACACTGTAACCAGCCAAACGGTGACATTCATTTTTTTCAGAAGCTTGAGCCAAATGAGCCAGAGTATAAAAAGAAGGAGCAGCCATTTCATATCCAATAAATGATATAAAATGGCTGACACGGCGGCAATTGCAGGAAAATGCCAATATCCCCTCACTGCTTTCTCTCTTCATTAAAAAACAGCCGCTCTGCATCGGCTTTTATTGTCTCTGTTTCATCCGGCGTCAAATTGGATGCATCCAATTTTTCCATCAGCGCATGTATAAAAGCAGTCTTTTCTTCAAACTTTGTATCCACTACAGCATCAACCAACGGTACTTTTTGTGTCTGCACGCCAGCCTCTTCAAATAACTGGACTGCATAAGGGTGATTCTTGTAATCTTCTGCATAAAATAAATTTTTAATACCGCTTTGAATCAGCTGTTTTGTGCATTGCAGACAGGGAAAATGGGTAACATATACATCAGCGCCGTCTGTCGGCACTCCGAATTTCGCACATTGCAGCAGTGCGTTTGCTTCCGCGTGAACCGTCCGTACACAATGTCCATCAATGACGTAGCAGCCCTCATCGATACAATGTACATCCCCAGAAACGCTTCCATTATAACCTCCGGCAATAATACGTTTATCCCGGACAATCGTAGCGCCTACCATTAAACGGGTACACGTACTTCTTAAAGCTAGTAGATGACTCTGCGCCATAAAATATTGATCCCAAGCAATTCTCTCCATGATGATCCCCTCTTTCCCTTATTTTCTACGGCACTTGGATATGCTCGATCAGCGTCTCCAGTGTTTTTTCTCCAATACCAGAAATCTCTAATAAATCCTCTGGTGTTTGAAACAATCCATGATTATCACGATGGGCAATAATCGCTTCCGCTTTAGCAGGTCCGATACCAGGAAGCTGGGTCAGCTCCTCACTGGAAGCCGTATTTATTTTTATCTTATTGTTATTTGTCTGCTCCCCCGCAGGAGCATTCACTACAGGTTCTTCTTGGCCGACAGCAGGTATCAAGACAACCATCTCATCCTGAACAACCTGTGCTAAATTCACTTGTAGAATATCTGCATTTTCGGTAAACCCGTCAGCTCGGTCAATAATATCCCTGATCCGGTCACCTTGTTCCATTTCATATACTCCCGGCTGCATCACTTCTCCTTTTACATCGACTACTGCTGTTCGTGCTTGTTGTTCTGCCGGAGTTTCCTTAGTAAGCGGGGCTTCTGTTGGTTCTTCCAAATCTGAAGATATTAATGAGGCGGATAACGGGCTGGACGGTTCTTCTTTGCTGATAAATATAAAAAAAATAATAACAGCAGCAATCACAATAAAAATATAACTATTTTTCTTTAACCAATACAAAAGGTATTACCTCCTTCTTTGTCAAAATAGTACCCTCTTACTTAGTATTTCGACAAAGAAAGATAATCTCCTTTTCCTCAGAAAATAGATTAAAATACACTTTTGCAGCTTATTTTTCAGCCAAAAAGAAAATCCTTTCTGATTGTTCATCCCAATTATCTGCTTCTAATGAAAAATCAGCATAGATATGGATTTTCTTAAAACCGATATTTTTTAAAATATTTTTATATACTTCTATCGGAAATGTCCGTTGATGATGTTCTTCTTGAAAACGAATAAAGCGGTCTTCTTCTTCTTGTTGGAAAAAGGTAACATGGTGGTACATTTCTCCTTTCTCCTCTCCCGGGATACACTCCCAGATATAAGCCGCCTCCTCCATTACATCGGAAAATGTCTGGCCGATATAGATATCCTCTACAGTGTGCATGGAATGGACATCAAAGAAAAATATCCCGTCTGGTTCTAACAGCTGATAAACATTCTTAAAAGTTTGCTCTACAGCTTGAAGGTCTGTTACATAATTTATTACATCACAGCAGCTGATTGCCATGTCATAACGCTGCTCCACACCATCCAGCTTTGTCATATCTGCTTCTAACCAGCTGATACCATCTGCAGGTTCTAGATCCTTTTGCGCTTCATGCAGCATGTCCCCGGACTGGTCTACCCCCGTCATTGTATATCCTCCAGCAGCTAATTTCCGGGTAATGACTCCGGTACCACAGCCTAAATCAATAATTGACTGCACTGGTCTTTCTGTCTGAGCTATCATTTGCTGAATAATAACCACCCAATCATCATATGGGACATTATCCATCAGCCGATTATAGACCGCAGCCATTTTTCGATACACCATTTTCCTTACCCTTCCTGCGTAATATTCAGCGCAATACGGTCCGCATCGCCCCATAATTTTTCTAAATTATAATAATATCTTTCATCCTTATGGAAAACATGACAAACGATATCACCGACATCAACAAGAACCCATCGCGCTTCTTCAAAGCCTTCCATTCTTTTAATGTCTTTTCCATTTTCTTCTGCAGTTTCTTTGATTGCCCGGGCAATTGCTTGTACCTGCCGTTCATTGCTTCCGTGGCAAATCACGAAATAATCAGCGACTAAAGATACTTCGTTCATATCTAAGGCAACAATATTTTCTGCTCTTTTATCATCGCAGGCTTCTGCAACTACTTGTATTAATTCTTTATTATTCATTTTTTTATTCCTCCAAAAATGTGTTGATTTAAGTCGTTATAAGCATGAAAGCTGTCAGGATATACAGTGTTGTCCCTTTCCATCAAGAAACGAACCGTATTCTTTGCTGCCTGGTAACATGCTTTTGTTAAATCTGTCTTAGCTGTCTCTCTCACTTCCTCTACCCCGGGGAAATTTCTGAACGGCTCAATATAGTCAGCGATAAAGATAATTTTATCCAGCTTTGTCATATCCGCTCTTCCCGTTGTATGGAAGTAAATAGCATCTTTTATCTCTTGATCCGTAATTGCATAATTTTCTTCTATCCGGACCGATGCAACTGGTCCATGCCATAATTCATGATGAAATGAAAGAAGCAAATCCGGAAGTTCGCTGCTCGTTTTAATGGTTTGCTTCATTTCCTCTAAGGAATCACATTTACAGTAATCATGAAATAAGGCAGCGATAGTAGCATTTTCTACGGATTCATGAAAGTTTACAGCAAGCTCTGCTGCTGTATCAGTTACTCTCAACGTATGCTCATATCTTCCTTTCGTCAGTCTTTCCTTCAAATCTGCCTTCAGGTTATCTATATTCATAAATCTGATTCTCCTTAATATAATTCATCACACCATCAGGAAGCAAATAACGAACTCTCTCCCCTTTTTCTAATCGATTTCTGATAAAGGTAGAGGAAATATCCAAAGGATGTATCTCCAAGCGTTCCACAGGATAAGGCGTATCTAATGTATATCCCGGTCTCGATACACCTATAAAACGAACCATATGAACTAGTTCCTCTACCCGATTCCATTTTGGCAGATAGTCTACCATATCCCCGCCGATAATAAAGCTGAAATCAGCCTCAGGAAAGTCCGCCGTCAGTTCCTTTATCGTGTCATAAGTGTATGATTTCCCTTCTCTTTCAAGCTCTAGCGCGTTTACTTGAAAATAAGGATTATCCTTGATTGCCAAATGAAGCATCCGCAAGCGATGGGATGCATCCAAAACGACGGTATCTTTATGAGGTGGTGTCCGCGTCGGAATGAACCATATCTCATCCAATTGCTTTCGGATTCTTACTTCTTCAGCAATCCATAAATGTCCTATATGCGGCGGATTAAATGTTCCGCCTAAAATTCCAATCTTTTTCAAAGACTCACCTTCTGAAATTATTAATATGCTTTCAAACATGAAGCGTCATTTGGATTACTCGTCCCATTATGACCGCTGGCGGTTTTATGAACAGCCTCTGTTTATGGTAATTTAATTTCTTTATGGTCCGTTGACTCTTTATACAAAATAATCGTATTGCCGATGATTTGTACCACTTCTGCTTCCGTGCCGGCAGAAATCTGTTCAGCAACAACATGTTTATCCTCTACACAATTTTGAAGAATACTGACCTTTATCAATTCTCTCTTCTCTAATGCTTCGCTGATTTGTGTGACCATATTTTCATTTACCCCATCTTTCCCAACCTGGAAAATAGGCTTAATATGGTGCGATTCACTTCGTAAAAATTGCTTTTGTTTATTGGTTAACATCTGCTTTATCCCCTTTTATCTTGGTTATCATCTCTTCATCCATTCCAGTGACGTCGACATTTTTGTTGGTCCAGATTTCAAATGCCTTCTGTGCTTGATAAAGCAGCATCGTATGTCCATAATGAATCCGGCCGCCTTTTTCCGCTGCCTGCTTTAAAAACTGTGTCACAAGCGGCTGATATACAATATCACTGACAATCGTGCCTGCTTTTAAATTAGACAGGTCTACGATTTGCTTTGCTTCCTCCATCCCAACAGAGCTGGTTTGAATAATAACATCATATGCTGCAATGTTTTTCTCAGCCTCTGCCAGCGTGATAACAGAAGCACTGGTTCCTTTCATAATATCTTCACATTTTGACTTCGTCCGGTTGGCAAGCGTCAAATTCGTATAGCCTGCCTGAATCAGTCCATGGAAAATACCTCGTGCAGCTCCGCCGGCACCGAGTATTAAAATAGGAACATCTATATTCCTGTCCATATCAGGAAACTTATCGCGCAATGCCTGCACATAGCCAATTCCGTCCGTATTATACCCGACCCATTCATTTCCTTCCAAAGAAACGGTATTGACTGCCCCCACGCGTTCCGCAGTAATATCAATTCTATCCAGATAAGGAATAATTGTTTGCTTATAAGGAACCGTAATATTAAATCCATTCACTTCTTCTTCTCTCAACTTCTTCATTTCCTCACCAAAAATTTCCTTACTTGCTATTTCATGCAATCTATAAGAACCTTCCAGACCGGAACGCTCTAAAAAGGAAGTCTGAATCCAAGGTGATAAGGAATGC
Source organism: Oceanobacillus aidingensis (assembly GCF_042654105.1). Taxonomy (NCBI): domain Bacteria; kingdom Bacillati; phylum Bacillota; class Bacilli; order Caryophanales; family Bacillaceae; genus Oceanobacillus; species Oceanobacillus aidingensis. The sequence goes on along the minus strand of NZ_JBHSFT010000050.1, from coordinate 151,992 downwards.
TTGATGGGATAACCGATTAATTTCAATTTTAAACTCAACGGTACGCCTCCTGTCTCTCTTCTCTCTATGATAAATAGTTGGATCCGATATTATTTTTGTGTTCTCTCAGAAGTTTACCTGCTTACTGCTGGCCGGATAAAAGGGATTTTCTGGTGGTTACGGAAACCCCTTTGGGACTGTGGGCTGCTACCGTAGCCCCCTCGCCCTGCACACTGATCCAGCCTAATCCCGGAAAAACAATATCTACTTTTCCTTTTTCTATTTTAAAGCTGTGTGCCGTAAGCGGCGGGAAGTTCTCCAACTGTTCTTTATACGGCGGAGACAACAGCTCCCCGGCATGCTTCTCGTATAATTCATCCGAATTCTCCAGTTTTGTACGGTGAATCGTTAAGTCATTCGAGAAGTAACATACAAACGATTGTTTCTCTCCTTTAATAAAGTCCATCCTTACTAAGCCGCCAATGTATAGGGTCTGCTGTTCCTGCAATTGATAAACCCTGGCCTTAATTTCTTTTTTGGGTGTAATCATTTTTAATTCTTTTTCAGAAACATAATGTGCCATCTGCTGTTTATTAACGATTCCCGGTGTATCTACTAAAAATGAATCTTCATCTAATGGTATTTCGATAAATCCTAATGTAGTTCCCGGGAAGTAAGACGTCGTAATGGCCTCTTCTTCTCCTGTTGACTCTTTAATTAAACGGTTGATAAATGTTGATTTCCCGACATTCGTGACACCAACAATAAATACATCCTTGCCAGACCGATGTGCTTCTATTTTTTCCTTCAGCTCATCTATTCCTTTTCCTTTTACAGAAGAAATCAATACAACATCCTTTATTTTGATTCCCAGCTGGCTCGCTTCATGACGCAGCCACTGTTTTAACTTATTTTCATTTGTCGATTTTGGCAATAAATCCAGCTTATTGCCAACTAAAATAATCGGGTTGTCCCCCGTGATTCTTGGCAAATTACTTAATAGCGTACCATCTACATCAAATACATCGATGATATGCACTATCAATCCATTTCTATCACGTATGGAACTGACCATTTTCAAAAAGTCTTCATCCGTTATCGACACATCATGAATTTCATTATAATGCTTCAAACGAAAACATCTTTTACATAAAATAACGTCTTTCTCTAATGCACTGACTGGCGCATATCCTGCTTCATTCGGATGCTCTGTCTGAATAATACTTCCGCACCCTTGACAAATATGTTGCTCCAACCTTATTCCTCCTTATAACGCTTATCCTTGTTCTTAATTCTTTTTAAAATAATTCTTTCCATAAAACGGTTAATCTTTGTTATTTTTCCGTCTGTCTGCACTACAGGAATGACCAGTACAGTATAGAATCCGGCCATATTGCCTCCGAGGACATCCGTCATCACCTGGTCACCGACGACTAAAATTTCTTCTTTTTTTAAATCCATTTGCTTTGCAACAGTCTTAAAAGCTCTGCTCAAAGGTTTTCTGGCACTAAAAACAAAGGGAGTTCCAAGCGGCTCCGAAAAAACGGTGACACGTTCTTGATTATTATTTGATATGATGGTTACTTTTATATCATTTTCTTCCATTGTTTTAAACCATGTAATCACATCAGGGGTTGCATCTTTCACATCCCATGCAACAAGCGTATTATCCAAATCTGTGATAATCCCCTTGATTCCCTTTTCTTTTAATTTCTCTGGTTTCAAGTCAAAAATTTGATCAATTTGCTCATCCGGCAAAAATTTAGAAAACATATACACACCTCAAGATTTCCAATAAATTAACATATTTGTTCCTTGCATACTATAGTACTTTACTTATACAAACATTGTTATTTAACTTAATCCGCATATACAAGATAAAGAAATTCTATCATCATTAGGCGAAAGGAATCCCAACCTCAAGCCAGGCTAACCCCGCAACGTCCAGGGGTTGCGATTACTCGTCCCATCGAAAACATTTGGGACTGCGATTACTCGTCCCATCGAAAACATTTGTACGTCGGAATGCACAGAGTGAAGCCAAGCAGGTAGGAACTGAATCGTCTTTTTCCACATTCACGAACATAAGTTTGCATGGTATAATATTTTTGAAAGATGTTCTTTGAAAACTAAACCAATAAAAGGTTGTGGCGAGAATCGTTGCTTTGTCACATAAAATGTTCAAGCCAAACATTTCAGCCAAGGCACATAAAGTGAAACTTTATTCAGGGGGTTCTTTCCCCCTGGATATTAGTTGAACGAATCGGGCCGATACTGGCTGTTGGATCTCCTACTTAGAATTTTGAGTTCTCACCATTCTTGAAGTTGGATTCTTACAAAAGCCCTTCGATGGGACGAGTAATCGCAGTCCCAGCCAGTTACACTGCTACAAACGTGTCAACCTCAAGCAGGCTGAAATGTAATCCCAAAGGCAGGACCAATGGGATAGCGGGGTTGGATGTTTTCAGCACATCAATGTGTCAACTCCACTGGGGCTTAATCGTCATTTGTAAAGTCGATACCCCAGAAACCCCCACTTCAAATTTCAGATGAAATTAAGTGGCGGGAGTATTCATGCTACATCACATTATACCTAATCCTACTACAACTGACTAGCGTTTCAAAGAATTATTGCCTCCATTAGGAATGTTCGCCTAATCGACAGCGATTTCCAATTTTTTCTTTTGTTGATCGGAAACTATGCAGCCTGATCTCTAAAAATACATCTATCTCTAGAAAATCGTTCGACAAATTCTGATATTTTTCGATTATGTGGATAACTTTATCAACATAAAAATGTTTTAATAACAACAGTAAGCAGGGTTACCCACCTTCTTATACACAACTTATATACAACTATATGTAGATAAGTTATAGCTTGTTAACACAAGATACACGTGTTAAATTATTATTAACTTAATAGAAATGCTGACACTTGAGGAGGTTGTATTGTGGAAACATTATCGGACGAACTATTACTTGAATCATATTATAAAGCAATATCATTAAACTTAAGTCCTGATTTTCTTTCTTTGTTTGAGGAAGAAATCCATAAAAGATCTCTATCTCATAAAATTAAAGAATCTGTATAATTTTGTCTTGTTTCCCAAACTTCAATTTAAAAATTGAAGTTTTTTTTTCGCTTTTTTCCCTTGTTTCTTCCTATTTAAAATACAAGCTTTCCATCCTGATCATCACATTCTTTTTGTATGCATCCATCTTCTGAATAGGTTATAATCAAATGTAGCACTCTAACTTTGTGCAAAAAAAACCGTAAAGAGATGGAGAACAAATAGAAAGCATGGTATTCCCCCTTCATTATCACACCGAATAACCTTTATGTGCTCTGTAAAAAGAAAGCTTCCACCCCTATTTCTTATTCATAATAGGCAGGCTTTTTGTTTTCAACATTAGAAATGAACTTGAACACTTTTAACTGAAGGAATATTTAAAGTATTTTATTTTGCTCTACAGTTAAAAGGAATTCGCTATTTTTGTAAAAGGAGGAATTACTTTTGACGTTACTACACTGGGCTGTTTTATCACCGTTTATCGCAGCCATACTTATTCCATTCTTGTATAAGTATTTAAAGAGAATACATACTGGCTGGTTTGTTTTGATTCTGCCTCTGGTACTATTCATTTATTTTCTATCTTTTATACCTAGAACATCATCTGGCGAAGCAATTTTAAATAATTTGGACTGGGTTCCTTCCCTCGGAATAAACTTCAACGTATATGTTGACGGTCTAAGTCTGCTCTTCGCATTATTGATTACAGGAATCGGAGCACTCGTTGTTCTCTACTCTATTTACTATTTGTCGAAACGAAAAGAAAAGTTAAACAATTTCTATGTCTATCTTTTAATGTTTATGGGTGCTATGTTAGGAGTCGTTCTTTCCGATAACTTAATTGTTATTTATGTTTTCTGGGAAGTAACAAGTATCGCTTCTTCATTATTAATCAGTTACTGGTATACGAGAGAAAAATCTATTTATGGTGCTCAAAAATCAATGTATATCACCGTTTTCGGCGGATTATCCATGCTCGCTGGTTTTTCTTTACTTTACGTTATTGCCGGCACATTCAGTATCAGGGAGCTGATAGCAAATGCGGACATTGTGATGGCGAGCGGATTATTTATCCCGGCAATGATTCTGGTTTTACTAGGCGCATTTACCAAGTCGGCTCAATTTCCATTCCACATCTGGCTTCCAGATGCAATGGAAGCGCCGACACCCGTCAGTGCTTATCTTCACTCTGCAACTATGGTAAAAGCAGGAATTTATCTTGTTGCCAGATTGACCGGGGTATTCGGAGGTGCACCAGAATGGTTCTGGATTATTACCATTGCCGGATTAGTTACCTTAACATGGGGCTCTATTTCAGCAGTACGGCAAAAGGATCTAAAAGGAATTCTGGCCTTTTCCACCATAAGTCAGCTCGGTTTAATCATGAGTTTACTTGGGACAGGCTCTGCTGCGTTCTATTTTCAGGATGGGGACAATGCGTTATACATGACCGCCATCTTAGCAGCGGTATTTCATCTGGTTAACCATGCAACCTTTAAAGGAAGTCTGTTTATGGCAGCCGGAATCGTTGACCATGAGACAGGTACAAGAGATATCCGTAAACTGGGCGGTTTAATGACCATTATGCCTATTACAGCAACCATTTCTCTTATTGGACTGGCTTCGATGGCAGGATTGCCTCCATTTAATGGTTTTTTAAGTAAAGAGATGTTTTTGACAGGGATGCTGAATGTGACGGAATACGGTATTTTCCATTTAGAAACATTTGGATTTATCATTCCGATTATTGCTTGGATTGCCAGCGTATTTACCTTCTTATATTGTATCCTGATGTTTTCAAAGACGTTTATGGGTAAATTCGATAGCAGTAAGCTAAAAGTACAACATGTGCATGAGGCTCCGATCGGTATGCTGATTAGCCCTATCATACTCGCTGTTCTTGTTGTTGTATTCGGGCTTTTCCCTAATCTGTTAGCGTACTCCATTATCGAGCCTGCTATGGCTGCTATCGCACCCGGCATTCTTTCTCCAGGAGAGTTTTTTGATGTACACATCACTCACTGGCATGGCTTTTTAGCACCAGAGTTATGGATGACAATCGGTGTGGTAGTATTGGGTGTCATCTTATTTATGACCTTTAAAAAATGGGAAAATACCGCATTCTACCGCGGGGAACGTGATTTGTTCAACTACGCCTATGATTATGGATATGACGGCTTAGTAAAAGGGTCTCAATGGCTAACACGTATCCAGATGACAGGCAGGTTAAGAGATTACTTCATCTATATGTGTACATTTATCATATTGATAATGGCCTATACGATGTACCGTTATAATTTACCGGCGATCCAATCGCTTGATTTATCACCGGTGCCAATTTACGTATGGTTTGTCATTGCAGTATTTATCGGGTCTGTTATTGTTATTCCGTTTATTAATAATCGGGTAGCATTAATTATTGCAACAAGTGTCAGCGGCTTTATCGTAGCTCTATTGTTTGTTCTGTTCCGAGCTCCGGATTTAGCATTGACGCAGCTGCTTATCGAAACCGTATCCGTTATTTTGTTTATGCTTGTCTTTTATCACTTGCCGAAATTGAAGAAGGTAAAAACACCTCCAAAATTGAAGGCTGTTAAATTAATCATTTCCATTGGATTTGGGCTGATAATTACACTTGGTTCCCTATCTGCATTTTCATTGGGACAAGAGGCAAATTATTCTTCGATTTCCGAGTACTATACTGAAAATGCCAAGGAAGAAGCTGGAGGATATAACATCGTAAATGTTATCCTGGTGGATTTCCGTGGTCTCGATACCATGCTGGAAGTGCTTGTTGTCGCTTTAGCGGTATTAACCGTTGTCAGTTTAATACGATTACGTTTTAAAGGAAGTGAGGACGTATGATGAAAAAACCAAATAATATGATGCTGCAGACATTGACCAGACTCATTATTTTGATTGTCCTCTCCTTCTCTATCTATTTACTGCTCGCAGGTCATAACAGCCCTGGCGGAGGATTTATTGGAGGTCTAATGACTGCAAGTGCCATTCTTATTTTGTACCTCTCATTTGGCTTAAATTCCATTAAGAAGGTCATTCGATTTGATTATATAAAAATAATCGGCATCGGGTTACTTTTTGCCAGTGTAACAGGTGTGGTCTCTATGGTTTTTGGTTTTCCTTATCTAAAACAATTCTTTGACTATTTTAGACTGCCAATCCTGGGAGAGGTTGAATTGACCACCGCACTGCCTTTTGATTTAGGTGTTTACTTTGTTGTACTGGCCAGTGCACTTGCAATTATTCTGACGATTGCGGAGGATGATAAATAATGGAACTATTAATGTCAATTGTCATAGGAATTGTTTTTAGCGTAACGATTTATCTGTTTATGTCTAAAGACCTGCTCCGCGTTGTTGCAGCTACATTATTACTTTCTCACGCCGTGCATCTTTTATTATTAACGATGTCCGGGCTGCAGCGCGGTGCTGCTCCTGTTTTAAGTTTTGAAGCAGAAGCATATACAGATCCGCTGCCTCAGGCGCTGGTACTGACAGCCATCGTTATTGCTTTTGCTGTTACTGCTTTATTGTTAGTTATGTCTTATCGGACCTATAAAGTGCATAAAACAGACGATTTAGAAGAATTAAGGGGTTCTGCTGATGAGTAATGTAATTATTCTGCCGGTTATTATACCTTTCATAATCGGTGCTATACTTATACTTTTATACAAACGACACACGATACAGCGTGTGATAAGCGGAATTACAATGCTTGCTTTACTGGCACTTTCCGTTTATTTAGCAATTTATGTGTACCAGCATGGAACGCTCGTATTGGAAGTCGGCGACTGGGAGGCACCTTTTGGAATTGTTATTGTTGCAGATTTACTTTCAACACTGATGCTGCTTTTATCTACTTTAGTAGGTACCGTTTGTCTGTTCTTTGCTTTCCAGACAATCGCCAGAGACCGTGAAAAGCAGTTTTTCTACCCGCTTTATCTTTTCTTAATGATTGGGGTCAACGGTTCTTTTTTAACAGGCGATTTATTTAATCTATTTGTGTTCTTTGAAGTAATGTTGATTGCCTCTTATGGATTGATTGTTCATGGAGGGACAGGCTATCAGTTAAGAGAGTCCTTTAAGTATGTAATTATCAACATTTTTGCATCCGCCCTCTTTATTGTAGGGATAGCATGGATTTATTCTATTACCGGAACAATGAATATGGCGCATATCGCCCAGCGTGTTTCGGAATTAGACCAGACTGGCGCACTCAATATAGTAGCTATTATGCTGTTTATTGTTTTTGCTTCTAAAGGAGCCTTATTCCCGCTTTATTTTTGGCTTCCGAAGTCCTATTACGGTCCTCCTGCTGCTATAGCAGCCTTATTTGGGGGTCTGTTGACCAAAGTAGGTATTTATGCGATTATCCGTACATTTACTGTAATTTTCAATCATGATACAGGCTTTACGCACAAAGGATTAATTGTTACGGTTGCCGGTTTTACCATGTTATTCGGAGTTCTTGGAGCTGTATCGCAATTTGATTTCAAGCGTATTCTCTCCTATCATATTATCAGCCAGGTCGGCTATATGGTGATGGGTCTTGGTATCTTCACTCCTTTAGCTGTTGCCGGTGCCATTTACTATATTGCGCATCACATGATTGTAAAAACAGCACTTTTCTTATTTGCTGGAGCAACACAGAAAATTACGGGAACAACTGATTTAAAGAAAATGGGCGGATTGATTGGAACCCATCCTTGGCTTGCCTGGCTGTTCTTTATCACTGCCATTTCCTTAGCAGGTATTCCGCCGTTAAGCGGGTTCTTTAGTAAGTTCCCGATAATATTAGCGGGCTTTGAGGAACAACAGTATGTCATTTCTGCGGTAGCGCTCCTGGTTGGGCTTCTGACCTTATTTTCTATGATGAAAATTTTCAGTTACGCTTTTTGGGGCAAGCAGAAGCATACAGCGGCACAAGCAAAGATTCCCGTAGGAAAACTGTTACTGCCGATCTTACCGCTTGTTGCACTTACCATTATTTTAGGATTTGCAGCGGAACCAATTTTCACCTATTCGATGGAAGTTGCAGAAGATATTATGAATCCTACAAATTATATTGAATCTGTGCTGAAGGAGTAGTTGCTATGCCATTTCAAATATTAATAAACGTTTTGCTCGCGATACTCTGGATGTTTTTACAAAATGAGTATACATTCGTAAGTTTTCTTTCCGGTTATTTCATTGGGATTTTAATTTTAATTGTTATACGACATTTCTTAAAGTTTGATTTTTATTTAAAAAAAGTCTGGGCGATTATGAAATTAATTTATTTGTTTATGATTGAATTAATCAAAGCAAATATTGATGTTGTAAAAGTAGTGCTTAATCCGAAGCAAGATCATCAGCCTGGAATTGTTGCTGTCAGAACACGTTTAGAATCAGACTTTGAAATCTCTATCCTGGCAGCATTGATCACCTTGACTCCTGGAACGATTTCCATGGATTTCTCAGATGACAGCAAAACCATTTATGTACATTCAATCGATGTGCCAGATAAAGAAGTTATGATCAAGGATATCCAGGACTCTTTTGAAAAAGCAATCATGGAGGTGACGAAATAATGTTTGATACAATTTTGATTGTTGCATTGAGTGCACTTTCCGTCGCCCTCGTTTTATTGTTTATCCGTGTTATGATTGGTCCGTCTACACAGGATAGAATTCTGGCGTTGGATGCTATTGGTGTTCTGCTTGTCGGTTTTATCGGGATACTGATGATTTTACAAGACACATCCGTGTTCTCTGACATTGTTCTCGTACTTACTATTTTGGGTTTTGTCGGGACCTTGACCCTTTCAAAATTCCTGGAAAGAGGTGTTGTCATTGACCGCGATGATTGAAACAATTGTAACTGTCTTTGTTGTCATTGGTGTATTTTTTGCCGTAGTGAGCGCCATCGGTATACTCCGGCTAAAGGATGTATACAGTCGTGCACATGCTTCCGGTAAAAGTGCGACGTTAGGTGTTATTTTTATTATGCTGGCTGTATTTATCCACTTTTTAACCCAGGGCGAAATGAACGCAAAAATATTATTAGCTATTCTGTTCTTATTCCTGACAGCTCCGGTAGCCAGTCTGATGGTTACAAGATCAGCTTACCGGAATGGAGTAAAACTCGATAAAAATACAATAACCGATGATTTAAAAGAAATGTACGATGCAGATCAAAACCAATCAAATTAAATGAAATAAAAGCTCCGATTTCTCCTGTTATCAAGAGAAATTGGAGCTTTTTATATAGATCGTTCCCTTATAAAAATCCCGAATTGGCGAGGAAAATAAAATTATTTTCTCCTTTTTAGCTTTTCCATTCTGTATGGACAGACACGTTTTTCTTCTTCCACACATAAGAATAGGCTATAGGCAATTACCTAGAAGGTTGAAAGATGCTTACTCTTGGAGGTGATGGGATTTGTCCATGATATTATCTGCACTTGGACTGTTTATTAAAGAAGCTTTATTTTTCGTCTCGTATGTCAAGAACCAGTCTTTCCCTCAGCCACTATCCCCTAAGGAAGAAGCAAAATACATCCAATTGATGCAGGAAGGAGATGAAGAAGCCAGAAACAAACTGATTGAACATAATCTCCGTCTCGTAGCCCATCTGGTTAAGAAATTTGAAAATACCGGAGAGGATATGGAAGATTTAATTTCTATCGGCACCATCGGCTTAATCAAAGGAGTCGAAAGCTTTTCTACAGGAAAAGGTACCAAACTGGCCACCTATGCCGCCCGCTGTGTGGAAAATGAAATACTGATGCATTTAAGAGCACTTAAGAAAGTCAAAAAAGACGTCTCCCTGCATGATCCGATTGGGCAAGATAAAGAAGGAAATGAAATCAGCTTAATTGATATATTAGAAGCTGAAAATGAAAATGTAATTGAATATATCCAATTAAATATGGAAATTTCAAAGATTGAACAGTATTTTTCTATTTTAGACAGCCGCGAACGGGAAGTAATTGTGTATCGTTACGGATTAAATGATCAGGATGAAATGACTCAACGTGAAATTGCAAAGAAGTTAAACATCTCCAGAAGCTATGTTTCCCGGATTGAAAAAAGAGCGTTGATGAAGGTATTTCATGAGTATTACCGGAATGAGCATCCTTCCTTGTGATTGTGTGATTAAAAAGAATCCAATTTATATTTAATGAAATATGTTGGCTGGTAAGTAAACAAAATGAAGTGAAGCCTTAAGCCTCTCTTGTTGATTAAGTTCAAAGAGAGGCTTATTCGTGTATCACGTATAATCCTAACCTGTTCCCCATATCAAAAAGAGAGAAGCTCAACCAAGCTCCTCTCCTCACATCTCTATTCTTTTTCAATTTCCACATTCTTCGATGGAGAGAATGTAGAAATAGCGTGTTTAAAAATAAGCTGCTGCTTGCCGTCTGTTTCCAACAGCACCGTAAAGTTATCAAACGCTTTGACCGTCCCTCTTAATTGAAAGCCATTAGTTAAAAAAACAGTGACAAAAACATGATTTTTTCGCAATTGATTTAAATATTGATCTTGAATATTAACGGATTGAGCCATAAAATAAGTTCCTCCTCTTTTCTATCTATACATCTTTATTCGATTTATGATTCTAAAAATCCTGCTAAATCATTTAAAATTAATTTCATTTGTTGTGCAGCTTCCTTCTCCGTGAGCTGATACCAATTTACATCCAGCTTATTCCGAAACCATGTAAGTTGTCTTTTCGCATATTTGCGTGAGTTTTGTTTAATCGCGTTGACAGCTTCTGCTTGTGATAAGCGGTTGTCTAGATAAGCTGCTATCTCCTTATAGCCGATTGCGTGCATCGACTGGCAGTTTTTATAGCCATTTGCAATAAGAAACTTGACTTCCTCCATTAATCCAGCTTCTATCATATTATCCACGCGGCGGTTAATCCGTTCATATAATACAGCCCGGTCCATATCTAATCCGATAATATATGGATCATAAGGGGATTCTGGCTGCTGCTCTTTCTGATACTCCGACATTGTCAGTCCGGTCAGCTCATAGACCTCTAAGGCGCGGACAAGACGCCTGTGATTATTCGGATGAACTTTTTTGGCCTGCTCCGGGTCAACCTGCTTCAGACGTTCATACAGGCTATCCGTACCTTCTGCTTCGATCTGCTGAAATAGCTTTTTCGTTAACTTCTCGTCGCGGCGCTGGTCGGAAAAATGGTAATCAAACAGTACAGATTGAATATACAGGCCGCTCCCGCCAACAATGATTGGAAGGTTGCCCCGTTCGTGGATTGCTTCAATATGATATTTCACGTGCTCCTGAAAATCGGCAACAGAAAATGGCTGATCCGGCTTAATAATATCAATCATATGATGAGGGATGCCTTCCGTTTCCTCCGGTGTTACCTTAGCTGTACCGATATCCATCCCCTTATATACCTGTGTGGAATCTCCGCTGATAATTTCCCCCCGGAACTTTTTTGCAGCAGCAATTCCTAATGCTGTCTTTCCGACTGCTGTTGGTCCTACGATAGAAACTACTTTTTTCTTCATTTATTTATTCCTCAACTTCATTATTTTTTTGCTTCCATTCTACATAATACGCTTAAACATCTTTTCTAATTCATAGGTAGAGAAATGAACAATAATCGGCCTTCCATGCGGGCATGTAAAAGGATCGGTGGTACTTCGTAAGTCTTCGAGCAGCTGGAACATTTCCTCGCTGGTTAAATAATGATTTGCTTTGATCGACCGTTTACAAGACATTAATATCGCTGCTTCTTCCCGTATTTTTTCTACATTCACTGTTGATTCCTGAATAAACTGCTCCACCATTTCCCGGATAATTTCTTCCTCCAGGCCAGCCGGAAACCAGGTTGGATGAGAACGTATAACATAGGTCTGGTGACCAAACGGTTCAAAAAATAAGCCGGCTTTTTCTAGCGTATCCTTTGCTTCTTCAATAAAGATAGCCTCTTTTTTAGAAAAATCAAAGGTCAGCGGTATTAAAAGCTCCTGTGACTCATTGATTGGTTTGCCGAGCTTTTGCTTAAAAAATTCATATTTTACCCGCTCCTGTGCAGCATGCTGATCCACCATATACAGGCCATTTTCATTTTGTGCCATAATATAGGTTCCCTGCAGCTGCCCGATTGGATACATCATTGGGACCCGAGGCTGAACCTGCTCGGATGCTTTTTCTATCGGAGGAACGGGAGCGTCCATTATAAGCTCCTCAGAGACGTTTCCTTCTGGGGCAGGTGCTGATTCCTGTTCGCGCCTTTGAACTTCAATATGGGTGTTCTCTTCACGAAGAAAGGCGGGTTCTTCCTCCTGATACCGATTGTCTTCTCTGATAACAGCATCAGATGGTTTTTCCGCTTCTATTTTTTTCTCTTTCTCCTGAAATGGAGAAGCAGGCTCTGTTTCAAATTGAAACGTATGCTGTTCTGATTTTTGCTTCGGCTCCGGCTTTTTCGTTACTTCCGGGATAAGTGTCATTTTCCGAAAATGAGCCTGGATCATATCTTTGACTGCTGCATACAGCTCTTTTTCTTTACTGAACCGGACCTCCAGCTTGGCAGGGTGGACATTCACATCGACCAGAATCGAATCCATTTCAATAGAAAGAACAACAATTGGAGAACGGCCGATTGGCAGCAGCGTATGATATCCTTCAATAATTGCTTTATTCAGGGCAATGTTGCGGACAAATCGGCCATTAATAATCGTTGACATATAGTTTCTGGATGCTCTTGTCACCTCCGGCTTCGCAATATAGCCGGTAATCGTAAAATCCAGCGTCTTATGTTCAACTGGGGACATTTGCTTGGCCACACTCATTCCATACACTTGCGAAATGACCTGCAGCATGTCATCGTTGCCTGAAGTTTTTAGGAGCCCTTTGCCATTATGCGTTGCTTCAAACCGAATTTCCGGATGCGCTAATGCCATCCGGTTCAAAACATCTGATATATGTCCCAGCTCAGTATGAAGGCTTTTCATATATTTCAACCGTGCCGGTGTATTATAGAATAAATCACTGACAACAATCTCCGTACCTTGGCGGGCATCGCTCTTGCCCCTTTTGACAACTTCTCCGCCTTCTAATTCAAGCGATACTCCGGCAACGTCTCCTTGGGAGGTCTGGATAGACAGTCTGCTGACAGAAGCTATACTTGCCAGTGCCTCTCCACGGAATCCAAGTGTGGTCACATGGAACAAATCGGTTTCTGTGCTTATTTTACTGGTCGCATGCGGCAAAAAAGCCTTCTCCACATCCTCTGCAGCAATACCAGCCCCATTATCGACAATGCGTATTTCCGATAATCCGGCTTCGTGTACATCGATGCGTATCCAGGTGGCACCTGCATCGATACTATTTTCAATGATTTCCTTAACTACCGAAGCAGGACGTTCTACCACCTCTCCTGCTGCGATTTTATTTGCCAGACTATCCGGCATTTGTTGAATTGGCATATTATCACCTTCCTCTAAATGCGTGTTACTTTAATTTCTTCTGCAGGCGATATAATTCATTCATAGCTTCTAACGGGTTCATCTCTAATATATTTAAGCTTTTGAGCTCCTCTAAGGCTGCATTGTCTTTATTAGTTAACTTCGCTGGCTTATGTTCTTTACTGTTTTCCTCTGCAAAAAAGGATAATTGAGCTGATTCGGCCTCTTCTGGTTCAAGAGAAGGAGCTTCCTCTTTCTGCGCTTCTTTGGAATCATTATTTTCAAAGCTTTCCAGAATAACAGAAGCACGATTGATTAACTCATCCGGCAAATCGGCCAATTTAGCAACATGGATACCATAGCTCTGGTCTGCTGCTCCTTCTTTGATTTGATGAAGAAAAACAACATTTTCTTCATGCTCTTCCGCACGGACATGAATGTTTTTTAAATGCTCTAAGGAATCCTCCAGTGCTGTCAGCTCATGATAATGCGTGGAGAAAAGGGTTTTGGCGTGAATATGGTTATGGATATACTCTACAATCGCCTGAGCCAAGGCCATGCCATCGTACGTACTTGTTCCACGTCCTATTTCATCTAATAAAATCAGACTGTTGGCGGTAGCATTTTGGATCGCATGCCTGGCTTCCAGCATCTCTACCATAAAGGTACTCTGTCCAGAAACTAAATCATCCGCTGCACCGATCCGTGTAAAAATTTGATCAAAAACAGGCAAGATTCCTGATTCAGCCGGTATAAAGCAGCCAGTCTGTCCCATGATAGCGATTAATGCTACTTGACGCATATAGGTACTTTTACCAGACATATTCGGGCCGGTAATAAGCAGCATCTGGTTGTCAGCATCCAGCTGTACATCATTTGGTACAAAGGTTCCGGTCTTCATCACCTGCTCGACAACGGGGTGCCGTCCTCCCTCTACAGAGAAGACACCTTCCTGGAAAGCCGGACGTTTATAATTATTTTCTTCACTGATTGTCGCAAAGCCCTGCAATACATCTATTTCACTGATAATTTGCGCAAGCTGCTGAATTAACGGAATATCCTGCTTTATCTGCTCTCTGATTTTAATAAATAAATCATACTCCAGCTCTACGCTTTTTTCATCTGCTTCTAAGATAAGTGTTTCTTTTTCTTTCAGCTCCGGTGTGATAAAGCGTTCTGCATTGGTAAGCGTCTGCTTCCGTTCATAGCGGTCATCTTGTAATAAAGGCAGGTTAGGTCTCGTCACTTCAATATAATAGCCAAACACACGGTTATATCCTATTTTCAGCGACTTGATTCCAGTTACTTCCCGCTCTTTTTTCTCCAGGGATGCAATCCATTGTTTTCCGTTTTTAGACGCATCGCGGTATTTATCTAATTCTTCATGATAGCCTTCTTTTATCAAAGCCCCTTCTTTAATAGAAAGCGGCGGTTCTTCGACTAAGCTGTTTTCCAGCACTTCAACAATAGTATCAGGATAAATCAGGGCATCTGCCAGCTCGCTCACTTCAGGAACATGAAGCGCATTGAGCGTCTCTTTTATCGCCGGAATATTTTGCAGGGATTGCTTTAATTGGATTAAGTCTCTTGCATTGACATTCCCAAATGCAATTCTTCCGGATAAGCGCTCTAAGTCATATACCGACTTTAAGCTTTCCCGCAGGTTTTCCCGTTCCATAAAAGCATTCAGAAAGGTCTCGACGACTTCTAACCGCTGATTTATTTTAACTTGATTTAACAGCGGCCGCTCCAGCCATTTTTTCAGCATTCTTGCGCCCATTGCGGTTACCGTTTTGTCCAAAACCCATAATAAGCTGCCGTGCTTTGATTTTTTCATAATCGACTCTGTCAGCTCTAAATTGCGTTTGGAATACATATCCAGGCTCATATATTGCTTGAGCTCAATCACTTCTGCCGGCTGCAGATGATCTAAGGAACGCTTCTGTGTGTTCTGGATATAATTCAATAATCTGCTGAAGGCCTCCATCAGACGTTCATCATTTAAATTCTCACTCAGCTCACGAAATTCCGCATTAAAATTCACTTCATCCTGATAGGATAATGTAACCTGCAGCCGCTCCTTGAGCTGCGCTTGCAATTCTTCCGGCAAAGAAGAGGAAATCACGATTTCCTTTACCGGCTGATGATAAAATTCATGAATCACACTGTCCCAGCCATCCTGCATTAAAGCCAGGCGGCTCTCTCCAGTTGATAAGTCATTATACGCAATGACAAAGGAACCATCTCCAAAATGAGACAGGCTGCCGATATAATTGTTTTCACCTTCCACAAGCATATTACTTTCCATCACCGTACCCGGGGTGATCATTTGGACAACCTCCCGTTTGACCACGCCCTTCGCTGTCTTCGGATCCTCAACTTGCTCACAGATGGCTACCTTGTACCCTTTATCGATTAATACCTTGATATAATTTTCTGCAGAATGATAAGGAACACCGCACATCGGAATCGGATCATTGCCCCCGGCCCGCTTCGTTAAGGTAATTTCTAATTCCTGCGCAGCCTTTGTAGCATCCTCATAAAATAACTCATAAAAATCTCCAAGCCGATAAAATAAAAAAGCATCCTTATATTGCGACTTAATATCTATGTATTGCTGCATCATTGGTGTTAATTTTGTCATGAAATAGTTCCTCCAGCTTGCTAAATTATCTATTTTTTTCACGTATCTTTAAATGGAATCGAACTCCATTATAGCATAATCTCCCCGATTCTTGTCCTATCCTGTTCTTAGAAAAACGAAACATTCACTAAAAAAGAAAGGAATGCTTCGTTTTTATCATTTCCTTAGGGTGTAAAAGAAAACGAGAGTATGGCTACCCTCGTTTCATGTTAATCTTTGTGTTTGTGATGGATAAAGTCCGGTCTGATATCCTCTGCCTCATCATCAGTCATTTCATAGTCCCACATAAAATCATCTTCTTCGTCATCGCTCTTCCAGTTAGGTTTTACTTTTACACAGATTTTGGTTTCGCCAATAATTTGAACGACAAATTCACGTTCAATATCGACGGTAATACTGCCGCCCTTATCTGAAATCATGCACTCTAAACAATTAGGCTGCTGAAGTACCTTTGCGATAATATCGTATTCATCATTGATACAATTATCGTCCTTAACAGATAACGGAACTACATCTGTGTATTCCACCCTTTCTGTGATAACCTCTGTTTTCGTATTATCATTGTAAGAATACCATACATTAATATCATAACTGCCACTGATAATGACAGTATCCTCAGACTTCTTCTTCGCGTGGTATAAATGATTGATCACCCAGCACCCAAGAATACTTGTCGGTCGATGGCTTGGAGTTATTGTATGGGTATCTTTTGTGAATTTTCTGCCTTTACCACATACTGCTTTCGTAATGATTTCTCTATATTCTTTATCAAGAAAAGTCATGATATATTTTACCTCCTCTTTTTTCATAGTCATTTTATGCACGGCAAATACCTAAAGTGCATAACTATTGCCAAGAAAAAAGAAAAGCAGGCGCGAAGGAGAGCTTGAAAGGTTTTTATTTTGAAAAAATGGGCTATCATCGGATGCCCAAAAATTGCTTATTGACAACTTGAAACACGCTGCGAGGTAACAAAAAGCCGGACAGCTCACTGCCCGGCTTCGTCTGTTTATTTATTTTATTAAACAATCCTCAGTTTAGTGCGCACAGCTGGAACTATTCTGTGTTTGGGAGCCGGTTTCGCCTTTAAGCACATCGCCGCCTGTTGATTCAATAATATCATTTGTAACCGTACGGGAGATTGTTTTGGAAACCAGCTGTAAAACATCATTGACCACGATTTGTGTCTCTTTAAATTCCTGAACTACCGGAATTTCATCAATTTCATTTTGCAATCTGTCAATTTCCTGCTCGATACGCTGTAAAGCTTCCTTCTTATCATATGCTTGAAAATTAACTGCCTGTTTTTGCAGCGTCTTAATTTTCTTAATCAAGCTTTGGACTTTTTTATTTTCATTTAATTTAGCTTCTACTTGCTTAAAACGCTCGATTTCTTCTGTGTTCGATAGCATTGCCGCTAACTTTCTGGCTTCATCAAGTACTTCTTTACGTTCATACATCGCCATCTTATTCCACCTCAACTCTATTTTCTACCATAATACCATTCAATGACCAGGTTTTCGTTTCTGTAATTTCTACTTCTACAATTTGGCCAATCGCGGATTTTGGTCCTTTAAAGTTTACTAATTTATTTCTTTCTGTATAGCCGGCAAGAACATCTGGATCTTTCTTGCTTTCCCCTTCGACAAGCACCTTGACAACTTCACCCTGATAAGATTTCATGGAAGCTGCTGATTGTTTATTAACAAGTTCATTTAAACGATATAAGCGCTGTTTTTTTACTTCTTCAGGTACATCATCCTTTTTCCTTGCAGCCGGTGTCCCTTCACGAGGTGAATAAATAAATGTATAAGCTGCTTCAAAGCCTACTTCTTCCACTAATGTCATTGTTTCTTCAAACTGCTCTTCTGTTTCGTTCGGGAAGCCTACAATGATGTCTGTAGTCAATGTGGCATGCGGCATGGCTTCACGGATTTTTCTAACTAACTCTAAATAATCTTCCCGTGTATATTTCCGATTCATTTTCTTCAGTATTTCACTGCTTCCGGATTGAACCGGCAAATGAATATGATCCAGAAGATTCCCGCCCTGAGCCAGCACTTCAATCAGACGGTCATCAAAGTCACGCGGATGGGAAGTTGTAAAGCGGACACGCGGAATATCAATCTTATGAATATCATCCATTAAATCGCCCAAACCGTATTCGATATCTTCAAAGTCCTTTCCATATGCATTCACATTTTGTCCAAGAAGAGTGACTTCCTTATAGCCCTGTGCGACGAGGTGGCGGACTTCCTGAATAATATCCTTTGGACGGCGGCTGCGCTCTTTCCCGCGGGTCATAGGGACAATACAGTACGTACAGAACTTGTCACAGCCATACATGATATTTACCCATGCTTTGGTCTTTCCTTTACGTACTTTCGGCAGATTCTCAATTATATCGCCTTCTTTAGACCACACTTCAACAATCATTTCTTTTCCGAATAACGCTTCTTTAACAAGGTGCGGCAGACGGTGGATATTATGGGTCCCAAATATTAGATCGATATGCTGGTGTTTTTTCAAAATCCGGTTAACTACGGATTCTTCTTGTGACATACAGCCGCAGACACCGATAATAAGATCCGGGTTTTCTAATTTTAATGGTTTTAAATGGCCAATTTCACCGAATACTTTATTTTCCGCATTTTCACGAATGGCACACGTGTTAAGCAATATAATATCGGCCTCTTCTGTTACATTGGTCGATTCATAGCCCATTTCAGACAAAATACCGGCCATCACCTCTGTATCATGCTCATTCATTTGGCAGCCATAGGTGCGGATCAGAAATTTTTTGCCCTCGCCAATTCGCTGCATATCCTCCGGGATGGAGAAATCATAATGAAATTGAATATCCTCCTTGCGACGCTTTCTTGCTTTCTTTATATCTGGAGATTGCGGCTCATACTCCATTTGAAAATATTTAGCAATGAACTCTTCGCTGGATGTATTTTTAATTCGTTCTATATTAGCTTCTTCGTTACGAATCTGGGCCTGTTGTTTTCGCTGTTCTTCGTTCATCAGGTTGATCCCCTTTCTTTCATCGATTCATATGTATTGATGCACTAACTTACAGTATAAAGCCTACATAATAATTGTACAATACTCAACGCCTGAAACATATAAAAAATCTCTTTTTTCACGTAGGAAAAAAGAGATTTTTCTGCTTCATAAAGGAATAAGTCCTAAATCACCCGTTAATTTGAGAAGGGCATGCCCCTATCCAATCCGGGCTGCCTGTTTTTCTTTTGGAACGACAACCCTTTGAAATATTCATTACCTCGGCTCAATAATTAACTTAATCGCTGTCCGTTCCTCATTATCAATTAGTATATCTGTAAATGCCGGTATACAGATTAAATCGACTCCGCTTGGTGCTACAAAACCGCGAGCTATAGCAACTGCTTTGACGGATTGGTTCAGCGCTCCCGCACCGATTGCCTGAATTTCAGCCGTACCTCGTTCCCTAAGTACATTTGCCAAAGCCCCTGCCACTGAGTTTGGATTTGATTTTGCTGAAACTTTTAAAACTTCCATCACTAGTACCTCCTCATGTGCTATTTATACTTTTATTGCTACTATTTCTTCTGGAGATGTATACCTTGTTCGACTGCATCACGGGCAAATACTATGCAAAGAAAGGATGATCATCATTAATAAGGATCCGTTCAATCTTTGCTGCTTTCCCCGTCGAATCGTCCGTACTAATGAATACTCCATTTAGTTGTGTTCTTCCCTTTTTTTCAATTTCAAAACGTACTGGAAGGGAAGTTTGGAATCTTTTAATAACAGATTCTTTCTCCACACCTAATATCGCATCATACGGTCCTGTCATCCCCACATCAGATATATATGCAGTACCTCTGGGCAATATTCTTTCGTCTGCAGTTTGCGTATGCGTATGCGTCCCGACAACGGCCGTTACTCTTCCGTCCAGATACCAGCCGATTGCTTGTTTCTCACTTGTTGCTTCACCATGAAAGTCTACAAAAATCGTATTGGTTCTTTTCTTCGCTTCCTCTACTAATTGATCTGCTTTATCAAAGGGATCATCAATTGGCGGAAGGAAGGTTCTTCCCTGTAAATTAATCACAGCAACTTCTTTCCCGTTAATGTTTGTATAGGCAATTCCTTTCCCCGGATTATTCTCTGGAAAATTCGCTGGACGAATCAGCGCAGGAGCCTGATCGATAAACTCAAAAATTTCTTTTTTATCCCACGTATGATTTCCCATTGTAATTACTTGTGCTCCAGCTTGTAAAAATTGCTTGTAAATCTTTTCCGTAATACCCTTTCCTGCAGCAGCATTTTCTCCATTAATAATAGTTACACTTGGCTTATATTTTTCTTTTAATTTAGGCAAATACTCTGCGACCATATCTCTTCCTGGAGAACCTACCACATCACCAATAAATAAAATTTTCATTTTTTCTACCTCTCTTCTTTCCATATAAACGATATCATTATGTTATCTCAGCCGCTATGAAAGACAACAGGCCAAGCATTCACTGTACTCGTTTGTATCTTTCCCTGATTTGTTTTGTGACATAACGCTTTTTTTGCTATTCTAAGTCAATAAAAAAACAAAGGCGACATCTGCCGCCCTTGCTTTATTTTGCGTATTCAACTGCTCTTGTTTCCCGAATAACCGTAATCTTAATATGTCCAGGGTAGTCGAGCTCCCCTTCAATACGTTTTCTGATATCACGTGCAATTCTCGCTGATTCCATGTCATCAATATCATCAGGACGAACCATGATACGAATTTCACGACCGGCTTGGATGGCAAATGACTTCTCTACGCCTTCAAACGACTCAGATATCTCTTCTAATTTTTCTAAACGCTTGATATAATTCTCAAGGGTTTCGCTTCGAGCTCCCGGTCTGGCGGCAGAAAGTGCATCTGCAGCTGCAACTAATACAGCTATAACAGAGGTTGCCTCCTCATCTCCATGGTGGGAAGCAATTGAATTAATAACCACTTCTGGTTCTTTGTATTTCATTGCTAATTCTTTACCAATTTCAACATGACTGCCTTCTACTTCATGATCAATCGCTTTTCCGATATCATGCAGCAGACCAGCTCTTTTAGCAAGATTTATATCTTCTCCTAATTCCGCTGCCAGCAGTCCTGACAAGTAAGCAACTTCCATTGAGTGCTTCAAGACATTTTGACCGTAGCTTGTACGATATTTTAAACGACCTAGAATCTTCACAAGATCCGGATGTAATCCGTGGATACCAACTTCAAATGTTGTCTCCTCGCCCACTTCACGTATATATTCGTCAACATCACGTCTCGATTTTTCAACCATTTCCTCAATACGCGCAGGGTGGATTCTGCCATCTTGTACAAGTCTTTCTAACGCCATTCGTGCGATTTCACGCCGTATTGGGTCAAAACCGGATAGAATAACCGCTTCAGGTGTATCATCAATAATTAAATCAATTCCTGTCAATGTTTCTAAGGTACGGATATTTCGGCCTTCCCGTCCAATAATACGGCCTTTCATCTCATCATTCGGCAAATTCACAACAGAAACCGTAGTTTCAGCAACGTGGTCAGCTGCGCATCTTTGCAGTGCAAGCGATAAGATATTTTTTGCTTTCTTATCAGCTTCCTCATTCGCACGATTTTCAGCTTCTTTAATCATGACTGCTGATTCATGCTGTACTTCTTTTTCGATGCGCTCTAAAATAACTTGTCTCGCCTGCTCGGTTGTATATCCTGAAATGCGCTCAAGCTCAGCTTGCTGCTCGTCTTTCATAGCTTCCACTTTGCTTTTCATTTCTTCCATTTGTTGTTGTTGTTCCACAAGAGTTTGTTCTTTCTGTTCGAGCAGAACCTCACGTTTGTCTAATGTTTCACCTTTTCTGTCCAGATTTTCTTCTTTTTGCATCAGACGATTTTCTTGCTTCTGAGCTTCCATACGACGCTCACGAATCTCATCTTCGGCTTGGCTCCGAAGCTGATGATTCTCATCTTTTGCTTCTAGAAGCGCCTCTTTCTTAGCAGTATCTGCATTTCTGCGTGCTTCTTCCATAATTTGTTTCGCTAAGGTTTCCGCACTAGAAATTTTAGCTTCTGCAATAGATTTACGTACCAGATAACCAACAACAAATACGACGACTAGAGCAAGCAAAATGGAGATGATAATAATCACAGTGTTCATAACTTCACCTCCTATTGCCTATAAAATTGTAAATTGCGTATTTGTCGGCATATCACATTTTCAAATGCATAAAATAAAGGTAATTTCATAATACAAATTATAAAATTATACACTATTAATATTAATTCTCACAAGCTTGAATGTCAAGGAACTCCCGATATAAATTATAATATATTGGAAATCTTGATAAATCATCTGCGTACATACTGAATATGTATTTTAGAAGATACTAAAAAACCATAGCACTGACTATGGTTTTTTAGTTTATATTAAAGGTCCAGACTTTCTTGCTCTTCTTTTGATTTTTCTTCACTTTGTTCCGGCTCTTTGTCCAGTTCATAGTGATCACGGATGGTCTTGCTGATTTCTTCAAATACTTCTTCATTTTCTTTCAGGTATTGTTTTGCATTTTCTCTGCCCTGACCTAACCGTTCTCCATTATAAGAATACCAGGCACCGCTTTTTTGTACGATATCAAGGTCTGAACCAATATCCAGAACTTCCCCTTCTTTTGAAATGCCCTTGCCATACATAATATCTACTTCTGCCTGCTTAAATGGAGGCGCTACTTTGTTTTTTACAACCTTAATACGGGCTTTATTCCCTACAGCGTCATTGCCGATTTTAAGGGTTTCAGCACGGCGCACTTCCAGTCTCACAGAGGAATAGAATTTTAACGCACGGCCGCCGGGAGTTGTTTCCGGATTCCCGAACATCACGCCTACTTTTTCACGAATCTGATTGATGAAGATAGCTGTTGTTTTCGATTTATTGATTGCTCCTGAAAGCTTACGGAGTGCCTGTGACATTAACCGGGCCTGCAAGCCGACATGAGAATCTCCCATTTCCCCTTCAATCTCTGCCTTCGGTACAAGTGCTGCTACAGAATCGACGACAACAATATCTACTGCGCCGCTTCGTACAAGTGCTTCAGCAATTTCTAAAGCCTGTTCCCCTGTATCTGGCTGTGATAATAAAAGCTCATCAATATTCACACCAAGCGCTCTTGCATAAACAGGATCAAGTGCATGCTCTGCATCAATAAAAGCAGCCTGCCCGCCCTGTTTTTGCGCCTCTGCAATAGCATGGAGCGCTACTGTTGTTTTACCGGAAGATTCCGGACCATATATTTCTACTACTCTTCCTTTTGGATATCCACCAATTCCAAGGGATACATCCAAAGCCAGCGATCCGCTTGGAATCGTAGCAATCTTCGGTATTTCATTCTCTCCCATTTTCATAATGGAACCTTTACCAAATTGCTTCTCTATTTGTCTTAAAGCCATATCTAAAGCTTGTTGTTTATCACTCACCGAAAATTCCTCCTTTATCTATCTGTATCCATCATACAATGATTTCATCAATTTAACAAGCAAAAAGACGAATAAATGTTCTTATATTTTCAAGACAGAATTTGCCTTAAAATTTAAAATCACTTGTAAAAACGTATTAAAAAAGGAAATCTCTAAGTCAGGTAAGGGTTAATTATTAAAACTTCCTTTTTTAAACTTTTATTTCAAATATTGATATAATAATTCAAACCCTTTTAAAGCAGCTCTTTCACGAATATTATTACGGTTGCCTGATAAAAGAATAGAACTTGATTCCACTATTTTCCCCTCATCGTAAATGGCAATATAAACTTGTCCGACCGGCTTTTCTTCCTGCGTTTCCGGACCAGCGACTCCGGTGAAGGAAATAGCGGTAGGTGTATTTAATTTCGTGGCAGCCTGCTCTGCCATTGCTTCGGCACATTCCTTGCTTACGACCCCATATTCCGAAATCCATTCCGGCGTCAAGCCCAATAAAGCTTCTTTTGCTGCTGTCTGATACGTTACCAGACTGCCGGCAAAGACATTCGATGCTCCAGCCGCCGATACAAGATTGCTAGAGAATAATCCGCCTGTTAAACTTTCTGCGGCAGCTAATGTTTTTCCTTTTTCTGCCAACAGCTCCATTACTTTATTCTCAATCGTCTGCTCATCCTCACCAAAGCAGTATGCTCCAATACGCGCTAAAATTTCTTGTTTTTTATCTGCAACCAGTTTTTGTGCCTCAGCCTTCGATGCAGCACTCGCAGTAACCCGGATAACCACTCCTTGGTCTTGTGCCAGCGGAGCAATCGTCGGATTTGTCTGTTCATGAATCATATCTGTTAATTCATGCTCCAGATTGGATTCGCCGATGCCGATAAATTTCAACACAGTAGATTGAATAACCTGCTGTTTACCCGTTAAGTTTTCCAGAAATGGAAATAGCTCTTCTGAAGAAATTTGCTTCATTTCCCGAGGAACGCCCGGCAGAAAGAACCAATGCGTATCCTGATAGTCGATATACATTCCCGGAGCCATCCCTGCATTATTTTTTAATACAGTGGCACCTTTGAAAACACGGGCCTGCTTCCGATTATTCGGTGTCATCGTGCGGTTTCGCTCTTTATAATAGCTTTCTATCTTTTCCATTGTTGTTTTATCTTCTATAATTTCAAGGCCTGTTAATTGTTCAAAGCCTTCCCGTGTCAGGT
Source organism: Oceanobacillus aidingensis (assembly GCF_042654105.1). Taxonomy (NCBI): domain Bacteria; kingdom Bacillati; phylum Bacillota; class Bacilli; order Caryophanales; family Bacillaceae; genus Oceanobacillus; species Oceanobacillus aidingensis. The sequence goes on along the minus strand of NZ_JBHSFT010000050.1, from coordinate 127,146 downwards.
CATCTTCCGTCGGTCCCAGCCCGCCAGTAACAATTACAATATCTGAACGTGACTGCGCCAGACGAAATGCCTGTTCAACACGATCTAAATTATCTCCCACCACAGTATGGTTATAAACATTTATTCCATACGTAGCCAGCTGCTCCGACAGCCACTGTGCATTTGTATTCGCTATTTGTCCAAGCAATAACTCTGTCCCTACTGCAACGATTTCTGCTTGATAATTTTTTGTCATTTCGAATCCCTCATTATACTCCAGTTTTTAACAAAGTAGTCCACCCCTGAAATGATGGTGAATACTAAGGATAGATATAACATAATTGTACCAAATGGAAAATTCATATAAGAAAATGGAAAGTTATGCAATAACAAAGCAGCAATTGCAATCATTTGTGTTGCTGTTTTTAATTTGCCCATGCTGCCGGCAGCCATTACGGTTCCCTCGCCTGCTGCAACGAGTCTTAATCCCGTAACAGCAAACTCTCTGCTGATAATAATAATAACTACCCAAGCCGGAGCCAGTTCAATTTCTATTAACAAAATGAGAGCCGCCGAAACAAGAAGTTTATCCGCTAAAGGATCCATAAACTTCCCTAAATTAGTAACTAAGTTATACTTCCTTGCATAGTAGCCATCCACCCAATCTGTGCAGGCTGCAATGATAAAAATCAAGGCCGCCGCAAAGTGGGCAACAGGCAATTCTGCATTTCCAATATCCCAGCTTCCCCATGGAAACGGAACACTCATCAATATAATAAAAAGAGGTATCATTAAAATACGAGAAAAAGTTAACTTATTTGGTAAATTCATTTTACACCCTCCATCAAAAACTTGCTGCGCAGCTTTCCTATACTTTGTTGTTTAACATGTTAGCTGCGTTGACATCCTTCTTAAAGACCAATACCAGAATTATTAGCCCTATCGAAGGATGCATTTATTTTATAATTTCCCAATGGGCAAGAAGTAAACCCTCCTATATAAAAGGAGGGTTTACTTTTACTCCAATCATTCATTGTTCATCTGTAAATTGATGCGCTGATGGATAGCAGAAGTCGGATACTCGATATCTGTTCCATCGATAGAAATCGTCACTGCTGATGAATTACCTATGTTCAACGAAATCGATTCTTCATCAGCTAAATCAATTTCTACAGGAGATGCTTCTGCATCAAAATTCCCGCTAAATAAAGATTCATCATCTGTTCCGGTTATTTCCAGCCAGCTGTTCTGTTCATCATCTGCAGATTCCAAAATTAATGTAGCTTCTTCACCAGCACCAGTGACTTCAAGTTCAGAAGTTGGAGAATTACCTGTTCCTTCTTCAACGACCTCTACGGAGACTTCTTCATTTTCTTCTGTCTCCTCCTCTTCTGCCGATTCATCTTCCGTTCCACCTTCACTGTCATCTGCATTATCATCCGCAGCGTCATTACCGTCTCCCTCACCGGAATCATCAATAATCATGCCGCCATCGTTGCTGTTTTCTTCCTCAACTGGTTCCCCGTCACTCGGAGAAGAGCTCTGACGGATGAAAAAGATAGCTACCGCGATAATAGCGATAATCAATAAAACCACAGTTACCGTTGGAATAATAGACGAGGAACGTGATTCTTTATCTGATCTGCTTTCTTTTCTCGTTCGCTGTATCCTGCTGTATTGTACATTCTCTTCTTCTGTAGCAGGAAGCTCCTCTTTATGATCGGTCATGATTTCATCCGGATTAATTCCTACTGCTGTCGCATATTCTTTAATAAATGCACGTGTGTAGAACTTTCCCGGAAGAATATCAAAGTTGCCTTCTTCAATGGCAACCAAGTATCTTTTTTGAATTTTTGTTTTTTCCTGCAGGCTGTCCAAAGAAATATCCTTCGCCAGCCGTGCCTCTTTCAGCTTTTCACCAACATCCATTTAAAACACCTTCCACCTTTTTAATTAAACTAAGAGAGTATAACTTATTCCGTAAATTTAATCTCAAGCTAGAGATATAACTGTCTAGCTCCGAGCGCCAAACTTTAGAGATTTCACGTCACGCCCTACGATAAAGAAGACTTAGTGATTGGCAAGCCGGCAGGCGCAGACAGAGCGATAGTCGCACTTATGCCCCGCGGGTGAAAGTCATCATCGGTTCGTCACCTCACCGTGATTCCTTTATCTCAGTTGTGCCGCTCCAATCTCTACGTTTTTAAACGGGCGCTCTACGCTTTTCTTTTTAAAACATCGAGAATCCGTCTTGTCGCAAATCCTCATTTTCTACTGTCTCATAAGTGATTTCTTGATCTTCATGTGTTCTCAGCTCAATAATGTAATCAAAATCTTGCATGCTGTATTCTGTAGATTGAACGAATATATCTGGATGCTCAATTACTTTAACGGTCGGCAGCTGCATAATCTCTCTGATAAGCTGCCAATGCTCTTCTTCGTTCATTTTTCTTTTAGAGACAATGCCGTCAATAATGTAGATATTGTCCGAATCGTATTCTCCTTCAATTAAATTTTTGCGTACTGTTTGTTTAATCATGGTGCTGGATACAAACAACCACCTTTTGTTTGCACTGACGCTTGCTGCAACGACGGACTCCGTTTTTCCTACTCTGGGCATCCCTCTTATCCCAATAAGCTTATGCCCTTCCACTTTAAATAATTCAGCCATAAAATCAACTAAAAGTCCAAGCTCATTTCGCACAAAACGGATTGTTTTACGGTCTTCATTATCGTGATGAATAAATTTTCCGTGCCGGACGGTAATTTTATCCCGCAGTTTAGGCTTACGAAGCTTATGTACTTTTATTGCATCCATTGTTTCTAAAATATATTTAAGTCTTGTTATATTTTCATCATATTTAGACAGGATAAGCATGGCTCTCCGGGAATTTTCAACCCCATTGATCATAATAATATTTATCGAAAGCATTCCAAGCAGAGAGGAGATTTCACCTAATAATCCCGGACGATTTTTTAAATTTTCATATTCTAGATACCACTGTGTTCTATCCATTGTAAGCTCCTTTTAGAAGTAGTTTTTTCTGGTCAGGCAACTTATTATGTCATACTATGTACTATCATATCGAAAAATAGATGAACCTTCTATTATAATATACCATTTTTTCTATATTTCCTAAACTACTAATCCCTTTTTCTCCATTCATTTTTTGCACTTTGAGAAAATATAATGAATTCAAGGAAAAAAGTATAAGCATCATGGTTTTATAACTATCTGTATCAAAATTAATAAAATTCACTAACCTGACAACATTGGTAATCGTAGTCCCATCCCTGACGTAGAAAATCCTACGCCTTTACAGGTTTGGCTTACTCCGTTTTCTTTAACGTTTTTTCACAATAAAAAAATGAATGATGTTTTTTTACTGCATCGAAATACTTTTTGGCACAAATGAAATCCATTTCTCAAAGGATACACAAAAAGAAGCTATATAGATAATCCTATACAGCTCCTCTTCTTATTATTCATCATTTTAATCATGCTTTTGGACAAGTTTAATCATCGCGCTGGCAAGAGCTTGCTGCTCTTCTTCAGAAGCTGTGCTCCACAGCTCCTTCAATACCTCTTCTTCCGGTGTTTTTGCATCTACACTTTCTGCGAGGTAATCACCGACTTCAGCTGCTAAATTTGTTAACGTATCATGGTTGATACCATTTTCCTCAGCTTGCTGCAAACGTCCTTTTAAAAAGCCTTTCCATGAATCAAAGTTATCTAATACTGACATTTGGCCATGCCTCCTCAAACGTATTCTTGTGCAAATGAAGGATTCCTCCATCTGCCTGCTGGTTACTCTGCTGCCAAAGATAAAGCCTTTCAGCCTAAAGCATTACTATAACCCCGCCTGATACGGGCTTTTAAACAGCATGCTCTGTAACTCGCCTTAAGCATCTTTAGTATTTGAGGAAATGAGGAATTTATACATGTCCATTTGTTCTTATAATCCGCCATTAATGCGGATAATTTCTCCCTGGATATAACTGGATTCCTCACTGAGTAAATAACTGATTGCATTAGCAACCTCTTCCGGTCGTCCGGCACGATTAGCAGGGATCTCGTCAATAAAAGCATGTGTCTCTTCCGCAGATAGGTTATGGTTCATTTTCGTATCAATAAAACCGGGACTTACTGCGTTTACACGAACATTTGATAACGCCACTTCTTTCGCCAAAGCTTTTACAAATATATTTTGAGCGCCTTTTACGCTGGAGTAAACCACTTCGTTGCTTGCCCCATGGTCTCCCCACATACTTGTCACAAATAAAATAGCGCCCCGTTTCTGGCGAATCATATCCGGTAAAAAATGGTGGGTAATCAGCCACGGTGATTTCACATGAACCTGTAGTAAATCATCCATTTCTTTCGGCTTCATATCCTGAAACAGCCCATAATGAGCATGACCGCCGGCGAAAACAATCCCATCCACCGCAAAGGATATTTCTTCGATAAACGCATTCACCTCTGCTTCATTTGCTAAATTTGCCTGATAAGCAGCTAAAACAGCATGTTGTTTATCGACTTCCATCAATGCTTCTACTGAGGCCTGATTGGAATGATAATGCAGGATAAGGTGATATCCATCACTCATCAGTTTTTTGGCAGCAGCAGAACCGATATCTCCGCTTGCTCCGATTAAGAGGATATTCCCCTTCATTTTTCCACCGTCTGCTTTTGAATCGTACAGGTTGCCAGACGGTCTTCTTCAATCCATGTATTTAAAAAGTCATTGATATCCTGGACAGTCAGTTTTTGGATGAATGGCACGATATCAAGTAAATTCACGTCTTTAAACGATAATGTAGCAAATTGATTAGCAATAAACTCCAACGAATTCATCGCACGGAGCAGCTGCCCCATTTTTTTCTTTTTCATACGTTCAAAGGCAGCTTCACTAATTTCCATCTCTCTGGTTGATAATAGCATTTCTTGTACCCGTGCAGAGAATACGTCAGGCTGGTTCGTATTGGATCCGATGGAAACATAACCAAAGGAGGTTTGCAGATTACTTTCAAAAAAGAAGCTGTTATCAATGATATCTTCCTCATATAGTTTTTGATAAAATTCCCCGCCGGTTGAAAAGAAATAATCGAGCACCATATCTGTTAATAAATCACGTTTTAAATAATCCTCTCCCTGTAGCTGCTGGTTAGGCTCTTTGATACCGACAGCGCATTTCGGGATAGACACCGGCATATTAATTTGTAAATTCTTTTCTTTCACGTAATCAGGCTCTTCCGGAAATTCCCGCTGAATCTCCTCTAACTTGTCAAATGATTTTTTCTCCTGGTTCTCTAAAATCAATTGCATCATCTGCTCTGGATCAAAATTCCCCGTGACAAATAAAATCATATTTTCCGGATGATAAAATGTATGATAACAGGTATACAAATCATCCTTTGTAATCGTGTAAATAGAATCTACCGTCCCGGCAATATCAATATTGACAGGATGGTTATGGAATAATGCTTTATTCGTTCCCATAAACAGGCGCCAATCAGGCTGGTCATCGTACATATTGATTTCCTGGGCGATAATCCCCTTTTCCTTTTCTACCGATTGCTCTGAGAAATACGGATCCTGTACAAAATCAATCAATGTTAAAACATTTTTCTCAATATTGCTCGTTGCAGAAAATAAATAAGCTGTCTCGGTAAAAGAGGTAAATGCATTTGGAGAAGCCGCCTGCTTGGTAAAGTCTGTAAAAACGTCGCGATCTTCTTTTTCAAACAATTTATGCTCTAAGAAATGAGCGATTCCATCCGGTACAGTGATTGCTTCCGTCTGACCTATAGGAACAAAGCTTTGGTCGATCGAGCCGTAATTTGTCATAAAAACTCCATATGTCTTTGTCAGCTCCGGCTTTGGCAACAGACAAACCTGCAGTCCGTTATCCAGTTTTTTTTCATATAGGGTTTCGTCAACTGTTTCAAAATACCGCTTATTCATGACCCGCCCCTCCTTCGCTTGTTAATAAGTAAACCATAGCTTCCTGCACTTGATTCGCTACTTCAATAACCTGCTCTTTGGTTACCTGCCGGATGCCCTCAAAAAGCTCATCCACCGGCATTTCTTTATGTCCCACCTCTTGCTGATACATAAATTCAATCATGCCCTGCGCATGGTCTAAGGTTTCTTTTAATTGATTAATAATAAGCAATTTCGTTTCTTCTAATTCTTCTTCTGTAAAATCACCATTCTGCATTGCTTCCTTCTGTTCACGGATAATCGCAAGTGCTTTCTCATAGTCCTCCGGCGCTATCCCGCTCATCACAAATAATAACCCTTTATGACTCTCTACGCGAGAGACAGCATAATAAGCCAGGCTGTTTTTCTCTCTTACATTGATAAATAATTTAGAGCTTGGAAAACCGCCAAACATACCGTTAAAAACCTGCAACGCCGGATATTTTTCATCCCGGTAAAGAATATTCGTCCGATAACCGATATTTAATTTTGCCTGCTGAATCTGATCTTCTTCAATCAGCTCTTTCTCATCAGTTGACCGCTTTGAAGCTTCCTGGTTAAAAGGCGTGCTTTCCTTTTTCTTGAGCGTTCGTTTAAATTGACCGGTTAAGAGCTGCAGCATTTGATCCGCTTCAAAGTCACCGCTCACATAAATATCCATCACTTCTTCGTCGCGGATAGTTTCATAATACGTAAACAGTTCTTGATTAGAAAGGGAAGAAAGATCCTTTTCATAACCTTGCGCATGAATACTATACGGCTCTCCGTCACACATTTCATCTACTAAGCGAATGTTCGCATAACTTGCCTTATCGTCTTTGATGGAATGTATATTTTGACGAAGAATCCCTTTTTCCCTGTCAAATACCTGCGGAGAGAATCCCTGTCCTTCCTGATTCGGTTTATAAACAATTTCATGCAGCAATTGAATCGCCCGTTCAATCAGAGAACTGCTGTCTGGAAGGAATTTTTCATTCGGCACTTCCAAATAGAACGTTATAATGTGGTTTTCTCCTTTTTTAGCACCGCCAATAGATAATACTGCGCCGTACAATTCAGCTAGCTCTTCCTGCAATTCTTTACGCGTTGGAAAAGAGGCCGTACCTTGTTTCAAGATATAGGGAAGCAGTGCCCGTTTCGTGATAGTTTTCCTTTCCAATGGGGCACGGAACTTAACTGCAAAAGTAATTGTTTTATGCTTTTTATTGGGAAGCATATGAAAGTTTATATCATTTTCCACCTGTTTGATTTCCTTCACGCTCATAGTTATCCTCCATTCTTTACGATCTATTTCTATTTTACGCTTTTCTCTCCTTTATAAACCATTATATCGAAAGAAAGCCTGAAATATTTGCTTTATATATCATACCCTTCTCCGGACAACCTGAAAACGAAACATATCTGCCCGAAAATAATTCATCGAATATAAAACAGCTTCATCTTCATTTGTATAATGCATCTGTTTTAATAAAAGAAGTGATTCATCCGGTGTACACTGCAAAATACTATAGATGCGTTCATGATATGTAATTGGCTCAATATCCGCTACTGCATAAGCGATTTGCTTATTGGAAGCTTCTTCAATCGTACTGAATATAGATGCCTTCTCCCATAGTTTTTCTAAAGACAGATAGGACGACGGTGCCGTATCTATACAAAAGACAACCGGAGCGTCATCAGCAGTGCGGATTCTTTCAATGGTCGTTACAAATTCTAGATCAGGTAAATTGAAATCACGCTGCTCTTGTTCAGCAGCATCTAATACCTCTGTACTGATATATTGTGTTCCCGGCTTCTTTCCCGATTGTTTGATCATTTGTGTCACACTGTTAAGCTCCTCAATGCCTGCTTGAAACAGCGGCTTTGAATTTACAAACGTGCCGACGCCATGTCTGCGCGTAACAATATTATCCTCTTCCAGCATTCTTAACGCCTCTCTCAACGTTGCCCGGGAAATCCCTAAATGTTTGGAAAGCTCATACTCTGACGGCAATTTTTCTTCCTCTTTATACGTTCCAGCTTCAATACCTGCTTTTATTTTATCCATTACCTGCAAATATAAATGTCTGGCATCTTCACGTAAAGTCATTTCTTCACCTCTTTCAGTAAAAATGATGTGTTCGTCTTTTACACTGAGCGGCGGATGTACATTCCGCACACTGTTGGCAGTCTAACTTTATCCTACCACTTCTTCTGTAAATTTTGAACTTTAATAATTCCGTATTTTAAAAACGCGGCTTATCCTTAGCAGATAAACCGCGTTTCTCTATGATGTCGTGGAATGCTCTTCTTCCTGATTCGATACCAGAACCGAACGAGGCTTGCTTCCTTCATATGGCCCGACAATGCCACGTGCTTCCATGGCGTCAATCAGCCGGGCTGCCCTGGTATATCCAATCCGGAAACGGCGCTGAAGCATGGAGACACTTGCACTTTGCATTTCAAGTATCATCTGGACAGCATCTTCATAAAGCTCATCGTCCACTTCTTCTGTTACTTCATTCGTTTCTTCCGGTATCATTTCTTCCTGATAGCTTGCCTGCTGCTGTTCAATACAGTGGTCTACAATACGCTCGACCTCTTCGTCTGACAGAAATGCTCCCTGTACACGGGTAGGCTTGGAGCTTCCGGCAGGAACATAAAGCATATCGCCCCGGCCCAGTAACTTCTCAGCTCCGCCCGAATCAAGGATAGTACGTGAATCCGTTGTAGATGAAACACTAAAAGCAATTCTGGATGGAATATTGGCTTTGATTACACCCGTTATTACATCTACGGATGGACGCTGAGTTGCAATGATCAGATGGATTCCTGCAGCACGCGCCATCTGTGCAAGCCGGGTAATTGCATCTTCTACATCACTCGAAGCCACCATCATTAAATCGGCCAGCTCGTCCACAAGAACCACAATATACGGCAGGTAAGGCTGCTGTTCCTCCTCGCCTGCATTTGCATTTTGTTTGCGGATATATGCATTATAGCCTTCCATATTTCGTGTACCGCTATCGGAGAACAGATCGTACCTCCGCTCCATCTCCGCAACAATTTTTTTCAGCGCTCTGGATGCTTTTTTCGGATCTGTCACAACAGGTGTTAATAAATGCGGAATGCCGTTATACACATTCAACTCTACTTTTTTCGGGTCAATCATCATCATTTTCACTTCATGCGGTTTGGCACGCATTAAAATACTCGTAATGATGCCATTTACACAGACACTTTTCCCGCTTCCTGTCGCCCCGGCAATCAGCAGGTGGGGCATTTTATTCAATTCGCCGGCTATCGCTTCTCCAGAAATATCCCGGCCTAAAGCAAATGCCAATTTATTTGCTTTAGACGATTGTTTATCTAAAACCTCCCGGAGCGAAACCATCGATATTTCCTTGTTAGGCACTTCAATTCCGACTGCTGATTTGCCAGGTATTGGTGCTTCGATTCGAATATCCTTCGCAGCAAGAGCCAGCGCAATATCATCATGAAGACCGACGATTTTACTCACCTTCACACCAGACTCTGGATATACTTCATATTTCGTTACCGCCGGACCGACATGCACTTTGGCTATTTTCGCTTTGACGCCGAAGCTTTGAAACGTACGATCCAGCTTGCGGACGGTTGCCTGAATATGCGATTTCTCCTGCTGCTGTGAATTATGAGCCGGGCTAGCTAATAATTCCATAGAAGGCAATTGATAATCATGATTTTCTGTTGCTGTCATTGGCATGGTTTCATGCGTTTCTTCTTCTGTATCGATATTGGCTGTTTTTTCCTTGGAAGGGGCTGTTTTCCCTTTGTTCTTCTCAGGTTCCGGCTGGTCTTGATAGGCAACGTCGGTAAAATTATTAATCAGAAGCTCTTCAGCACTGTACTCTTGTTCTTCCGGAACCGCATTGCCAGCCTCTTCCTGATTTGGCACGACCGTGTCGGCAATCTCTTTCTGCTTCTGTTCTTCTTCTCTCCGCTCCGCCCGATTTGCTCTGGATCTTTGGATACGTTCCCCAAAATAAGCAAAAGTGGCTTTAAACCCTGCTGCTACCTTTTTAACAAAATCGCCGATAGATAGATTTGTCATAAAAATAATCCCGATCAATAAGCAGAAAAATACAACTATCCGGGACCCTGCAATTGAAAATAAAAAGAAGGAGACGGTAAATAACAGCGCGCCAATCATCCCCCCGCCAGTCTGCACCAAGGTGCCTGTCCCATCTAAATATTGAAAGTAAAGCTGCCAGGTCAGCCGAAGTATAGATACATCTGCTGTATTAGCGAGCAGCCTTTCCATGACTTGTACATGGGTCAGCAATAAAACACCGGCCAGCAAAATATAAAAACCTATCAGCCTTCTTGTTAAAAAATCTGGCGCCTTTCTTTTGAAGATAAGATAAAAACCAATCAAAAATAATGCAACAGGAATAAGGAAATGCCATATCCCCATAAAAAACTGAAAGATATTTCCTAGCCAATCAGGGATGGCACCGCCGCTTAACATAGCTGCCCCGCTTCCGAATATAGCAATAAAAATCAATAATAACCCGGTCAATTCCATTTGCAGGCCTTTCGTCTGTTTCGTTGTCCGTTTTTTTCTTTTCTTTCTCTTTTTGGCAGCCATTTTCTCACCCCCGTATGTAAAACAAATAAAGATTACTATAATGCTAGATTTAAAATAAGAAAAATATTCTTCTCCCGGGTAACAAACAAGGAAACTGGAATCAGTTCTCTTTATGCTGACAGAGAGACTTTATCAGGAAAATAAAGTATTCATGCTTCTTTTCCAGGTCTGCTCTTTAAAGAGGCTGCTGTTCCAGTTATAATATCACCCAGTATTGTTTCTTCATTTTATCTCTTTACCATTTCTATATTATAGCATAGATTACCATCAGCTGATAATTCTTCCTGGTAAAAAATCCGGATTCAGATAATCATTCGGATTACTCGAAATTAGCTGATTAATTTGGTAATGGCCATCGTTATTTTTTGATACAAAAACCGTTCTTCCCTGCCACTCTACTGCTTGTATTTCATTTCCAGTTCCTTGCGATTCCGGAAAAATATCCTGATAAGATAATGGTGTATAGAGGATCATGAAGCATCTCCTTCTTCTTTTTCGGGATGTACCCCTTGAATCATATGGTTTAACTTTTGTATTGCTTCCTTAACCCCGCCAACTTCATCAATTAATCCATAATCCACTGCTTCCTTGCCAACTACATTTGTACCGATATCACGAGTCAGGTTGCCTTTTGCAAACATCAGCTCTTTCAGCTTTTCCGAGTCGATATTGGAATGCTCCACAATAAACTGAATGACCCGCTCCTGCATCTTGTCCAGATATTCAAAGGTTTGCGGAACACCGATAACCATTCCTGTTAACCGGACCGGATGGATTGTCATGGTTGCTGTCGGCACAATAAAGGAATAATCGGTAGCAACGGCAATTGGCGCACCAATGGAGTGACCGCCTCCTAATACAATCGAAGTAGTCGGCTTCGACATCGACGCAATCATTTCTGCCAGAGCCAGTCCAGCCTCTACATCCCCGCCGACTGTATTTAAAAGAATAATTAATCCTTCGATTTTAGGATTTTGCTCTACGGCGATCAGCTGCGGCAGCAAGTGTTCATATTTTGTTGTTTTATTTTGCGGCGGCAGCTGAAGATGTCCCTCTACCTGTCCGATAATGGATAAAACATGGATATTTGAATCGGGCGCCTGCGGAACATTCGCCTGTCCCAGCTGCTGAATTTTTTCGACAAGAGAGGATGCATTCGGCTGATTTTCCTCTTCTCCTTGATTTTCGTTGTTATCATCCGTATCCATTCGCATACAAAAACTCCTTCCAGCTATTTATATACGATTAGTATAAACAATCGGTTAAAAATCATACGGAAGAAGAGATGCAGAAATAAAGTGAAATTTCCGGTCCAAACTTATATTTTAGAGTCCATAAAAAAACATGAAGCAGCCAAAATCCTGCTTCATGTTTTTTTACATGATTCTAAAGCGATACTTCCTCTGTGCTTAAACCAAACACATCATGTAATGCATTAACTGCTGTAACTAGCTCGTGGTCATGTACCAAGACCCAGATAGTTGTATGACTGTCTGCTGACTGCAATATCTGCACTCCAGAATCGGTTAATGCCTGCACGATTTTAGATGCAACGCCGGGTACTCCTGTCATGCCGGCTCCTACAGCTGATACTTTTGCACAGCTCTCGGTAATTTCCGGCTGGAAACCCAGCACCTCTAAAATTTCAATTGCTTTTGCCGTAAGCTCAGCCGGCACAGTATAAGCAACACCTGTCGGCGAAATATTAATGAAATCCACAGAGATACCTGCTTCAGCCATTGCCTTAAATACTTCCGACTGTACCCGGTACGCTGATTCTTTCGTCTGCACCTTAATCTGTGTCACATTTGCAATATGCGCAATACCCGTTATCATTCGTTCGGAAATATCTGCGCCAGCTTCTTCAATCCGGGAAGATGTGACAAGTGTTCCCAGCCGTTCCGAGTAGGTGGAGCGGATACGCATCGGAATTTTCCCCTGCATGGCTATTTCTACAGCACGAGGGTGAATGACCTTTGCCCCTTGATAAGCAAGATTACAAATCTCTGTATAGGTTACTACATCAAGCGGACGCGCACTTTTTACGACACGCGGATCTGCGGTCATGATTCCTTCCACATCTGTAAAAATCTCAATACGCTCTGCGTCCAACGCAACACCTAAGGCAGCTGCAGAAGTATCACTGCCGCCCCGGCCAATCGTTGTTATTTCTCCGGACTCGCTCTGGCCCTGAAAACCAGCAACCACAACGACATCATGCGTTTCTAATTCCTGTAAAATACGGGCCGGATTGACTTCTTTTATCTTTGCACGATTAAAATCTTCACTCGTTACAAAACCAGCCTGTGCACCAGTCAAAGCTGTTGCAGAAACATGGTTTTTTTTCAGCTCATTAGAAAGCACAACGGATGAAATAATTTCACCGCATGACATCAGCAAATCAAGCTCCCGATTTGAGTTTTTATTCGCCGGAAAATCAATTAAGCCTAATAAACTGTCTGTTGCATAAGGATCCGGTTTTCTTCCCAATGCAGAAACAACAACGACTAACTTATATTCTTGAACAAGTGCATCTTTAATATGACGGATAACATGTTCCCGGTTCGTTTCTGATTGTACGGAAGTTCCTCCGAATTTTTGTACTAATACTTGCAATATTAACACCTCAACACTATCCAAGAAGTTACACTCTGGATGTCTAATAGATTGATTACATCATTATTTACAAGAAGGTTCAAGAAGGGAGATGAAAATATTATTCCAGAAAATCATCTTTTCTTTTATCAGCCTTCTTAAACACATACTAAGATATCTAATTACTTTTTAAAGCCGTCACTTTTTACTAACGTTTGTGCGATTTGCACGGTATTCCATGCTGCGCCTTTTAATAAATTATCAGATACTACCCATAAATGGAATCCTTTTGGATTATCTAAATCTTTCCTTACGCGCCCTACGAAAACTTCCTCTTTGCCTTCAGCAGATTGCGGTGTCGGATATTCCTGCTCCTGCGGATTATCCTGAAGGACGATTCCATCTGCAGATTTCAGTGTCTTCCAAATATCTTTTACATTCAGGCCTTCCTGATCTACTTCAATATAAACACTCTCGGCATGGGAGGTAGCAAATGGAAGGCGCACACAGGTTGCCGCAACATTTAATGCCTCATCATGCATGATTTTCTTCGTTTCATTAATCATTTTCATCTCTTCAAATGTAAAACCATTATCTTCAAAAACATCAATTTGCGGCAATGCGTTAAACGCAATCGGGAAATGCTTCTTATCTCCTTTAACCGGCAAAATCTCTGCTTTTACTTCGTTACCGTCTAAATATTCTTTTGACTGCTCATATAACTCTTCTACCGCTGCATTTCCGGCACCAGATACTGCCTGGTAAGTAGAAACGATGATTTTCCCTATACCAAATGCATCCTTTATCGGTTTTAAAGCTGCAACCATTTGAATGGTAGAACAGTTTGGATTGGCGATAATCCCTTGATGTTTTGCAATATCTTCCGGATTTACTTCTGGTACAACAAGCGGTACATCTTCATTCATACGAAAAGCACTTGTATTATCTACCACAACTGCCCCTCTTTTAACAGCTTCAGGTGCCAGTTGTTTAGAAATGGAACCGCCCGCAGAAAATAGTGCAATATCTACTCCTTCAAATGATTCTGGCGCAGCTTCTTCAACAATAATCGTTTCCCCGTTAAAAGTTTCTTCTTTTCCTGCCGAACGGGCAGAAGATAGTAATTTAAGCTGGTTTACCGGAAACTTTTTATCTTCGAGTATTTGTTTGATTTTCTGACCTACTGCCCCTGTAGCACCTACAATGGCTACATTATATGTTTGTTGCTCTGCCATTCCAATAACTCCCTCCACTTATTAAATGTCAACTAAACTTCATTTTAACACATTTTTCGTGGAATAAGGTACAATAATCGGCTGAATTTGTTTTCCTTTTAACGCTGCCTCTGCAGCAGGGATTAATTGATCCAGATTTGCTGAGAGCGAGGAGGGCTTCTGATGCGGATTATCCTGCCCGAACGGCACAAAATAGATGTGCTTTGCATTAAGCAATACAGCTAGATTCTTGGCATTTAACCCAAGCGCATCATTGGTTGTTAAAGCTAATAATAAAGGATGTTCATTTCGGAGCGTTGATTTTGCAGCCATTAAAACCGGATTATCTGTATGGGCATTCGCCAGCTTGCTCATCGAATTCCCTGTCAGCGGGGCAATCACCATCACATCAAGTGGTTTATCCGGTCCATAGGGCTCTGCATCAGGAATAGTGGTAATAATAGGATGATTGGCTGCTTTTTCAAGCCTCTTCACGTTATCCGCAGCCTTTCCATGCTTCGTATCGGTGTATTGAACTATTTCTGTTATAAATGGAATGACTTCTGCTCCCTGTTCAATCAATTCCTCGATAATTGGAAAAATATGAGGAAGGGTATGATGCGATCCTGTTAAGCCAAAGCCGATTCGCTTATTCTTGAATGTCATTCTGACGCACGCTCCTCCTCCAGAATTTGTTCCATCACATTAGCAAGGATTTTCCCCGCTGTTCTTGGTGCTACGATTCCCGGCAGACTGCGCGCCAGTATAGCTTGAATACCACGCTTTTTCGCAAAATCAAAATCTGTTCCGCCGGGTTTGGATGCCAGATCAATAATAACTGCATTTGTCGGCAGATTTTGAATCGCTTCTTTGGTTACTACTAAGCTCGGAATAGTATTGATTAAAATATCACAGTTCTCTGTATGATTGCTTAATTCGTGTAAAGGCACAGCCTGTAAACCCATTTCCGTAATACGCGCTAAATCCCTTATACTCCTGGCACAAACAGAAACCTTGGCTCCCAGCGCAGAAAATTTATTCGCTACCGTATTCCCTACCCTTCCAAATCCTACAACCATCACCCGGGAAGAGTGGACGGTCTGATCGGTATGCTCAAAAGCCATCATAATGGCTCCTTCCGCTGTTGGAATGGAGTTATAGATGGCAACATCATCACGATCAAGCAGCGGCACTAAGGTAACGCCCGCTTTTTCCGCCATACTTGTTAAGTACGCATTCGTCATCCCGGTAAAAATCATACATTCCGAATGTAATTTTTGAAACCAGGCTTCATCTAAATGAATTTTTTTATCTGTAAAAACAGTTTCTACGTTCCCTTTTGAATCAGTACCTGTTATCGGTAAAACAACGACATCCAGCTTGCTCTGGTCCAATTCATCCAGTGCTGATTCGTTTAATCCTGTAAATCCCTGCTCTAATTTATCAAAACCACAAAGAATTACTTCATTAGCATGATTGCTTTTCAATATTTTTATTAACTCTAAATACCTTGCATCTCCACCAATTACTGCAATCCGTCGACTCATTTTACGTATAACCTCCAGACAACTTTTCACGTATTCATGATTCGATATAGTTTATGAATTTTTAATTCAGTGGTGAACAATTTAGCCATTAAAATACCGACTTCCTGGCAAGAAGGGTGAAAACCTATTTTCGAAAAATAAGAAAAACCAAGAATACCGCTTGTTCTTTAAAACATCGGGTTCTTGCCGAGTAGATGTCCGCTGCGACGGTTTTCGATGGGGCGAGTAATCGCAGTCCCGATGGGAAAAAAACATAGAAAAAAAGCCTGTTTATCCGGCAGGAAAAGGTGTGTCTGATTACCTTTTCCTGCAAAATAAACAAGCTTTACATTGTTTAGCCTTCTTCAGGGAGTTCTGTATCAATCATGATCATATCTGTCCCTATTTTTTTGATAGACTTCCAATGGATTTTTGTTTCTTCTCCCTCTTTTACAAGGCCGAACCATTTATAGCTTGGCACAATAAACGCTTCGATTTGCCCGGTTTTCGGATTGATTTCTAAATCGGTCTGCCCAAGCATCCCAAGCCTTTTCCCTTCGTTCACGTTGATGATTTCCTTATCTCCCATATCTCGAAAGCGTACCATAGAAAAACTCCTTTTCTCTGTTCTGAAGGCAGTCAGTCACAGCCTTAGAATAATGAAGTTTCGTTTATATACTATATGTCCAAAATAAGAAAACATGCTTTTACTTGCGCGTATCTTCCGGTGCTATCAATGCCCGTGACGGCTTTTGCTTAAACACATTTTTAATAACATCCGTAACTTGTTCATTGGTAATCCCATCAATCTCTAAAATCAAATCATCTAAGGTACGATGTCTTTGCAATAATAATTCATTCCGTCCATTCCGTGACATTCTGCTGTTGGTGCTCTCTAATCCCAGCATCAGATTTCCTTTAATCTGTTCTTTGCTGTTTCGTAATTCTTTTTCTGTTAACCCATGCTCTATAAAATGATGAAGTGTAGAATTCATCACTTCTTCTAATTGACCCAGCTGATCTTTTCCTGTGCCGGCATAAATGGTCAGCAAGCCATCATCTATAAATGCTGCATGATAAGAAAAAACAGAATAGGCCAGTCCTTTTTTCTCACGTATTTCTTGGAATAAACGTGAGCTCATGCTGCCCCCAAGCACGTTATTCATGATAGATAATGGATATAGATGCTTGTCTCCCGCTTCATATCCATTATAGCCAAGGCAAAGATGTGCCTGCTCTGTATCCTTGCTCCGGTAAATTGCTTCCTGCAAGAAGGCGGGCTTGATGATTGTTTCTTCAGATGCCTTTCTTGTAAAAGAACCAAAATAAGCATCGATCTCATTGATAAATGAATGGGATACATTGCCGGCAACCGAAACAACTACATTATCAGGTGTATAATTAGCTTCTACATACTCCTGTAATTGCTTTTGATCAAAAGATGCCAGCTGTTTTTCTGTTCCGAGAATTGGATATCCCAATGGGTGTTCACCATAGGCGGCTTCGGCCAGCAAATCATGAACGATATCATCCGGTGTATCCTCGCACATTTTTATTTCTTCGTAGACAACCTTTTTTTCTCTTTCCATTTCTTCTTCATCAAATGTAGATTCAAAAAACATATCTGCTAATACTTCCAAAGCAAATTCTTTATGTGTATCTAAAACCTTTGCATAAAAACATGTATATTCCTTCGATGTAAAAGCATTGATTTGCCCGCCGATAGAGTCGAATGCTTCTGCAATATCCTGTGCGCTTCTTGTTTTCGTTCCTTTAAAAAACATATGCTCTAAAAAATGAGAAATGCCATTATTATGGAGATTTTCATTTCTAGATCCAATTTTAACCCAAATACCAATCGTGACGGAACGTACCGCCGGCATTGATTCTAACACAATCCGTACTCCATTACTGCTTGTATATTTTTCTACCAATACATATCCTCCTAAATATCTCAGCTTAACGTGATTCACTTAATAACGATTCTACGGTTCCTATTTTATAATCTTTTTCCTTGATAATGGTAATCATTTGCTCTAACGCATTCGTTGTTGCCTGCGTTGGATGCATAAGAATCATCGCTCCAGGGTGAACATTTTTTTCTATCCGATTAACCATAACAGATACCGATGGATTCTTCCAATCAATTGTATCAACTGTCCATAAAATTGTTTCCATCTCCAGCTCTGCAGCAGTTTCTACTGTTTCATCTTTAAAGCTTCCGCTTGGGGGCGCGAACCATTTAGGCTGTTCTCCTGTGATGGTTTTTAAAATTTGATTTGTTTCCTCTATCTGCGTATAGGCATTGCTTTTATCAAGTGCAGCCATATCCGGATGATTATAGGCATGATTACCAATTAAATGTCCTTCCTCTTCAATCATTTTAACAAGGTCAGAATTATTTTGCGCCCATTTCCCTTCAATAAAAAAAGTGGCTTTCACTTGATGGTCTTTTAAAATTTGCAGCATTTCCGGGATATATGCTTCCCCCCAGGAAACATTGATTAAGAAAGAGACCATTTCTTTTTTGGGATGACCTCGATAAATTGGAGCTGGTTCCAGGTTCTCCAGTAAGATATCAGGAGAGGTTTCATTAAAAACAAGTAAGCTTTCATCCCATTTATCTGCTTCTTTCATTTTCTGATACGATTCTTCCACATTCACCTCTAATCCATTTCTTCCTGGTGTCTTCTTCCAAACCTCATCAATATAAGCATTTTCTGGTTCTTCCTGGTAAGCCCCTTTCTTTTCTTCAATCTCCATATAAAGGGCATCATTTGTTGCACTCACTTCTATTTCTGATGGTTCTATCATGACCGTCTCTGTTTGAAAAGGATTATATCGTATATCAAATACCGTGAAAATTAGAATCAGAAAAACAAGAACATGGACATACTTAAAATACCGCTTCATCTTTAATCCCTCCCTCTTCGTATTTTTATGCTTTTAGAGGGACAAGTATGAATGTATTTTAAGCGATGCATTTTTTATTCTGTCTCCATAAAAAAAGAAACTGAATTTAACACCAGCTTCTTTTTTATCACAGAAATATATTTTCTTCTTTAATTAATTATTTTTCTTACTATGATTTAGCATTTTCTTTCTTTTCATCTTGCAGTACTGCTTTTCTGGAAAGGTTAACTCTTCCTTGACGGTCAATTTCTTTTACTTTTACCATGATTTGATCGCCGATAGAAACAGCATCTTCCACTTTATTTGTACGTTCTTCCGCCAGCTCGGAAATATGGACAAGTCCATCTTTTCCTTTGAAGAGCTCAACAAAAGCACCAAATTTTTCAATACGTTTCACGGTACCAAGGTACAGCTGACCGACTTCGACTTCGCGGACAAGATCTTCAATAATTTTCTTCGCTTTTTGGTTCATCTCGCTGTCTGTAGATGAGATAAAGACATTACCATCTTGTTCAATATCGATTTTTACGCCGGTTTCATCAATGATTTGGTTGATTTGTTTTCCGCTCGGCCCAATGACGTCTCGAATTTTATCTGGGTTAATCGACATGGTCAAGATTTTTGGTGCGTATTCAGATAGCTCATCTTTTGGCTCCTGAATGGTTTGAAGCATGGAATCCAGGATATGCATACGGCCTTTCTTCGCCTGTGTCAATGCTTCCTCTAAAATCGCTCTGGATAAACCGTCGATTTTAATATCCATTTGCAGCGCAGTAACACCTTTTTCTGTACCGGCTACTTTAAAGTCCATATCTCCAAGCGCATCTTCCATCCCCTGGATATCAGAAAGAATCGTATAGTCCTCTCCTGATTTCACCAGTCCCATAGCAATACCAGCTACTGGCGCTTTAATCGGAACGCCTGCATCCATCATTGCTAATGTACTTGCACAGATACTTGCCTGAGAAGTAGAACCGTTAGACTCAAGTACTTCAGATACAAGACGGATTGTATAAGGAAAATCTTTTTCATTTGGAACTACTTTTTCCAGCGCACGTTCTCCCAGTGCACCATGCCCAATTTCACGGCGTCCAGGTCCACGGATTGGTCCAGTTTCGCCAACACTGTATTGCGGGAAATTATAATGATGCATAAACCGTTTTGTTTCTTCTAAATCCAGTCCATCTAAAATCTGTACATCACCTAATGCTCCCAATGTACATATGCTTAAGGCCTGTGTCTGTCCACGTGTAAATAAACCAGAACCATGTGTACGCGGAAGGACATGGATACGAGAAGATAATGAACGGATTTCATCTACTTTTCGGCCGTCAGGGCGTACTTTTTCTTTAGTAATTAAGCGGCGTACTTCTTCTTTCACAAGACTGTTTAATACAGATTTTACTTGCTTAATCGTTTCTTCTTCCGCTTCTTCTGCTTCATACTTTTCAACAATTTCCTGCTTCACTGCAGCAATTGCATCTTCGCGGGCATGTTTTTCAACAACTTGAATTGCTTCAAGCAGTTTTGCTTTTGCTTCTGCTTCCACTTTTTGTACAAGTTCTTCGTCAGTTTCTGCGATTTCTACTTCGAATTTTTCTTTACCGAATGCTTGTACAATTTCCTCCTGGAATGCAACGAGGCGTTTGATTTCTTCATGACCAAACATGATTGCTTCCAGCATGACATCTTCCGGCACTTCGTCGGCACCAGCTTCAACCATATTAATGGCATCCTTTGTTCCTGCAACAGTCAATTCGATATCACTTTTTGCTTCTTGTTCTATCGTAGGGTTAATAATCAGTTCTCCATCGACACGTCCGACATGGACACCTGCAATCGGCTGTTCAAAAGGAATATCTGAAATGCTTAACGCAATAGATGACCCAATCATTGCAGCAATTTCGGAAGAACAGTCCTGATCGACACTCATTACCGTGCTGATTACTTGCACCTCATTACGAAATCCGTCAGGGAATAACGGGCGGATTGGACGGTCAATCAGTCTGGAAGACAGGATTGCTTTTTCGCTCGGACGTCCTTCACGTTTAATAAATCCTCCTGGTATCTTGCCTACCGCATATAATCTTTCTTCATAATTCACGGTTAACGGAAAGAATGGTAAATCTTTTGGTTCTTTGGAAGCTGTTGCTACAGATAATACCGACGTGTCTCCATAATGAATCATGCAGGCACCGTTTGCTTGTTTAGCCAGCTCCCCTACTTCAACCGTAAATTTCTTTCCTGAAATCTCCGTAGAGAATAGCTTTTTTTCATCTGCCATTGGTTTTGTTGCTCCTTTCAAGGCTACAGTAATTTAAATATATATGTAGCTCGTCATATATTACATTTTTCTTCTATTTTCTATTATTCACAAAAGAATCCCTTTTTATAGAATAAACGATAGCCTGTCAGGAATCAATCACTACCTTTTATATGGTGTTCAAAATACATCCTGATTGAACAATCCTATCGTTTTATAGTGTGTGTTCAAAAAGTCCGATAAATAGGACCAAGAAGTTCAAGACGACGAGCTTTTTACAAACGGACTTTCACAGGATGTGGTGACTTCTGTGTTGCCCACAGGACGTGGGCGCTCTTAACAGAAGTTCCTCTATGTCTTTAAATACGTAAGTATCGGAAAAAGCTCGTCAACGCAGAAATTCGATGTGTCATTTTTATTGGACTTTTTGAATATCCTCTTATAGGATTTTTTACATAAAAGAAAAAGCAGGATTTCTCCTGCTTTTTGCGTTTATTAACGACGTAAACCAAGTTTTTTGATTAATTCACGGTAACGAGTAACGTCTTTATTACGTAGGTAAGTTAGCAAGTTACGGCGTTTACCTACCATTTTCAAAAGACCGCGGCGTGAATGATGGTCTTTTTTGTGTGTACGTAAATGTTCGTTTAATGCAGTGATTTCTGCAGTTAAAACAGCGATTTGAACCTCTGGAGATCCAGTATCTGTATCGTGAACCTTGTACTCATTAATAATTTCGTTCTTGCGTTCTTGTGTAATTGCCATGATGGCACCTCCAAAATAAAATTTGTTATCCCCAATCCCCTAGCATACGTCGGAGTTACGTGATGCCAAGCGATGGTTGTACAAATATAAGAATAGCGTTTTTGAAGAGAAAAATCAAGTATTAGTTTTTCTATTTGCTAAATAAGCCCTAATTTCTTCCTCATCCTGCTGCATTCTTTCAATCAACGCTTCCTTTGAGTCAAATTTTATTTCTTCTCTTGTATAAGATAACCATTCTATCGTTAATTCTTCCCCGTATAAATCACCGTCAAAGTCAAACAGGTATACTTCGACAGACATATTCTCCATCGTTTCTGTAAATGTCGGATTCGTTCCGATATTCGCCATTCCGCCATATATTTTATCCTGATGACGGACGAGCGTTGCATATACCCCCTGCTTGGGCAGCAAGGCATCTTTGGATATAGACAAATTAGCAGTTGGATAACCAAGCTCACGCCCGCGCTGTGCTCCTTTTACGACCAATCCGGTTGTTTCAAAGGATCTTCCTAATAATTGTGCTGCCTGCTCCATATTTCCTGATGCTAATTCCGCTCTTATTCGGGTAGAGCTGACCTTCTCTTCATCTAATGTGATTTTACCGATGGTTTCCCATGTAAATAAATCTCTAGCATAGGCCTGCATATCTGCCATCTTGCCCTGCCCTTTATGGCCGAATGAGTAATCAAAGCCTGCTACAAGGTGTTTGATATGTAAGCCAATAATAAAGTGGTCAATAAAAGCCTGCGGACTGAGCTTCGATAATTCTTGATTAAACCGGATGATATACAGACGGTCTACTTGAAGCTTTTCCAGTATGGCCTGTTTTTCAGAAGATACGGTTATGTACTTCACCTGATGGACATCTTTTCTCAGCACAACCGATGGATGCGGAAAAAAAGTAATAACTGCACTCTCCATATTATTTTCTTTTGCTTTATCCACGGCCTTCTGAATGACCTTTTGATGTCCTTTATGAATACCGTCAAAGAAACCGATAGCACTTACTGTTTCTGGTAAATCCTCCTTATGTAACATATGCGGATAGGATAATTCCATTGTTTTCATCCTGCTACACCTGCACTTTCTCTCGTTAAAATACCCTTAATGGTTTAATTTGATCCGGTTTTTCCGGATGCTTTTCGTAAATGGCTAGTACTTCTTCGTTGTTTGTAAACACAAACGGATTATTTGTCAGAGGAGCATCGGTAACAGCTAATTTTTGACCATTTTTAATCCGAAACATTAATGCATCATCTACTTCCTGATGTACTAGATGACTTACCCCCTCTGAAATCGGGCTTAATAACTGCTCTTGTTCACCTCTGGCAGCCGCCTCTTCTATCATAGCAAAAGTGACCGTATTTTTCTTGGAAAAACTACCGGTTTGGATTCTTTCTAACTGCAGCATATGTGCCGGATATCCTAATTCCTTCCCGATATCCACACATAATGTTCTGATATAGGTCCCCTTGGAGCATTCTACATAGATGTCAAAAGCGTTTTTTTCCTCATCTATAGACCCAAGCTGTATATCATGAATAAAGACTTCCCTGCTTGGTCTTTCTACTTTTTCATTTGCTCTGGCATATTCATACAGCTTTTTTCCATTGACCTTTACAGCAGAATACATGGGCGGTATTTGTGTAATCGTTCCTTGAAACTTTTCTAACACTGCTTCAATCTCTATTTTTCCCGGCATGTGCGTAACTTCTTTTTCTTCTACAATATTCCCTGTGGCGTCCTCTGTTTCTGTAGTGGATCCTAATGCAACTGTCCCAACATAAACTTTTTTTGTATCTGTGAGAAAGGGAACAATCTTGGTCGCATTGCCAATACAAATAGGCAGCACGCCTTCCACTTCCGGATCCAATGTCCCTGTATGACCAACCTTTTTCGTATGGAAGTAGCGGCGGCATTTAGCTACACAATCAAAAGAAGTCATTCCTTTTGGCTTCCACAGCGGTAAGATACCATTCATCGTCATTACACCTCTTTTTCCTTTTGAAATAAATAAGAAAAACCAAGAATACCGCTTGGTCTTTAAAACATCGGTGTTCTTGCCAAAGAGATGTCCGCTCCGGGAAGTCGCTTTCCGCGGGCAACGTTCAGCCGCACGGTAAGAAAACCGCTTCCTGCTCAGGTCTACCTGTTGCTTTTCCCGCAGGAGTAGACAACATCCGCTCCCATCTAAGTGGAATTATGTTTTATTTGCTTTTTTTTCAAGGAAATAACGCAAATTCTAGCGACGGTTTTGATGGGACGGGTAATCGCAATGGTTTTCAGTGGGACGAGTAATCGCTGTCCCAGTCCCAGAAGAAATACACGGAGACTCCTGTGGGAATGCGCAGTGATCTTCGATGGGGCGAGTAATCGCTGTCCCAGGGTGAAGACCCCGCAGGAAAAAAGCGAACTTCTTTTTTCGAGGAGGCTGAGCTCAAGCCCACGGAAAGCGGAGTGTATTTCTGGGGTTGCGATTACTCACCCCATGAAACCCGTTGGAGCGGCTATATTCAGCATTTTTTATATACTTTCTTATTCTTGTAAAAAAACTGATCCTTGCCAAGGAGCAGAGGGATCAGTTTTTTAGCATTACTTATTAAGATCTCTTAAGATAGAGTCAATTCGGTTACCTTGCTCGATTGCTTCGTCAAATTCAAAGGTAAGTTCAGGGGTTTTGCGCAAACGAATTCGCTTGCCAATTTCTGAACGGATAAACCCTTTTGCTTTTGCAAGCCCCAATAATGTTTCCTGCTTTTTCTTCTCATCACCTAATACAGAAATAAAAATCTTCGCCTGCTGCAAATCACCGGTTACTTCTACATCGGTAACCGTCACAAAACCAACGCGGGGGTCTTTGATTTTTCTGGATAAAATATCACCCAGTTCTTTTTTCATCTGTTCTGCAACTCGATGAGCTCTTAATTCAGCCATTTATCTCACCTCACATAGCTCTATGCATTTTCGTTATAATCGTTCGATATTCGTTATAGTTCTTTCTAATTCAGAAAAAGAATCTATTGTGTGTAAAGCTTGTTGTATTACTTTTTCAGCATGCACATAATCCGTCGAAATAATAACTATCCCAAGTTTGGTTCGTTGCCATAAATCGTGAAATTCAAGCTCAGTTACAGAAACATTAAACGATTGGCGCAGTTTATTCATAACCCGCTTCAACACGGAGCGCTTTGCTTTTAAGGAATTCCCTTCATACAACATACACTCTACTTCTGCATAGAGAATCATTTTCGTTCCATTTCTTCCATTACATAGGCTTCGATAATATCGCCTTCTTTAATATCATTAAAGTTAGCCAATGTAATTCCACATTCATAATTCTGTTGTACCTCTTTTACGTCATCTTTAAACCGTTTCAATGCTTGTAATTCACCTTCATAAAGAACCACACCGTCACGAATAAGACGAACGCTCGAATCTCTGGTAATTTTTCCGTCTGTTACATAGCTTCCTGCAATGGTACCGATACGTGATACCTTGAATGTTTCACGTACTTCCGCCTGACCAATAACTTTTTCTTCATATTCTGGATCAAGCAGACCTTTCATTGCTGCTTCAATTTCTTCAATTGCACTGTAAATAACACGATGCAGACGTAAATCGATTTTTTCGGATTCTGCAGCTCTTTTTGCATTGACATCAGGGCGGACATTGAAACCAATAACGATTGCATTGGATGCAGAAGCTAAGATAATATCGGATTCTGTAATCGCTCCTACGCCTGTATGAATGATTTTAACATTGACGCCTTCTACTTCTATCTTGCGTAAAGAAGCGGCTAATGCTTCCACAGAACCTTGTACGTCCGCTTTCACAATGATATTTAATTCTTTCATTTCACCCTGCTTGATTTGTTCAAATAAATCATCCAGGCTGACAGTTGATTGACCGCCGCGGTTTTCATCGATCCGCTTCTGTTGACGTGCAATCCCAATTTGACGCGCTTTTTTCTCATCAGAGAATGCAAGGAACTGGTCTCCTGCCTGCGGAACATCCTGTAACCCTGTAATTTCAACTGGAGCTGACGGTCCTACTTGGTTCACACGTTGTCCCAAATCATTTACCATAGCACGAACTTTACCATACGTACTGCCGACAACAAGCGGATCTCCTACATGCAGAGTACCGTTTTGCACAAGCAGTGTTGCTACAGAACCTCTGCCTTTATCTAACTGCGCATCGATTACTGTACCGAAAGCTTTCGCATCCGGGTTTGCTTTTAATTCTTCTACCTCTGCAACTAATAAGATCATTTCCAGCAGATCGTCAATACCTTCCCCTTTAAGTGCAGCAAGATTAACAAAGATGGTGCTTCCGCCCCAATCTTCAGGAATCAGTTCATGCTCTGTTAATTCCTGCATCACGCGGTCCGGATTAGCGCCTTCTTTATCCATTTTATTAACAGCAACAATAATTGGTACTCCAGCAGCTTTCGCATGGTTGATTGCTTCCACTGTCTGCGGCATCACGCCATCATCTGCTGCGACAACTAAAATAGCAATATCTGTTACTTGTGCACCGCGCGAACGCATACTTGTAAACGCTGCGTGACCCGGTGTATCTAAAAATGTAACTTTCTTGCCCTCATTTTCAACTTGGTAAGCGCCAATATGCTGTGTAATTCCACCAGCTTCACCAGCAGTAACCTTCGTATGGCGTATAGCATCTAATAACGTTGTTTTCCCATGGTCAACATGTCCCATAATGGTAACAACAGCAGGACGCTCCTGCAATTTTTCACTATCATCTTCTTCAATATATTTATCAAGGTCTGTATCTTCTAAAATAATTTCTTTTTCAACTTCTACATTATATTCATCACAAATCAGCTCTACAGCGTCATCTTCAAGGTCTTGGTTTTTTGTAGCCATGATACCCATAAACATTAATTTCTTGATGATTTCTGCAGGTTCTTTATGAAGTTTTTCTGCTAAATCTTGTACGGTCAATATACCGTGGTACGTAATTTTACTTGGAGTCTCTTTCACTAACGACTGCTCCTTTTGTGGTTGATGTTGTTTACCTTTGTTAGAGGTTTTTTGTTTTTTATTTTTTGGATTATCTTTTTTAGGATTCCGATTTGTATTTGGTTTATTTCCAGTATTTTTATTCTTTTGCTGTTTATTCGTATTTACTTGATCGTTTTTCTTTTTATCTTGTTTTGGCTGCGGGTTAAATTTTTCATCCAATTGTTTGATTTCATTGTCAGAAATCGTAGACATATGGTTGGAAACCTCCACATTCTTTTCTTTTAAAAATTGAATGACTTCTTTACTCGCTACCTTATTTTTCTTTGCATATTCATATACACGTATTTTGCTCATGCGTTCACCCCCGGATTTATTTATCCAACTAGAGTAAGAAGTTTTTTTGCAAAGCCTGAATCTAGTATTGCTATAGCTACTCGCTGTTCTTTCCCGATTGCCTGCGATAAGATATCCCGGTTATCAACAAGTCGATACGGAACATTGTACGAGGTACATTTATCCGAAAGTTTCTTTTTGGTTTGCGGTCCAATATCTTCTGCCAATAAAACAAGCTTTGCACGACCTTTACGAATATCCTTTAAAATAGTGTCTTCTCCTGTTGAGCATTTCCCTGCCCGGACAGCGAGACCAATGATGTTCAAATAATTAGGATTCATGTCATTCTCCCTCTACTAAAGCTTCTAACTCATCGTAGATTGTTGGACTTACTTCTGCGTTCAAGATTTTGTTAAGCGCATTGGTTTTCCGAGCCTGTTCTATCACAGACTTATTCTTGGAAAGGTAAGCTCCTCGTCCGTTTTTCTTGCCAGTTTCGTCAACGAACACTTCCCCTTCTTTATTCCGGACAATGCGGATCAATTCTTTTTTAGGCTTCATTTCATTTGTCATAACACATTTTCTCTCTGGTATCTTTTTCTTCTTAGCCAAGTTAAAATACCTCCTTATTCAAACAAATCTTCATCGTTGTCAGAATAAGCTTCTTCTATTTCTGCATCATCCAGCAAACCTTCTGCTCTTGCATCCGTTTCACTTTTGATATCTATTTTCCAGCCTGTAAGTTTAGCGGCTAAACGTGCATTTTGTCCTCTTTTACCGATTGCCAGAGACAGTTGATAATCTGGAACAACAACCGTCGTTGCTTTTTCTTCCTCATCAACAAATACTTTCAATACTTTAGAAGGACTTAATGCGTTCGATACATAAACGACAGGATCCTCAGACCACTCTACAATATCGATTTTTTCACCTTTTAATTCTGTTACGATGGCTTGCACACGCTGTCCTTTTTGTCCCACACAAGATCCCACCGGATCAATTTCCGGGTCTGGTGCATGTACAGAAATTTTAGAGCGGTCGCCAGCTTCACGGGAAACAGATTTAATTTCAACAATTCCATCATAAATTTCAGGAACTTCCATTTCAAATAACCGCTTTAACAAACCAGGGTGTGACCGGGAAATATAGATTTGCGGCCCCTTGCTTGTATTCTCGACCTTTGTCACGTAAACCTTCAGCCGGTCATGAATATGGTATTCTTCTGTAGGCATCTGTTCTGCCTCTGCCAGCTTGGCTTCAATTTTGCCAAGGTTCACATAGACAAAACGTGAATCTTTACGCTGAATAATTCCAGTCATGACATCTTCTTCTCTATCAATATACTCCGAGAAGATAACGCCTCGTTCTGCTTCACGCACTCGCTGGGTGACTACTTGTTTAGCAGCCTGGGCAGCAATACGTCCAAAATCTTTCGGTGTTACTTCCACTTCAATCACATCATCTACATCATAATTCGGATTAATACTTTTTGCTTCATCAAGAGATATTTCCAGCTGCGAGTCTTCTACATTTTCGACAATTGTTTTTCTTGCGTAAACAGCCATCTTTCCAGTAGTTTCATTCAACTCTACCCGAACATTCGATGCGGACTTAAAATTCTTTTTATAAGCAGAAATAAGCGCTGCTTCCAAAGCCTCCATCAATATATCCTTGTCTATCCCTTTTTCTTTTGCTAAATGATCAATCGCATCAAACAACTGCGTGCTCACTTTTTCTTTTCCCCCTTTTGGATGTTGTTCTCGTACTCTTCATTAAAACAAGACTGCCAGTCTTGCTTTTGCTACCTTATCATAAGGTATTTCTACGATTTTCTTTCTCGTTTTTATTTTGTATTCAATAGAAAGGGTATCGTTCTCTACATTTTGTAAAATGCCTTCATACGTTTTTTCACCATCAATTTTTTCATATAACTTCACAAAAACATTGTTTCCAATATTCTTTTTAAAGTCATCCAGTGTTTTTAACGGTTTTTCAACTCCCGGGGAAGATACTTCAAGAAAATAAGCTTCTTTTATCGGGTCAGCTTTATCCAGTTTTTCACTTAACTGTTCAGAGACCTCACCGCATTCTACAATGTCAATACCACCTTCTTTATCAATATAAACACGTAGAAACCAGTTTTTCCCTTCTTTCACATACTCGATATCAACTAATTCTAAATTTTTCTCTTCTAAAATCGGATGAACTAATTCGGTTGTTATCTCAATTATCTTGGAACTCAAGTGTAAACCTCCTTTAACCATGTCCTCACGCCTTCAATCAATATAAAACCCCTGCCTAAAATACGGCGGGGGAAGCAGAGAGTCTTGTTTAGGCGAGGTATGAATAAAGAGTGGGTGTGCACCCACTCTTTACATTCGTACGTATCGAACATTCTAAACAAAAATAGTATAGCATATTCTATACCCCTTTGCAAACCTCCAAATCAATACTACAGCGCTTTTTACCCTCAACTAACTTCTTTTAGTTTCTCCAAAAACAAACGGATTTATGCGTATGTCTTTCACATTTAGAATAAGGAAAGCTGGTTTTTTTCTTCCATACCTTCTAAGCATCCGTGTGTATCTAAATATTCCAGCACGGTTTTGGAAATTTTACTTCTTTCTCTTAAATCTTCTTTAGAAAGAAATTCTCCTTCTTCACGGGCCTTCACAATATTTAATGCCGCATTGGTGCCTAAGCCGTCCACAGCATTGAAAGGAGGAAGCAGCGAATCACCGTCAACGATAAATTCGGTTGCGCTTGATTTATATAAATCTACCTTTTTTAAAGATAAGCCGCGTTCACACATTTCTAATGAAAGCTCAAGCACAGTCAATAAGTTCTTCTCTTTTGGCGATGCATCATTGCCCTTATAATTAATCTCTTCCATACGTTTACGGATAGCATCCGAACCTTTAATCATCGTATCTAACTCAAAATCATCCGCACGAACGGTGAAATATGCCGCATAGAAAAGAATCGGGTGATGCACTTTGAAATAAGCGATTCGTACAGCCATTAAAACATAAGCTGCCGCATGGGCTTTCGGGAACATGTATTTGATTTTCTTACAAGATTCAATATACCAGTCAGGTACATTGTTTTTCTTCATTTCCTCAATCCATTCATCCTTCAACCCTTTACCTTTACGGACAAACTCCATGATATTAAATGCCAAGGAAGGCTCTAAGCCTTTATGCATTAAATAGACCATAATATCATCACGGCAGCCGATAACATCTGGAAGCTTACACGTGCCGTTATTAATCAGCTCCTGTGCATTGCCAAGCCACACGTCGGTACCGTGGGACAGACCTGATATAATTAACAGTTCTGCAAAGGTATTTGGCTTCGTATCCTCAAGCATCTGCCGCACAAATTTTGTACCAAATTCAGGTACTCCCAGCGTGCCAGTTTTACACTGGATTTGCTCTGGAGTAACTCCTAAAGACTCTGTTCCGCCAAAGATTTTCATCACTTCTTCATCATCGGTCGGAATGGTTTTAGGATCAATTCCGCTTAAATCCTGCAGCATGCGGATAACAGTCGGATCATCGTGTCCAAGTATATCCAGCTTCAGCAGATTATCATGAATCGAGTGGAAATCAAAATGTGTTGTCCGCCATTCACTGTTCCGGTCATCCGCCGGGAACTGTATCGGTGTAAAATCATAAATTTCCTTATCATCGGGAACAACAATAATTCCCCCGGGGTGCTGTCCGGTTGTTCTTTTCACCCCGGTACAGCCTTGTACAAGACGGTCAATCTCTGCATTTTTATAAACAAGCTGATGATCGGAAGCATAGCCTTTTACATAACCATAGGCAGTTTTTTCAGCTACAGTTCCAATTGTTCCAGCCCGGTACACACTATCTATACCAAACAGTTCTTTCGTATAGTTATGGGCACGCGGCTGATAATCTCCGGAGAAGTTCAAGTCAATATCCGGAACCTTATCTCCTTTAAAGCCTAAGAACGTTTCAAAAGGAATATCCTGTCCATCCTTTACAAGTGCAGCACCGCACTCTGGACAATTTTTATCTTCCAGGTCAAAACCGCTCGCTACAGATCCGTCTGTAAAGAACTCAGAGTGCTTACAGCTTGGACAGACATAATGCGGCGGAAGCGGGTTAACCTCTGTAATTTCGGTCATCGTAGCAACAAAGGAGGATCCGACTGAGCCCCGTGAACCTACAAGGTAGCCATCATCCAAGGATTTTTTAACCAGTTTATGGGAAATCAAATAAATTACCGCGAATCCGTTTCCGATAATACTTTCTAATTCTGTCTCCAACCGTTTGGTAACAATTTCCGGTATCGGCTCGCCATATACTTTTTTCGCCATATCATAGCATAAATCACGCATTTCCTGTTCCGCGCCTTCGATATTCGGCGTAAACAAGCCATCCTGAATAGGAGAGATATCCTCAATACTGTCAGCTAACTGCTGCGTATTTTGAACCACAATTTCTTTTGCTTTTTCTTTTCCTAAAAAGGAGAAAGCACCAAGCATTTCACCTGTCGTCCGGAATGGTGTATCCGGCAGTGTCTGCCTGTTTAATGGATTACCAGCCTGCGATGCAATCAGGATTTGCCGGTACTGCTTATCAATATCTTGCAAATAATGCACATTCCCGGTCGCAGTTACTAATTTCCCCATGCGTTCCCCAAGATTGACAAGCTTTCGTAATATATCTACTATCTGTGCTTCGTTCTGCACTAAATCTTTATCTACCAAATGGACATAGTTTTTAGGTGGCTGCACTTCAATATAATCATAAAACTCAGCAACCTGCTCCGCCTCTTCCTCGGATTTTTGCATCATCGTTTCAAAGACTTCTCCTCTGTCACAAGCTGTCCCGATCAAGAGACCTTTACGGTATTTTTTCAAAATAGACCGTGGCAGTCTCGGCTCACGATAGAAATAATCAATATGCGCATGGGATACAATTTTATATAGATTTTTTAAGCCTTCCTGCGTCTGCGCTATAATCGTACAGTGAAAAGGTCTGGAGCGCTGATAAGCATTGTTTTCTCCCATATGATTATTTAAGTCCTGATGATTGGTGATTTCTCTTTCCATTAATTTCTGGACCAGGTTCCACAATAAATAGCCTGTAGCTTCCGCATCATAAATGGCACGGTGGTGCTGTGTCAATTCAATTCCTAAATGCTTACATAATGTATTTAAACGATGATTTTTAAGCTCTGTAATTAAAAACCTTGCTAATTCTAGTGTATCGATGACTGGGTTGGCTGCTTTTTCATAGCCAATCCGTTTAAATCCTTGATTTAAGAAGCCCATATCAAAGCTTGCATTATGCGCTACTAAAATATCTTCTCCCATCCAGGCATGAAAATCTTTTAAGACATCGCCGACTTCAGGAGCATCCTTAACCATATCATCCGTAATCCCCGTTAAATTCGTCGTTGTCTCAGACAGCGGATGATGCGGATTAGCAAACGATTCAAATCGGTCAATGATTTCACCATCATGTACCTTTACCGCGGCTAATTCGATGATCGTATCGTACACAGCAGAAAGCCCTGTTGTTTCCACGTCAAATACAATATAGTTTGCATCTTTTAATAAACGGTCACTCTCATTGTAGGCAATCGGAACGCCGTCATCGACTAAATTTGCTTCTACCCCATAAAGCACTTTAATGCCATGTTTCTTACCTGCATAGTAAGCGTCTGGGAATCCTTGTACACCAGCATGATCTGTAATTGCTACAGCTGGATGTCCCCATTTGGCAGCCTGTTCAACCAATGCGTCCGGAGAAACGACCGCATCCATTTGGCTCATTGTCGTATGTGCGTGCAGCTCAGCTCTTTTTTCATCCTCAGGCGCCTCATCTTGTTTTTCTCTTACTTGTACCTCATGAATATCCTTTGCCATCATTGCCAATTCATTAGTATACATATCCGTTTGGATGCTGCCGCGAGCTTTTACCCACATCCCTTTTTTAACAGATTGAAACTTATTGACATCCTCATCCCCTTTGGAGAACATTTTTATTTGCAGGGAATCGGTATAATCTGTTGCTTTAATAATCAAAAGGCTTCTTCCAGACCGCAGCTCTCTGATTTCTGAATCAAATACATAGCCTTGTACAGTAATCCGTCTTTCTTCTTCCAGGATTTGATTCATCTCTGCCGGATCGTCCTGAATCTTATAACCGATCGCCAGCGGCTGGCTGACAGGCGTATCCTTTTCTTTATCCCGCTTTTCTTTTTCCTGTACGGTTTTTTGGACAAGCGCCTGATCTTCCTTCGCCTTATTGTCTTGGAATGCTTGCATTTCACTTTGATCAGCATTTACTTCCAAATCAATGGAGTAAGGTCTGGAACCAATTTGATAACAGAATTGACTGAATGCTGGTTCAAG
The DNA here is from genome assembly GCF_042654105.1 of Oceanobacillus aidingensis. Taxonomy (NCBI): domain Bacteria; kingdom Bacillati; phylum Bacillota; class Bacilli; order Caryophanales; family Bacillaceae; genus Oceanobacillus; species Oceanobacillus aidingensis. The sequence continues at coordinate 93,584 of NZ_JBHSFT010000050.1, read as the reverse complement.
TCTTTTCTTCAAAATATTTGATTCTGCTTCATTTCTTGAAGTTAAGATTATCTTATTTTCCACAATTTGAGGCGTTTGCTGCATTACCATTTCCTGATATGCAGGTGAAATGGAAGTTGTTGCTAAAAAATGTTTCCAATATACACCAATATCTTTTTCATTACATTGCTTATTATCTGTATGTAATGTCAGCTCGACCTTCTCGGCGATGGATGAGAAGCTTTTTTGCAAAGACTGTTGGAAATATAAATATTCATCGAATGGAAGAACATCCTCTAAATGAATATAAAAATGCCATTTCTTCTCTTGCTTATAAACCTCTACTTTTTCTAAATAACTTGAAGCAAAATACGTTTGAATTGATGTGTCAGACAGCTGAATTTGCTCAAGCAGTAATCTCATTTTTTCTTGCTTGGAAATACTCATCTCTACCCCTCCAATTGTAGATAGATATTTGACTACACAGGAAGAAATTTTCTCCTATTTAGTGTGTGTTCAAAAAGTCCGGTAAACAGGACTAGCCGGCTAAGAACGCCACGTCCTGGGACTGCGGTTACTCGTTCCATCGAAAACATTTGTGCGTTGAAAGTTCAAGGCGACGAGCTTTTTACGTACGGACTTTCACAGGATGTGGTGACTTCTACGTTGCTCACAGGACGTGGGCGGTTTTAGCAGAAGTTCCTTTAATCGCAGTGTCATTTTTATTGGACTTTTCGAACCTCCTCTATTAATTAAAAACACGAAACCCTTGTCTATAAACCGACAAGGGTAACCTATTGGATTTACTATTTTATTTTACAAGAATAATCGCTGAATGTCATTCCATGTGACAACAATCATTAAGAGCATCAAGAGGGCAAACCCGACAAAATGGAAGACTCCTTCTTTTTCTGGAGCTATCGGTTTTCCTCTGACGGCTTCCAGTCCGACAAACATTAAACGGCCGCCATCTAATGCTGGCAGAGGAACTAAATTAATAATTCCTAAATTAATACTCAACATCGCTGTCCACATTAAAAAGTTTGTAAAGCCAGATTGAACAACCTGATCTGTCGCATCATAAATTCCTACGGGTCCTGATAGCACATCAATGGAAAGCTGGCCCGTAACTAACATGACCAAATTGTTAAGTATAAGCTTCGACGTTTCATAAGTTGTCTCAAATCCAAATGCTAATGTTCCAAGGATATTTTTTTCATAAGCCGGAGTTACACCGATTTGTCCGATATGAATTGGGTCCCCTTTATCGTCCACGGTCTCCACTTCAGCTGGGACAACCGTCAATTCTTCCTCTGTGTCACCTCTGGATATAACCAAATCTAATTCCTCATCCGGGTTTTCACGGACAATATCCGTAAACTGATCCCATGTTGAGACAGATTGGTCTCCTATTTGTGTAATAACATCATTTTCCTGCAGCCCCGCTTCTTCTGCCGGGCTTTCCGGTTGAACCTCACCCATTTGTGCTTCCTCTACCGGAACGCCTTGAATCATCCCCATAAGCAGGAAGATAAAGATAGCAAGGACAAAGTTCATCATTGGACCGGCAAAAAGCTGCATGGCACGCTGTCCGACCGTTTTAGATGCAAATTGTCTATCGAAAGGAGCAATCTGTGTTTCCTGCTCATCCACGATAAACATCGCTTTCGGATCGACATCGAAATGTAGCTTTGTCTCTTCGTCATCCAATTCATAGCCTTCGATATACAGCTTATGATCAAGGTCGACCTTCTCTACTTCAATCGTGCGGGCATTTGGATGCTTTGATTTGTTATTTACAATAATTTTAGATACTTTTCCATCTCTGTTAAAATCAAGCGCAATATGATGCCCTGGTTTTAACTCCACAATTTCCGGGTCATCTCCAGCAACACGGACATATCCGCCCGCCGGAATTAACCGGATTGTATAAAGTGTCTCATTTTTTGTGAATGACAATATTTTGGGCCCGAAGCCAATTGCAAATTCACGGACAAGCATGCCCGCTCTTTTTGCAAAAATCAGGTGGCCCCACTCATGGATGGAAACGAGCAAACCAAACATCAATATAAACGCAATAACCGTTGTCATGACAGCACCTTCCTTTTTTATAAAGGTAGAAAGAGGTTGTTAGGGAGTATTTAACCATTTGATTCTCCGCAACAAGTTCACATAACAATCATTTATTTCTCATTCATATAGTAAGGAACTATACATGTATGTGCCGGGACAAGAATAACGTATATGCTAACTTGTCCGATAATGTAATTTTGTTATGTATTAGCCAAAAGAAAGCTCTTCACCTAGTATATTCAATAAGTCAGCTTACTTTACCAATTCTACAATATTCGCTTCTATTTGTTAAAAAAAGTGAATAAAATGCAGTAATGGAAAAACAAAAAGCATGCTGTCAAAGCGATCTAAAATGCCGCCGTGTCCAGGAAGAATATTCCCGGAATCCTTTACATGATACACACGTTTAAAGGCAGATTCAACCAAATCACCGATTTGTCCAAAGGCAGAAGCTATCATCGTAACAATAATCAATGTCAACCAGGATTGCTCAAATGGTGCTATCAGGTGAAAAATCACAGCTACAACTACAGCTACAAAAATACCTCCCAGCGCGCCTTCAACGGTCTTTTTCGGGCTGATAGTCGGCCATAATTTATGTTTTCCCAGTTTGCGTCCAAATAAATAGGCTCCTGTATCCGTTGCCCAAATAATGCAAAATGCAAATAAAATATTTCTCAGCGCATTTTCTCCATCTCTAGTCTGCAGCAAATAAAAGAATCCTAAACCAACATAAAACGCCGCAAGAACAACAAAGCCCACCTGATCAAAAGTAAACTCATTTTTTACAAGCACGGTATACGCCAATAAAACAAAAATAAAGATAGAAATCAATTCATACTTCGTCAGCCATTCAATATCAGCCAGTAATTCATTAGGCAGTAAAATAACCCACGTCAGTAAAGCTGATAAAACATACGGAAAAAAATTCTTATCAGGATGGCGCATCCGCATTAATTCAACTATCCCAATCGTCGCTAGCAAATAGACAAAAATAGTAAATGGCAAACCGCCAATAATAATAATCGGCACAAATACAAGCAGAGCTATAATTGCTGTTATCGTTCGTTGCTTCATTAAATCATCATCACCTTATATACCTCCATATCGTCTTTTCCGATGCTGATATGCAAGTAATGCTTCATAGAATGTTTCTTCTGTAAACTCCGGCCATAGTTTATCTGTAAACCAAAACTCTGTATACGCCATTTGCCAAAGCATAAAATTACTTAAACGGCATTCGCCGCCAGTACGTATTAACAGGTCCGGGTCAGAGACACCTGTTGTATATAAATATTTTGAAAAGGTTTCTTCATCTAAGCTGCTCATATCGATATCATCTTCTTTTACTTCCGTTACGATTTGCTTGACTGCTTTTAAAATCTCGTATCGGCCGCCGTAATTAAGGGCAAAGTTTAAAATAAGACCATCATTATGCTTTGTTTTTTCTTTTGCATAGTTTACTGCTTCCTGTGTGTGGCTCGGCAATGCCTGAAAATCGCCTATCGTTTGGATACGAACATTATTTTCCATTAAGCTTGGTAAATATACATGCAAAAACTCTTTTGGAAGTTTTAAAATATATTCCACTTCTTGTTTTGGCCGTTTCCAGTTTTCTGTTGAAAAAGTATAAAGCGTTAAAACCTTCACATTTGCTTTCACAGCGGTTTTAACGATTTTATTCACCGTAGATACACCCTCTTTATGACCAGCAAACCTGGGTAATCCCCGTTTTTGTGCCCATCTGCCATTCCCATCCATGATAATAGCAACATGATTGGGAGCATTCTCTTCAGAAAGTGAATCCGATTCTTTTGGTTGTTTTGATAAAAAAGGAATTTTAATAGACATTTTCCGTCCCCCGAATGGTTGTTTGTTCATAACCCTCTTCATCTTTTTTCGAAGAACAAGGGATGAAAGGCATGACCATGCCAATAAATAATATGACTGTATTTCGTTTAACATGTATGAAATCGACTGTTTTTTTAAATATGATAACATGACACATTTAGAAAAGGATTTTCCGTTAACCGCGACATACAGCGGATGCGGAAGTCTTTTTTATCCACTCATATATAAGTGCATGATAGCCAGTAACATTAATACAAAAACCCCCTTTAATAAGAGGGCTTAATGGCATCTTACTACGTTAGCAGAAAACTGTCACCTTTAAACAAAATATATTTTGCCAGGGTTTGTGCTGTTAAGATAGATAGAAGGCATGTATCCCCTATCACACTTCCATAATTTCATTTTCTTTGGTTTTTGCTAAATCTTCAATTTGCTTAATATACGCGTCTGTTGTTTCTTGAACATCGTCTTGAAATGCTCTTAAATCGTCTTCTGTCATATCACCATTTTTTTCAGCTTTTTTAAGCTGGTCATTTGCCTGGCGGCGAAGATTTCTAATTTGTACACGAGCTTCTTCTGCATATTTCCCTACTACTTTAACCAAGTCTTTTCTTCTTTCTTGGGTAAGAGCAGGAATATTGATGCGGATGATGTTTCCATCATTTGATGGAGAAAGTCCCAAGTCCGCTTTTTGAATTGCTTTATCAATATCACCAATTGCTGACTTATCGTATGGAGTAACGGTCAGCAGTCTTGCTTCTGGAGCACCTACCTGAGCTAGTTGGTTCAGCGGTGTAGAAGCACCATAATAATCAACATAAACCGTATCTAATAGACTTGGATTGGCACGTCCAGCACGAACAGAGGCTAGATTTCTTGAGAAAGCTTGAACAGCCTGTTCCATTTTTTCCTTCGTATCTTTTATCACTGATTCTGACATGTTTAGTTCCCCCTTATCGTTGTTCCGATATTTTCACCTTGCACAACTCGTTTAATATTACCTTCTTCCATAATAGAGAAGACAATCAGCGGCAGGTCATTATCCATACATAATGAAGAAGCGGTAGAATCCATTACACCTAATCCTTCATTTAACATTTCTAAATAAGTGAGTGAATCATATTTCTTTGCTTCTTTGTTGATTTTAGGGTCATCTGTATAAACGCCGTCCACGTTGTTTTTAGCCATTAAAATCACTTCTGCTTCAATTTCTGCAGCCCGTAATGCAGCTGTTGTATCTGTAGAAAAATAAGGATTTCCAGTACCAGCAGCAAAAATAACAACACGCTTTTTCTCCAGATGGCGAATCGCTTTCCGCCGTATGTATGGTTCAGCAACCTGTCTCATTTCAATGGATGTCTGTACTCTGGTCTGTACACCAATCGTTTCCAGACCGTCCTGTAAAGCAAGAGAATTCATAATTGTTGCAAGCATCCCCATATAATCAGCTGAAGCTCTATCCATGCCCATTTCTGATCCTACTTTACCACGCCAGATGTTACCGCCGCCGACTACTACAGCAACCTCTACACCAAGCTCTACAATTTCTTTAACCTGTTCTGAAATGGAATGAATGATTTTAGGTGAGATTCCGTATCCTTCTTCTCCACTTAATGCCTCTCCACTTAATTTTAACACAACTCTATTATAATGTGCTGTCGTCATAATAACCTCCAGAGAAAAAATATATTTACAATATATAGCTATAAGAGGATACTCAAAAGGACGAATTAAACTTTTCAGTTTTCACTCGGCCTTTTGAAAAACCCCTACAAAGAAGGGAACAAATTAATGTCCCCTAATTTGCACAACTTATTTTTTGATTTGGCTCATTACTTCTTCCGCGAAGTTATCTTCACGTTTTTCCATTCCTTCGCCTACTTCATAGCGAATAAATGCTTTTACAGAAGCACCTTTATCTCCAACATATTTTTTCACTTTTTGGTCTGGATCTTTTACAAAGCTTTGTTCTAAAAGAACGATTTCTTCGAAGAATTTACCTAGACGGCCTTCTACCATTTTTTCAACGATGTTTTCTGGTTTTCCTTCGTTTAATGCTTGTGTTTTAAGCACTTCACGCTCGCTGTTCACTTCTTCTTCAGCAACTTCATCACGGGATACATAACGAGGGTTGATAGCTGCTACATGCATTGCAACATCTTTCGCTACTTCTTCGTCTGTTGTACCTTCTAACAATGAAAGCACGCCGATACGTCCGCCCATATGAAGGTATGCACCAAAAGCATCATTATCTGTTTTTTCTAATACAGTGAAGCGGCGAAGTGAGATTTTTTCTCCAATTTTAGAAACCACTGTAGTGATTGCTGCGTCAACTGTTTCAGAACCATCTAAAAATGGCTGTTGTAAAGCTTCTTCAACAGTTTCAGGATTATTTTTCACAATGTGTTTTCCAAGGTCAGAAAGCAATTGCTTGAACTGATCGTTCTTTGTAACGAAGTCTGTTTCACAGTTTACTTCAATAATTGCAGCTCTGTTTCCGTCTAATTCAATATGCGTTAATCCTTCTGCAGCAACACGATCCGCTTTTTTAGCAGCTTTCGCCATTCCTTTTTCACGTAGAAAATCAATTGCCTGCTCCATATCTCCATTTGTTTCTGTCAGTGCTTTTTTACAATCCATCATTCCAGCACCTGTTTTTTCACGTAATTCTTTAACCATTTTAGCAGTTACTGCCATGTTAATTCCTCCTAAAAAACGTTAATTTTTGTTATTCCTTCTTCTTTCCTGAAAAAAGGGTGATAAAAGGCTTCTATCCTCTTATCACCCTCACCTTTTAAAAGATTACTCTTGGGAAGCAGCTTCTTCAGCAACTTCTGCTTCTAATTGGTCTTGTTCAGAAACAGGTTCTTCTGTTTCTTCACCTTGTTTTACTTCTAGAATAGCATCTGCCATTTTTGAAGTAAGAAGTTTTACTGCACGGATTGCATCATCGTTTGCAGGGATTACATAATCGATTTCATCCGGATCACAGTTTGTATCAACGATTCCGATAATCGGAATGTTTAGTTTGTGTGCTTCTGCAATTGCGATACGCTCTTTACGAGGATCGATTACAAATAATGCATCTGGAAGTTTTTTCATTTCTTTGATTCCGCCTAAGAATTTAACAAGACGATCTTTTTCTTTTAATAAGTTTACTACTTCTTTTTTAGGAAGTACTTCGAAAGTACCGTCTTCTTCCATTTTCTCAATATCTTTCAAACGGTTAATACGTTTGCGGATTGTTTGGAAGTTTGTTAATGTTCCACCTAACCAGCGTTGGTTAACATAGTACATGCCTGAACGCACTGCTTCGTCACGTACAGAATCTTGAGCTTGTTTTTTTGTACCTACGAAAAGTACTGTACCGCCATTTGCTGCGATTTCCTTCACGTAGTTATATGCTTCATCCACTTTTTTAACTGTTTTTTGTAAGTCGATGATGTAGATGCCGTTACGCTCCGTAAAAATGTATTTTTTCATTTTCGGGTTCCAACGACGTGTTTGGTGACCAAAGTGTACACCAGCTTCTAGCAATTGTTTCATTGAAATTGCTGCCATAATAAATTCCTCCTAATTGGTTTTATTCCTCCGCATTTATCTTCTTTATAAGAACACTGTATATCAGCACCAACCTTATAAATCCAAATGCGTGTGATTTTTAGCTAACTAATCATAGATAGACTATTTACACCAAAGGTTACTATACCACAACCTCTCCAAGGAGGCAAGTGATTTCTACGACTTTTTTTGATGCATTTTGATAATTATTTCAGCTTCTGTTTTTCCACAGTTTAACTTTTTAGCTATATCGTCTATTGTTTCTCCGTTTGTGTGAAGCTGCAGTATTTTGGCTTCCAAGGATGTTTCTACTTCATCTTGATAAGCAGCAGGTTGAAAATCCTCTATAGGCTGCGTTTCTTTCTCTGTCATCGCAGCTCCCTCTTTCTTCTTCTCTGCAGGGGGGAAAGGAGGATACTTTTTTATGCTGTCATGCTTTACAGGACTTTTGTCAGGCTGTTTATCCTCTTCCAGAAGTCTTTGCAGCATTCTGTTCTCTTTCCTTATTTCTTCCAAAGTCTCTTTCAGTACATTTTCTGCTTGTTTATTACCATTAGCATTCTGCCTGTTCTTTAATAATAAATAAATAGCTAATATTGAAATGCCATGTAGTAAAAAGCTGATCATCCATAGTAATGTTGACATATTTTTTCCCTTCCATACATGCTCATATTAAACCTGGGTGATTTTTTGCAGCGTTGAGCGTAATTTTACAATGCTTCGCTTATGGATTTGTGAAATACGGGAAGTCGTTAATTCCAATACTTGTCCAATCTCTGTAAAGGTTAATTCCTCTTGATAAAAAAGACTGATAACAAGCTGTTCTTTTTCATTTAATGACTTGATTCCTTCTATTAATTCGTCCTTCCACTCTTCTTGGATAAGCCTTTCTTCCGGCCTGAGCTCCGGTTTATCTGATACATTGTAGCCAATACCTTCTTTCAGGTCATTCTCCTGCCCCTTTGGTTTATCTTCAATAGAAAGCATGTTGCTCAGTACCATATCCCGTAATGTTATTTCGACGTCCTGAATAGGCATTCCTGTCATTTCGGCAATATCCTCCGGCTGTGCTTCCCGTTGATTTTTTTGCTCAAAAATCTCACTTGCCTGCTCCACCTTTTTTGTTTTCTCACGAATCGAACGTGGCAGCCAATCTTCTTTTCTTAATCCATCCATGATCGAACCTTTAATTCGAAATGAGGCATATGTATCAAATTTCAAATCACGTTTCAGCTCAAATTTGTGCAATGCATCATACAGACCTAGCAAGCCATAGCTGCGGATTTCTTCACGATCCACACGATTAGGCAATTGACTTACAATTCTTTCCGTATGAAAGGAAACAAGATACATGTAGTTCTCAATGAGTAGATTTGCTGCTTCATTATCTTGACTGGTCATCCAATGCTTCCATAAAATTTGTTCTTGTGAAGGCTCTAATGAACTCACGATGACACACTCCTTTCAAATCGGTTAAATTGTAAAGACATTCTGATTACGTTTTCTGATGGAAAGCTTGGACGTTACTGGATCAAACTCAATCGTTCTCCCCAAATTACCGCCTACATCTGAGGAAACAACTTTAATATTTAATTTTCGAAGCGCGTCCTGGACTGCTTCTATATTCTTATCACCAATCCGCATAAAGCTTGTTCCTTTACCAACCTGAAACATTTGCGCTCCCCCGGCCATTTTTGCTTTCATATTTCTGGCTCCCTGTTCCTGAAGCATTTCTAACAGCTGCGGGATGGCTGTATCTGCATATTTCATCTCACTTATACTGCCGGCTTTTGCTTGGCTGGAGTCAGGCAATAAAATATGAGACAATCCAGCTATTCCACGCCTTTCATCGTATAATACCGTTCCAATACAAGAGCCAAGCCCCAGCGTTCGAATCGTATTAGGGGATCGAACAATTTTCGTATCTGCAATACCGACATTTACAATTGTTTTCGTTATACTCATCTTAAGACCATCCTAATTTGGCAAAGAGCTTTTGAAAAGATTCTGGATCAGGAATAAAAAGGAAATTCCCTCTAATCTGTTCATGGCCTCGTTCCTCTTGCCTTATTTCCGTATCAATAATAATTGCATAATCTGTTACCTGAGAAATTTCTAATAAGCCCATTGTCATAATAGCACCAGCCATATCGATTCCCAGATGTGGAACAGAAGGCTGCAGATTCATACCAGTAAAGTCAGAAAGCGCGGTAAGATACGACCCGGTCAAAATATTTCCTATTTCACTTAATGCAGACATAGCAATCTCTAATTCTATTCCATCCGTCTCTTCTGATAATCGAAATTCCGGATTATGCGTCAGCTTTTGTACCAGATACTCTGCTTCTTCAATATCAACGACAATAGCCATTACACCCGTTATTTCCCCTTCCACCTGAAACATCAATCCGACAATAGGCTGTTCCGGTCCGCCAACCAATTCAATGACTTCGTTAAAATCAGCAATCTCCACATTAGGAACCAGCATATCTATTTTATGACCCAACAGCTGTGATAAGGAGGTTGCAGCGTTTCCAGCACCTATATTCCCTATTTCTTTCAAAATATCCTTCTGAAAGCTCGTTAATTGGAAAACATCCATCATTGATCATCCAATTCTTTTGTTTTTATTTCTTCTAAATTTAATAATTTATAAATATCTAATAATACAATCAGCCGATTATCCAGATGAGCAATAGAATGGATGTATTCTTTTTTTACAGTGCCAATGGTTTCCGGAGGATTTTCCAAAAGATCAACCGGGATGTCTAGCACATCATTTGCATTGTCTATAATCAACCCAACTTGTGTCTCATCAATCTTGGTGATGATTATCTGATCTTCTTCCTTGTTATGCTCCGGCTCTTCTTCCAGCCGAATGCGCAAATCAATGACAGGAATAATCTTCCCTCTAAGATTAATCACACCTTTAATATAATTTTTTTCGTGCGGGACGCGTGTAATAGGCAAGGATGTTTCAATAGACTCTACAAAGTTCACCGGCAACCCATACTCACTGCCATTCAAATCAAAAATGATTGTTTTTTCTAATCTTTCTGGAGTTAACTGTTCTTGTGTCATGCCAATCTTTCCCTTCCGGTTATTTGTTATTTAACAAGATTGCTCAGCTGGCTAGCCATTTGATTTAATGGCACTTGATAATCAGCTAGCCCCTCATTGATAATAGACTTCGGCATTCCATATACAATAGCTGTCTCTTCTGTCTCTGCAAGTGAAACGACATGAGAATTTGCTTTTTTCAATGCTTTTAAGCCAAGCGTACCGTCATTCCCCATCCCTGTTAAGACGCAGGTTACAATCTGATAATTCTTAAGAGAACACAGAGAGCGGAATAATGTATTGACGGACGGACGATGACCATTATCCAGCGGTTGTTGATTTAATGAAATCATTAATGCCATGCCGCTGCTTTTCACTTCCATATGGTATCCGCCCGGCGCGATGTAGACCGTTCCCTTTTTCATTAATTCTCCATGTTCCGCTTCTTTAACAGTCAACCGGCTAATTTGATTTAACCGTTCTGCCAGAGACGCAGTAAATCCAGGAGGCATATGCTGTACAACAGCAACAGGAACACCAAGATCTTTCGGTAAAGCGGTAATGACTTTCTGCAGCGCTCTCGGGCCTCCAGTAGACGTTCCGATGGCAACCATTTTTTTGGAGGAAAGAGAGGGCTTCGCAGGCATTGTCAATGGCTGCTGTATACGTTCTATCGGCACATGCTGCGCTGCTCCATTTATTTTTTTATGTACTTTTACGGTTGCTGCTGTATAGACCTTGTCGCATATTTCTTTTTCTACCTTTTTTATATCTAATGAAATCGCTCCGGACGGCTTTGTAATAAAGTCAACCGCACCTGTCGAAATAGCCTGGATGGTATAATCAGCGCCTTTTCTTGTTTCACTGGACAGCATGACCACAGGAACAGGACATTCCTCCATAATCTGTTTTAAAGCTCCTAAACCATCCAGCTTCGGCATTTGGACATCCATGGTTACGACATCCGGATGCAGCTTTTTTACTTTATTTACCCCATCTTCGCCATGTACGGCAGTTCCAACTACATGAAATCTGCCATCCTCTGTTAAAATCTCAGAAATCATTTTTCTCATAAATGCAGAATCATCTACGACAAGAACATTAATTAGAGTCATTTCTTCACCCCTTCATGAAATGTTTTATCCGTTCTATGAAACTGCCAGATTTACGTACCGTTTTGTTTGTGTCATTTACGTACATTTGCAGGATCGACTCCATTGCTTTGGAAGCCTTCGTTTTCGGATATAACTTGGTATACGGTTTTTGATGCATGACAGCTTTCATTATATTTCCGTCTTCTGGAATACAACCTAATCTTCGAGCCTCTGCGTCCAGAAAGCGGCGAATAACCGTGTGGAAATTATCGAGAATATTGCTGCCCTCTGTTTTATTCCTTGAACGATTTAAAATAGTATAGATTGGCATATCCGGCTGATTAGATAATATATGCTTCACCATTCCATATGCATCCGTAATGGACGTCGGTTCAGGCGTAGTGACAATAAAACATTCATCTGCTGCCAAAATAAAAAATAATGAAGTCTCTGTCACACCAGCACCCATATCAAATAACACATAATCATATTCTCGCCATACCTTTTCCAGCCCTTGATAAAAAATAGCTTTCTTATGCTCATTAATTTCTAAGAAATCGTGCAGGCCAGAGCCTCCGGGAATATAATCTATGCCATAAGGACTTTTTACAATGGCGTCCTGAATGGAAATTTTATTATTTAAAACATCGGCAATAGAATAGTCTGTCTGCATACCAAGGAGTAAATCGATATTTCCCATTCCTACATCTAAATCAAATACCAGGATTTTATGATTCTCCTGTGCAAGTTTCATCGAAAAATTAAGTGTGAAATTTGATTTTCCTACACCGCCTTTTCCGCTGCAAACAGCAATCGTTTTTGCTGTCCTTTCAGGGGATAGCCGGTTTCGGAGCTGTTCAGCCTGGTCATAGCTCATTGTTCATCACCTATTATATAACGGCTAAGCTGATTTAAGGTTGGACTCAGCATGTCCTCGGGAACATCCTGCCCATTTGTCATATAGCCAATCCGGATGTCAGGATAATGAAATGCAGCATTCAAAATATTTCCGTATTGCTCTGTCTCATCTAATTTTGTCAAGATAAGCCCATGAACACCGATTGCTGTAAACTTTCCGTAAATATCCAGAAAATCTTTCGGTTTTGCCGTCATTGATAATACGAGATAATTTGTTACTTCTCCAGGGCTTATCCAGTCCGCCATATCTTTCAAGTAAGTTTCATCCCGATAATTTCTTCCGGCTGTATCTACTAAAATCACATCATAATCCTGCAGCTCCGCGATATACTGATGGTATTCCTGCTTGTTATACGCTACATGTACAGGTATATGAAGAATCTTTGCATATGTTTTCAGCTGCTCAACTGCTGCTATCCGGTACGTATCCAGTGTGATAAACGCAATTCTTTTATTTTCTGTCAGCTGCATGCGGGCGGCGATTTTTGCAATCGTAGTTGTTTTTCCTACACCAGTCGGGCCGACAAATTGAATCACTTTATGGTGATATGTAAAGCCTAATTGCAGCCCTTCCAAGCGCTTTTCTATTTCTTCATGGATTCTTTGCTGGAGGGCAGCAGTCTGATTCCCCCCTTCCTTGATGAGCTCCAAAGCAATATCAGGAAGAACCTCCTGCGCTGTCAGGCGGTCATATATCAGCTGTTCATCCGGCGTTAACCTGAGCTGGAGCTGTCTGTTCTGCGCTTCCAGGAGTTTATAAACCTGTTCCAGTTCTTTAGAATAAGAAACATCTGCTGCCGCTTCCGGAGTCTTCTCCTTTTGCAGTGCAGGAGCTTCTTTTTTGACAGTTGCTTTTTTAACAGGCTGAACCGGTTCCGGATCATAGCCGGCAACTACCTCTATATAATTCTTTTTAAAAAGCCCCAACATGCCGCCTGATTTAATTTGCCTGGATTGTAAAATAACTGCGTCTGTGCCAAAATCTTTCCTTACCTGCTTCATTACTTCCGGCATAGACGGCGCTTTATATTTCTTTATCTTCATGCGATATTCACCACCCCAACACTTTGTACCTCCACAGTCGGTTCTAGTTCATTGTATGATAATACAACAACTTGAGGTAAGAACCTGTCTAACAATTGTTTTAAATACATCCGCACTGCCGGCGAGCATATAATAATCGTTGTTTCTTCCTGAAGGGATACTTTTTCCGCTTCCTTATGAATCGCCTGCACAATTTCCTGCTGCTGATCCGGGTCTAACGCTAAGTAATTGCCGTGCTCTGTCTGTTGAACATGGTCAGCAATTGCTTTTTCAATCTTTCCGGATATCGTAATCACCTTCAACGCATTATCATCTTTTACAAAGCTTTTTGTGATTTGTGATGCTAACCCTTGTCTGACGTATTCTCCCAGCACATCTGTATCATTAGTCAATCTGGCAAAATCAGCTAATGTTTCAAAGATTACCGGCAGATTCCGGATAGATACACCTTCTCTTAAAAGCTTCGACAGTACTTTTTGAACATCGCCGACGGACAATGGTTCCGGGGTTACTTCCTCGACTAAAATCGGATTTGTTTCTTTTAAGTGATCAATCAGCTGTTTTGTTTCCTCTCTTCCCAAGAGCTCAAATGCATGTTTTTTAATCACTTCTGTCAGGTGAGTCGATACAACAGAAGGAGGATCAACGACCGTATAACCGGATAATTCCGCTTCGTCTTTTACATTTTCACTTATCCATTTTGCAGGCAGCCCAAATGCAGGCTCTTTTGTATCAATTCCTTCTATATCATCCTCTAAAAAGTCGGGAGCCATCGCCAAATAATGATCCAGCATTAATTCACCGCTGGCAACCTTGTCTCCTTTTATCTTTAATTGATATTCATTCGGCTGCAGCTGGATATTATCCCTGATTCTTACTACAGGTATTACGAGTCCAAGCTCAATCGCCAGCTGTCTCCGTATCATAATGACCCTGTCCAGCAAGTCTCCTCCCTGGGATGTATCCGCTAAAGGAATTAATCCATAGCCAAATTCAAATTCAATCGGATCCATATTCAAGAGGCTGACCACATTTTCCTGCTGTTTGAGAGCGGTCAATTCGGTTTCTTCTTCCTCTTCCTCAGTAACTTGTTCCGGCTCCACACTTTTCTTCTCCATCCAGTACCCGCTGAAGGCTAAAAAAGCGGCCAGAAGCGTCGTTAAGAAAAAGTTGATTGGAGTCAGACCAAGCAGAAAGATTGTTCCTGCTGCGATATATAAAAGCTTCGGAAATTGCAGCAGCTGACCTGTTACATCCGAACTTAAATTACTTCCCCGGGCAGACCTTGTAACGACAATCCCTGTTGCCGTTGAAATAAGCAAAGCAGGTATTTGACTGACCAGTCCGTCCCCAACAGTAAGACGTGTAAATAATTCAACGGACTCTGACAAAGACAAGCCCATTTGAGCCACCCCGATAATCATTCCGAAAAGTACATTGATCAGAACGATGACAATCCCGGCGATAGCATCTCCTTTAACGAATTTACTTGCCCCATCCATGGATCCATGAAAGTCGGCTTCATTTTCAATTTTTTCCCGCCGTTCTTTCGCCTGGCTCTCTGTAATTAAACCGGCATTTAAATCCGCATCGACACTCATCTGCTTCCCGGGCATCCCATCGAGGGAGAACCTGGCAGCAACTTCCGATACACGTTCTGCCCCTTTGGTAATAACAATAAAATTGATAATAACTAAAATAATAAATACAACAAACCCGACTAAAGGGTTATTTCCAATTACAAAGGAGCCGAATGTTTCTACAACTCCTCCTGCATTACCTTCCGAGAGAATGGCACGGGTTGTGGACACATTTAAAGCTAACCGAAATAATGTCAACAACAAAATCAGTGTTGGAAATACGGAAAATTGCAATGGTTCCGTGGTATTCATGGCTACTAAAATAACAACCAATGCAAGTATTATATTAATTAATATGAGAAGACTTAAAAATTCTCCAGGCAACGGGATAACCAGCATAACAATAACCAGTATAACGCCTATGAGAACCGCAATATCCCGGAATTTCATTTCCATTCTCTCCTAACTTCTTACGCTTTTTTCTCCATTTGATATACATATGCAAGAACCTCTGCTACAGGCTGAAAGTATTCTTCCGGAATAACTTCGCCGATTTCAGTTGCAGCATACAGCGCTCTTGCCAATGAACGATTCTCTACCATTTGTACATGATGTTCATTCGCAATTTCCTTGATGCGCTGTGCAATGCTGTCCGTCCCTTTCGCAATAACAAATGGTGCTTCTGCCTTTGCTTCATCATATTTAATGGCAATGGCATAGTGGGTCGGGTTGGTAATAATGACATCCGCTCCCGGAACCTCGCTCATCATTCTTCGGGTTGCTATCTGTCTTTGTTTTTCTTTCATTTTTGATTTAATTAACGGATCCCCTTCGACATTTTTATACTCGTCTTTAATGTCTTGCTTGGACATCCGAATGTTTTTTTCAAAATCGTATTTTTGGTATAAATAATCTAGCACTCCTAAAAAAATCAATAAAGCAATAGCCGAGAATGCCATGATGGTAGTAACCCGTGCAAAAAAGCCCAACGCTCCTTCAGCATCTAAAAATGCAGTCATCAGCATCTGATCTTTATTCATCCAAATGACGGTAAATGTGACCGTCCCAACCAAGGCGATCTTCAATAATGATTTCAAAAATTCCACTAATGCCCGAATAGAAAAAATCCTCTTAGCTCCCTTAATCGGGTCAATTTTTTTCAAATCGAACTTTAACGGCTCTGTTGAAAACAGAAATTTGACCTGAAGCAGATTTGCAGCTACACCGGAAATAACGGCTATCACCATAATTGGGGCAACCATTAAAACCGCTTGAAGGAACGAATCATTAAACATCATTTGAACCGAGTGATTCGTCACATCCCAATGAATGTATTCTGTAAATGATTTTCTGTAAAAGCTCGTCATATATTCCAGAATATAACCGCCAAAAACAAACAATCCGATAAAGCAGCCGAGCAGCAGGACAGCTGTATTGATATCCTGACTTTTGGCAACACGTCCTTTTTTACGTTCGTCCTGTCTTTTCTTTGGAGTTGCTTTTTCTGTTTTTTCCCCTGCAAAAAATTGTAAGTCTAATGTCAATTTCACATTAAACACCTCCAAATAAAGCCATTAACTGCTCCATTACACGGAACATTGCTTCAAAAACAGATTGCAGCAAGCCGATGTAAAGTGCTAGAAATACAAGAATTGCTACAAAGCTGACAAGGATTTTTAATGGCAGCCCAACGACAAACACATTCATCTGCGGTACTGTCCGAGCCACAATCCCTAAGGCAACATCCACTAAAAACAAACAGCCTACAATGGGTACTGCGATTTGGAAAGCAATCAGAAACATTGTGTTAAACGTTGTCAGCACAAGTTCAACAATGCTTTCCTCTCCAAATGGAATAAATTGATCTAAAGGGATATATGTGAAACTGTTCATCATCCCATTCAAAATCATATGATGGCCATCTACGGATAATAGAAATAGCAGAGCAATAATATAGAAATACTGGCCTGTCAACGGACTTTGCGCCCCAGTTTGCGGATCTATCACATTGGCAATCGCAAATCCCATTTGAAAATCAACAAATCCCCCGGCAACCTGAATAGCTGAAACAAGAATAAAAGCAATCAATCCGATACAAATTCCAATGAGAGCTTCCTTAAACAGCAGGAATAAATATAAATCATTCAGCGCAACATTACTGATATCTACCGTAGGAATTAAAATGAGTGTCAGAAAAAAACTGATTCCTATTTTAAATTGAACAGGAACAGACCGATAAGAGAATAGAGGCATAATGACAAAGAAAGCCATAATCCGGACAAATATTAACATGAACGCAGGAACAAGGTTCCAATTTATCATTTCAATCATCAGATCTACCCTATGTATTGGTTAATATTCATATATAGACTGGAAGTAAATTCAACAATGGTTGTTAACATCCAAGGTCCAAAAAATACGAGACCAAGTAGTACCGCCAAAATTTTTGGAATAAATGCAAGTGTCTGTTCTTGAATTTGTGTTGTTGCCTGAAAAATACTTACAAGTAAACCTACGGCCAAAGCCAGCAGCAATACAGGAACCGTTATTAATAAAATTGTAAAGATTCCCCGTTCAGCCAGGGTTAATACTAATTCACTACTCATTAATTATACTCCTTCCACTTCCAATACCACTTTCAATACGGTTCTACTAGAAACCACCGAGCAGTGACTGCGTAATCAAATACCACCCATCAACCAACACAAATAATAATATTTTAAATGGCAATGAAATCATTACCGGCGGCAGCATCATCATCCCCATGGACATTAAGATACTTGCGACAGCCATATCAATAATTAAAAATGGAATAAAAATCATAAAGCCCATCTGAAATGCCGTCTTTAATTCACTGATTGCAAATGCAGGGACTAAAGTGGTTAACGGAATATCCTGTACCGTTTCCGGCGGTTCTGCCTCTGTATAACTCAAGAATAATTGCAAATCCTTCTGCCTTGTATGCTGCGCCATAAATTCTTTTAACGGAACACTTGCATTTTCATATGCTTCATCCAACGTTATCTCCTCTTCAAAAAGCGGAGATAATCCTTGTTCATAGACTTCCGAAAAGGTAGGAGCCATGATAAAGAACGTCATAAACAAAGCAATACCGATGAGTACCTGATTTGGGGGCATCTGCTGCGTAGCTAATGATGTACGTACAAAGGATAAAACAATAATAATCCGTGTAAAGCTCGTCATTAAAATTAAAATTCCCGGAGCTAAGGAAAAAATCGTTAATAATAACAGGAGCCTCACAGAGGTGGCTATATTCGTCGGGTCAGAGCTAGAAAAGATATCTATAAAATCATTCATTTGAATCGTCCTTATGCTTATTAATTAGATTCTGGCGATTTTTACGAATCGATTTCAGCTCTCTGGTAAGTAATTGATCAAAAGACTTGCCAGACGCTTTCTTCCCATTGTCATTTTTTTCTCTTGAAAAGAATGATAATGGATCTGAACCCTTCTCTGCTGACTGATCAAGTAACTGTTCTATTGTTTCTGGATCATCGATTTCCTCTAAAAGCTCCACATTATCTCCAACGCCAATAAGATAATATTTGTTTCCTGCACGGATAATTTGAACAGATTTATTTGCTCCGACAGATACTCCGCCTACATTTCTTAAGAGACCCGGCTGCTGATTAAACCCGTTTCTCTTTCCTAAAAACTTTAATACGACATAAACTAAACCTAATACGAGTGCCAGACCAATAACCAGACGCACAATCTGCCAGCCCATGGATGAATTAGAAGCTTCGTCCTCCACTAAAAATTCATTGTTATTGTCTATGATTGTATCTTCATCGTTTACATCCGGCTGTTCATTATTTAAATTTACTTCTTCTTCATTACACTCCTCTTCATTTTCGAGGCAGTCTAACACATTTGCTTCTGCGCCTACGCTGATTGGGAGCAGCAGAAATAATAGAATCCCTGCCCCCAACGCATATATACGCCATAATTGCTTCTTCAATCTCGTCAACTCACTTTTTAAATTGAAGTCTATTTAGCCGAGTGCTTTTTGAATTGCTTCAATGACACGATCTGCTTGGAATGGTTTAACAATAAAGTCTTTTGCTCCGGCCTGGATAGCATCAATAACCATTGCCTGCTGTCCCATAGCTGAACACATAATGACTTTTGCATTTGAATTAACCTGAAGAATTTCTTTTAATGCTGCTAATCCATCTTTTTCCGGCATCGTAATATCCATTGTTACTAAATCAGGCTGAAGTTCCTTATATTTTTCAACAGCTTCGTTGCCGTCCTGTGCTTCTCCAACCACTTCAAAATCATTCTTTGTTAAAATATCCTTGATCATCATTCTCATAAAAGCTGCATCATCTACTATTAAAATCTTTTGGCCCATTTTTTCTCTCTCCTTCAATATACCTAATTATGCATATTTATTTTCTTAAATGCTGGATTCTATCATGCTGACTGACGATATCTGTTACACGAACCCCAAAGTTTTCGTCAATAACTACGACTTCTCCTTCAGCAACTAATTTTTCATTTACCAGAATATCTACAGGTTCTCCCGCCAGTTTATCTAATTCAATAATAGAGCCGGCTCCCAGTTCTAATATTTCCTTGATAGACTGCTTTGTCCTGCCCAATTCCACAGTGACTCTTAATGGAATATCCATTAACATATCTAAATTCCGCTGCCCTTGATAATTGAGCGGAGCCTGCTCGAATTCAGAAAATGCTGCTTCCTGGACATCCGCTTCCTGGGAGCTTGGTCTTCCTAAAATCTCATCATTTTTTTGATTCGTAGTTCCTGTATTTCCAGCAGGCCTGACAGGTTGTTCTTGTTCAGCCTGTTTCTCTTCAGTTACCGGCGCAGCAGCAACTGCTGAATGCGTATTTACACTTGCTGCAGTCTGACTTACTGCTGTTTCTGGTTCCTCTTTGACAGAAGGCTCTTCTTTAGCTTCAGGAGCCGGATTCATTAATTGGTGTACTAATTCTTTAGCAAAATCCAACGGAACCAGCTGTACCATATTGGAATCTATTAAATCTCCAACCATTAACTTGAAAAATACTTTAACGTACACTTCGTCTTTAAATAAACCTTCTTTTTTTTGATTTTCCAGTCCATGAATAATCTCAGGCGGTGAAATATCTATTTTCTTATTAAATACAGTAGACATGCTGGTAGCAGCTGCTCCCATCATCTGATTCATGGCTTCTTGAACGGCACTTAGGTGCATTTCGTTCAGTTCTTTATCCGGGTTTGTCCCGTCTCCGCCAAGCATGATATCTGCGATTACTGCCGCATCCTCTGATTTAATGAAAAACACATTATTGCCAGTAAAGCCTTCTATGTAATTAACTTGAACACTCACAGGTTTAAATGTAACTTCTTCTTCTAATTGATCCTTGCCAATCACCGTGACAGCCGGTGTAGTAATTTCTACCTTCTGGTTTAACAGTGTAGACAGTGTAGTAGCAGAGCTTCCAAAGGAAATATTACCGATTTCCCCCAAAGCATCCTTTTCGATACTTGTTAAAAATGCTTCGTCTGCCGTCTGCTCCTGCTGGTCATCCTCCTGTTCATCTGCAGGCACCTTAAGCAGGGCATCTATTTCTTCTTGTGACAGCTTGCCGTCATTCATCATTTTCCATCACCCCATTCAGTTCCTCTAATACTTGGACAGACATTTTATGCCGATACTTTCCCGGCTGTACAAGAAACTTAAATTCATCATTTACAGCCATTTTTAATGGTGCATCAATTGCTTGATCCAACGCAATCACATCGCCGACAGAGAACTTCAAAAATTCATCAATATTGATGGATGCTTCCCCCAGAACAGTTTTTACTTCTACATCGGTATTTTGAAGATACTTCGACATTCTTTGCAGACTTTTTTCATCTTTGTTTTTATTCGTCTGCATCCAATAGCTTGCAGAAAGCTTTGGTATAATCGGCTCCAAGATAATATGCGGAATACATATATTAATCATCCCGGATACCTCTCCAATCATAGCGGTTAACGAAACAACTACCACCGTTTCTGTGGGTGCAACGATTTGCATAAATTGGGGATTCTCCTCGAATTCTTCTAAAATGGGTTCGATATCTGCAACAGATGACCAAGCTTCCTTTAAGCTGACTTCTGCTTTCTCAAATAATTGTGTGAGCAAAATCTTTTCAATTTCTGTCAAACTGCTTGTTTTCGAACCAGTAGAACCTTTTCCTCCAAGTAATCGTTCCAATAATGCAAATGCTACATTGGGATTGATTTCCATGATTAAATTGCCATCTAATGGCTCCAAACTATAAATATTAAGTACGGTCGGCTTCGGTACAGAGCGTATAAATTCCTCATAAGGCACTTGATCGACAGAGGTAACATTAATATTCACGTATGTCCTGAGCTGTGTAGCAAAAAAAGTTGTCAGCAACCTTGCATAATTCTCATGCAGTCTTGAAATGCTGCGTATCTGGTCTTTTGAAAAACGTAACGCTCTCTTAAAATCATAAACACGAATGCGTTTTTCATCTTCTTCTTTTTTCAATTCTTCCGCATCCATTTCTCCTGATGTTATCGCTGAAAGCAAGGCATCAATTTCATTTTGCGATAATACCTCATCCATAAACTTTGGTCACCTCCTGACATGATAGAATCTATTGAAGTATTTTCTTAATGGTATATACTTCGGTAACCGTTCCTTCTGTCATCATTTCATTTAAATCTGTTTTCAATGTATCCTCGAGCTCGTCCAGACCTGTTTGAAAATCATCCACTTCCATAACGGCCAATTCTTTAATTAATAAATTCGTAATTTGAAAGCCCCGTTTTTCTAATTCTTCCACTGCTTTATTATCATCTGTAATAACTTGAAATTGAACCTGGACATATCGGTCGTCCTTAATATCTGTAGTCACCTCTGGCGTTTCATAAGAATGGCTTACCATCTCATCAATCGATTGCTCTCCAGAAGTTTCTTCCGGCTCATTAACATAGATAACGATAATAAGCGTTGCTACAACGCCAACAAGTAATGTAATAATAGATGTCATAGCTATTTTTACTATTTTACTCATTCTTTTCACCTGCCTTTAACGGGAGTGCGGGAAACCCAATCTGGTGATAAAAGGCTGTTACCTTTTCAATAATTTCTTCTTCGCTTTCTTTGACAAACACCTTTTTTCCGTTTAATAGAGAAATGCTTGTATCGGCATATGCCTGTACCTGCTCAATCATGATAGCATTCAGAACAAAAGGTTCATTATTTAATCGGGTTAATCGAATCATACGTTATCGGGACTAACCTGATGTCCATTCAGGTCAGTCCCCTTCCCCCTTTGCTTATCGTTTTAGATTAACAAGCTCTTGTAAAATTTCATCAGACGTTGTAATTATTCTCGTGTTTGCCTGGAATGAACGCTGTGCTGTAATCATTTCTGTGAACTCTTCGGATAAGTCAACGTTGGACATTTCCAATGCACCGCTGATTATTTCACCAGTTCCATTTGCTCCCGGACCTTCTAGACCTGTACCAACTAGTCCAGCATTATTTGTAGCGGCGTACAAGCTGCCACCAACTTTTTCCAATCCAGCTGGGTTGGAAAACTTCGCTAATGCGATTCGTCCTACTTCTTCTGTATTCTCATTAGCATCCGTATAGGTGACCGTTCCATCCGGCTGCACACTGAAACTCTCGGCATTTTCCGGAATGGTAAGATTTCCTCCTCCTTCAGCCTGTAAATAATATCCGTTTGCATTAACGATATTCCCGCCAGCGTCTAAGTAAAAGTTGCCTGCGCGGGTATAGTAATTTGTATCACCCTCCTGTACGACAAACATCCCATCTCCTTGGATCGCAAAATCTAATGGATTATTCGTTGTTTGTCTGGAACCTGGAGTATGAGTATTTGAAATGGCACCTTCCTGTGAACCAAGACCAACTTGAGATGCATTAATCCCGCCACGTCCATTTCCCGGTCCTTGTGCTGCTGAGGTTGTCTGACTCAGCATATCCTGAAAATTAATATTCGATTTCTTATAGCCTGATGTATTCACGTTTGCAATATTATTACCGATAACATCTAATTTTGTTTGTGAATTTTTCATTCCTGAAATACCTGCGTACATTGAACGTAACATGATTATTTCCCCTTTTTATTTTCATTTGACCGCTTCTGTCATTCCGCGGCAATAGGCTTCCCATAAAGGGTCCGGCCTTTTTTACAATAAAATTGTTCCATCAATATTGGTAAATACTTTTTTATCTGCTTCTGATTGGTTTAGCGCTGTAATCACTGTATTATTTTTGACACTGACTACCATTGCATTGCCATCAATTACGACCAATGCATCTTTTACACCTTTTTGTTTTGCTTCTTTTACTTTCTCTTGAATAGACTGCCATTCTTGATTGCTAAGCTGGATATTCCGCTCTTGCATCCGTTCTGCGGCATGCTTACTGATTGTCAGCTCTTGCTGGTTTTGAAGAATATCTCTAAAGGAAATTGCTCCTTTTTTCGGTGCCGCTTTTTGTATATGCTGTTCCTGTGATATAGGTGGTACGATTGGTTGGATGGGGCGAACCATTATTCTTCTCCCTCCTCATTTTCCGAAGGGTCTGTCACCTCATTTTCTGATTCATTATCAGTTTCTTCTCCGGATGCTCCTACTTCAATAACGGTATCAGCATAGATTTTTTGGCCATTTTCTAAATGAAAAACAGCCCATCCATCCTGTTGAGATACAGAAATAATTTTGCCTGATTCCACACCTGTTTCTCTTCCGGTCTCTTTATCAAAGGTTCTATAATTTACCGTTTCTCCAATCATATGGCTATATTGAATAGCCGGAGATACGAGCTGATTATTTACTAAGAGTTCCATCGAATTAGACATATTCGTCATTTGCTCCAGGGAAGAAAATGATGCCATTTGCGCTATAAATTCTGATTCATCCATCGTATTCATCGGATTCTGGTTTTGCATTTGGGCAATCAATAATTTTAAGAATTCGTCTTTTCCCAGTTCAGAAGAAGGCTCTCTTGTTTTTGGCTGATTACTTAAGTATAAAGATGGATCTATAGAAGTGATCGTTGTCACCGCCTTTCAAATTCCGGCTACGTTTTTGTGCAGCTGTGGTTATTATTAAACTTGCTCCTCTATATTTTGCGATAGCAGTTTCTCCATAAATGATTCAAAGGATTCTGTTTCAGAAGACGAATCCTGTTCATTGGAGTCAGAAGCTGTTTCCTGGTGCTCTGAATGCTGCTCACTTTGATTTTCTTTCGCATTTTTCGATGCATCTGTCTGCGAAGCATTCACATTATCCTGCCTCTCAACCGATACCTGATGCGGTGAAAACACATTTCTCAGCTGGTGCAGATTCGATTCCAATACTTCCTTCACCGCTTTAGAAGAAACAAGCATCTGTACTGTCAACTCTCCATTTGTCTGTATAAAACGTATCGTCATATCACCTAGGTTCTCCGGTCTCAATTGGATGGAGATGGGATTTTGTCCCCGCACAAAATTTTGCAGGCGCTGACTTTGTACAATTGTTTCAATTTTCTCGATCAGCTCTTTACCTGATAGGCCTTTTGATGAATCTGTCTGCCCCATCTGAACAATAAATTGTTCTATCTTGGAGATAGGAAGACTATCCTGCTTAAAAACAGCCGGCGATGCATCTTGGAATGACGTTTGCAGCCAGGCTGCCATTTTCGGCTCGATCCGAGGAACAACTTCAGCTTCCGCTTTTACTGGCTGGTGGTAACCTGTTTCATTAGCTGTCTGCCTGACTAATTGGACATCGTTATTCTGCTTGATAACTCCAGGAGATACTTCTTTAAAAATGGATTGCAGCCACCCTGCAATTCTAGCCTCCACACGCTGTAATCCTTCTGCATCTAGTCCGGTTTTATCGGTCTGTTCGACCACCGCAGAATTTGCTTTACGGTTGTTTAGCATTTGTTCTTCTGGCAAGTTGGCGGCCAGCAATTGATGTGCAATTTGATTTACTATCTGACTAGAAACGGAGGAATCTGCTATTTGGAGCTGCTGGCTTATACCTTGGATGAATTGTTGTATTCTGGCTTGCTGCTCTGCTTGTTCAGCCTCAACCCAACTGCCTTTCATCTGCTCTTCAGTCATTAAACCGGCTTCAATCAATAAATCATCTATCTTTTTTTCTATTTGCTCCGCTGTTTCCCCATCGGCTCTCAGCATAAATTCATTAAAATCTTGCAAAGCCTTGATTACTTCCACATTTTCAAAGTCGTCAGCATCATTTATTTCTTCTTCCCGCAAGCCAGCTTCAAGCATTTGATACGCCATTTGATGTACAGTCTGTTCAAAAATGGAGGAATCAGCATGTTGCATTTGCTGGTAAATACCGTCCAGCACTTCCTGTTTATCTATATCAGGATTTTCTTTAAAAAACTGCTCCCAATCCTGCAGCAATTGCGCTAATAAGCTGGATGTATCATGTATATCTGCAGTTTGTTCTATTCCTTGCAGCTGCTTGGTTATTTCGTTATAAATGTCTATCGCAGGCTGTAAATCTGCCATTGAGGATATTTCTGGGTGCTCCGCAAGCGCTGAAGATAGATATTGGCTAAGCAGATTCTCTATCTGTAATCTTTGCTGATCACCATTTTTTTCTAAAGAACTCTCTTGCTGAGTTACTGCATTTTCCATTAACAAAGCAACGATTTCTTCCTGCAAAACATCATTATCTTTCAAAATAGCAAGTACTTCATCAGGAAGTGATTCTCCTACCTGTTCAAACACATCTGCTAACTGCTGCTTCTGATTTTGCTGAAGCGGGGTTTTTATATCCCCCCTGGCAGGTAGTGACCCTGATTGCTGTAATAATAAATCACCAAAACGGGAGCCTTGCTGTGTTCTTGACTTGATACTCGCCTGATTGGAAAACATAAGATCAGCTATATTCAGCCTCATCGCATTCACTTTTTCACCTCCTTTCAAGTTTCTTATATTGTTACTCCATTAACATTTGCGTATAGGTCGTCGCCGCTTCCACATTCATTTGCTGTAATATATCACCGCGGTCCCCAGTAGACATTTCTTCTAAAATAGTTACGGCTAAATCAGCTTCCAGGTTTTCTAGAATAGCAGCTGCTTCCTTACTCTTCATACCTTCCAATGTTCTTGTCATCGAACTTTTTTCTGAAACGGCACCAGCCTCAGCTTGCGCCTGCTCCCCGCCTTGCTGCTCATCGCTTTGTTCTGTATCCTCGTTATTTTCGTTTTCTTCCTGTTCTTCTTCCAAACTGCTAATCTCGCTTTCTAAATCAGCAATTGTTTCTTCAAGCTCTTGGATTTGTTCATCTTTATTATTGATGATTTCATTTCTGCTTTCCAATTGATTTTGCAATGCCTGTAAATCATTCAATTCACTTATTTCTTCATTTGATTCGTCTGTGAACATTTCTCCGACAACCGGAATGGATTGACTTCGTTCCTTCAGCCAATCTAATGTATTAAATC
The DNA here is from genome assembly GCF_042654105.1 of Oceanobacillus aidingensis. Lineage (NCBI taxonomy): Bacteria > Bacillati > Bacillota > Bacilli > Caryophanales > Bacillaceae > Oceanobacillus > Oceanobacillus aidingensis. The sequence continues at coordinate 66,927 of NZ_JBHSFT010000050.1, read as the reverse complement.
CGGCAATATGTAAAACAAAGACGACAATAACAGCCAGGATAAAAAGTGGCATAGCTATTAAAAACAGCTTCATAAAGATACCTGGAGACTTCTTAACTTCCGGTTCCGTTTCACTTTGTTTTTTATTTTTATTTTTCATTATTTTCACCTTTGATTTTGTCTCAGATATTGTTGCATGGACATTTCATCCATAAACGCAGCTTCCTGCTTTTTTAATACGGCTTTAGCTTCCTCTTTTTTTAAATCAATCATCTTATCGTATTTTTTATACTCAATATAAGCTTCCGATAATTTCGTTTGCTTAGAATTCATGTCATTTCTTGCTCTCTGTACTAGCAGCTGCACCGTTTGAATTTGATTGGTCAATTTTTCTATATAAGCAGACTGTTCTTTTATTTTTTCAATAGATGTAGATGCTTGAATCGCATTTTCAAAGGTACTTTCTGCCATTTCTTTTTTCTTCAATAAGCTGTATAATTCTCTGGCAATTTTCTCAAATGTTTCTTGGGATTCCGCATAAGCCCGCTGAGCTACTTGCTTCTCATTATCATGCAAATCCCGTATTTTAGCTAAACTGGATATCTTAGCCATTTAAAACAACTCCTTTATTGAACCAGGTTTTTCATCATCTGTACGGTTTCTTCAAAACTAACTTGTTCATAGACCCCTTGTTTTAAAAAAGAAACAATATTTGGATATGATGCCACAGCTAAGTCCACTTCAGGGTTTGTTCCTTTTTTATATGCGCCGATAGAGATTAATTCGTTATTTTCTTCGTAGACAGCGAGAAGCGTCCTTAATTTTGTAGCAATTTGCTGATGCTCATCTGTTGTAATCACATTCATGACCCTACTGATTGACTTCATCACATTGATTGCAGGATACTGGCCTCTTTCTGCGATTTTCCGATCCAGAACAATATGGCCATCCAATATTCCTCTTACTGCATCAGCAATTGGCTCGTTCATATCATCGCCGTCAACGAGCACGGTATAAAAACCCGTAATCGAACCATTTTCATCTGTCCCAGCCCGCTCTAAAAGCTTGGGTAAGATTGAGAACACACTCGGAGTATACCCCTTTGTCGTTGGCGGCTCTCCAACAGCCAAACCAATTTCCCTTTGTGCCATTGCAACACGGGTGACAGAATCCATCATTAAATTCACATTAAATCCCTGTTCTCTGAAGTATTCACTGATTGCCGTTGCTGAATATGCCCCGCGAATCCGCATAAGTGCAGGCTGATCAGAGGTTGCTGCAACAATAATGGATTTTTTCAGTCCTTCTTCTCCTAAATCATGCTCAATAAATTCCCGGACCTCTCTTCCTCGTTCACCGATAAGAGCAATAATGTTCACATCCGCATTGCTATTCCTTGCAATCATTCCCAGCAATGTACTTTTTCCTACTCCGCTCCCGGCAAACAAACCGACACGCTGTCCTATACCCATTGATAAAAAACCATCAATTGCCCGGACGCCAACCTGTAGCGGCTGCCTGATTGTCGGCCTGGAAAGAGGATTCGGCGGCTTTCTCTCCGTCTGATATCCTGTTAAGCCTTTAGGCAGTGCTTCGCCGTCTAAAAGTGGTTTTCCCAACGGATCCAGCACATGTCCTATCAAGCTCCGGCCAACTTTTACGTTTAATGGATTTCCAGTAGCTTCTACTAAACAGCCTGAACCCACTTCGTTTACTTCCCGATAAGGCATTAAAATGATTTTTTCATTTTGAAACCCTACCACTTCTGCTAAAATAGGCTCTCCCTTATCAGAGCTCGTATGAATGTAACAAACCTCGCCGATGTTTGCTGCAGGTCCTTCCGATTCAATCATCAAACCTACAACACGAATCACTTTCCCATACCGTTTATATGGAATGGTCTTCTCTATGACTGAAATCAAGGCCTCTTTATTCATTCGGCATCCTCCATGACATAATCCATTAATGCTTCCCGGATTTTTTCAAGCTGTGTATTCACACTTGTTTCTATCTGACCGTGCGGGTATTGGATAATACAGTCTGTCGGCTGAATGTTCATATCAGCGTGGATAGAAAGTTTCGTTTCATCCCCGATTATGCGCTGCAGTTCTTCCTGATAGGAATGAACCTCCTCATAATAATCCGGGTGGATAACAATGCTAATAATTGGCTGAGATTTCACTTCATCAAGTGCATCCTTTATTAATGTTCTAATATAATCCGGCTGCTCCTTCAGCTCATTATGTAAAACTTTATTCGCTGTCGCCATGGCTATTTCTACAATACTTTCTGATTGCTTTTCCAATGTTTGATGATAGTCCTCTTTCGCTATATCAACGATATGATTTGCCTCCTGCAGTTTGTATTCAAACTGTGTATAAGCTTCTTGTTTTCCATCCTCATAACCCTTGTGGAATCCTTGTTTCCGGGCAAGCTCTATTAGCTCTTGCTTTTCTGTTTCCCATTTTTTCCGTGCTTCCTCTATCTGGTTATCCGCTTCTTCTACCCGCTTTTTCTGCTTTTCTTCAATGGAAGCTAATTCCTGTTTTTGGCAGGAAATCGCCTCCGTTAATTGCTGGTGTACTTCTTTTGCGTCATCTTGAGGTGCATTGGCTCGTGTAACAATAGACTCAATTGGTTTAATCGATATTTGTTTTTTTACATCAGACAATAATATCGTCTCCTCCGCCTCGTGCCACAACAATTTCTCCTTTTTCTTCCAGCCCGCGTATCACATTGACAATTCTTGTTTGTGCCTCTTCCACATCTTTTAGACGCACCGGCCCCATAAATTCCATTTCCTCTTTAAAGGTGGTCACCATCCGTTCAGACATATTTTGGAACACAATGTCCTTCACTTCATTGCTTGCTACTTTGAGAGATAATCGCAGGTCATCATTGTCAACTTCTCTGATAACACGCTGAATCGCCCGGTTATCCAATGTAACAATATCTTCAAATACAAACATTCTTTTCTTGATCTCTTCCGCCAAATCCGGGTCCTGTGACTCCAGAGCTTCTAATATCGTTCTTTCTGTAGAACGATCGACTCCATTCAGTACTTCTACCACCGTTTGGATACCGCCCGTCTGTGTATAATCTTCTGTCATGGATGAAGATATATTTTTCTCCAGCACCTGCTCTATTTGACTGATAATCTCTGGAGAGGTGGAGTCCATCGTAGCAATTCTGCTGGCCACCTCCGCCTGTACATTTTTGGGCAGTGCAGAAAGGATTTGACCGCTCTGTTCCGCATCCAGATAAGAGAGGATCAGTGCAATAGTTTGCGGATGCTCTCCCTGAATATAATTCAAAACCTGCTGCGGGTCTGCTTTTCTCGCAAAATCAAACGGTCTCACCTGCAAGGAAGAAGTCAGGCGATTAATAATACTGGATGCCTCCTGCTTCCCGAATGCTTTTTCCAACACCGTTTTAGCATATCCAATCCCTCCCTGAGAGATATAGTCTTGTGCCACAGCAATTTGATGGAACTGATTTAATATATCTTCTTTTAAATTAGAATCTACCTTTTTAACAGAGGAAATATCTAAGCTCAGCTTTTCAATTTCTTCCTCTGATAGATACTTATACACTTGTGCTGATACATCCGGACCTAATGAGATTAAAAGAATGGCTGCTTTTTGTCTGCCTGTCAGTGTATTTTTTCTTGCCATAAATAAAACCTCCTAATCCTCATTCATCCAGCTGCGTAATAATTTCGCAAATTCTTCTGGTTTTTCGTTTGCAATTTTCTCCAATTGTTTTCTCCTGATAACTTCTTCTGTATCTTCTCTAGGAAGTTCAGGAATAATTGGTTCTTCATTATCTGCTACAGAAGCTAACGGCTGCTCTTCCTCAATTTCCTCTTCCAGCCATTCTTCCTCTGTACGGTTCCTTCTGAGCATAAAGAGTAAAATAATGATGACAATTAGTAAAATTCCGCCAACAATATAAAGCCATATAGGGATTCCTGCTCCTGACGGTTCTTCCTGCTCCCCGACTGAAGTGCTGAATTCCTGAAACACAATCGAGGTATTCGGTTCAGCTTCTTCCTCCATATCCTGTAAATCTCCGTCAACCGATGTTTCTATGATGGAATTCAAAATGGATTCCACACCTTCTTCCACATCTGTCTGTTCCTGCTGGTTTAAAAATTCTATTTCTCCATCTTCTCCTTGTCTTGTGCTGTTAACTGCCACCTGTATGCCAAGGTCTCTGATTTGATAAGGGCTTTCCACTATCTCACGGCGGATACGGTTAAATTCATAATTGATTGTTTCTCTATCTAATTCATAGTCCCCGTCATTGTCCCCTTCTTCAGCAGGAAAGTTCGCAACATCTTCTTCCCCGGCTCCTGCAACGCCATCCGGGGCTCCTTGACCAGTGTAAGATTCTTGAATCGTCTCCAGACTGACCGGTATTCCTTCCATTGCTTCAAGATCAACAGGCTCCACTAATTCTTCTGTACGGTTTTCTTGTGAAAAATCAATATCTGCCGTAACGGAAACAACAATATTTTCATTTCCTACCATTGTTCCGAGCATTTGCTGCAGCCTGCGCTGAATATCACGTTCTACATCTTTTTTAATGGTTTGCTGATTTGAGTATGTATCCTGACCGCCGGCTAATTGCGTTTCCTGGTCATAATATTCAAAGTACTGATTCATAATAATAATATCTTCTGCATCTAAATTAGGGATTGCCTTTGACACCAGATGATATAGACCGTCTACTTGATTTCCCTCAAATTGATATCCCGGCTGTGTATGTAACATAATAGCAACACTGGCTTCTCCTGTTGCTTCATCGGCAAACACAGGCTGTTCAGGCGTGTTTATCATGACATTTGCATCTTGTATACCTTCAATTCCTGAAATTAAATTCCCGAGCTCTGTTTGCATCGCATCTAGTTTCATGACACTGAATTCATTCTCCGTAATACCCCATGAGGCATTTTCACTAAAAAAAGAATAATCTATACTCCCGCTGTTTGGAAGCCCCATAGAAGCAAATTCTAATAATAACGAATCAACCTGCTCCTCAGGCACCAGAATGGTAGTTCCGCCATTTTCAAGCTCATATGGCACTGTTCTGGTATCTAACTCCGTTGTAATTTGGCCGGCTTCCTGCATGGACAAATTATTATACAAAGGAACATAGTTTGAATTGGAACTAAAAAAAGTTACCGCAGCAATTAACAAAACGATTAATACTGCTCCGCCGATCATCGTCCCTTTTTGCCCCTTCGATCTGGATTTCCAAAAAGTAAAAGTGGATTCTCTCCATTTTTGTAATTTCTCTTTCATATACACTACCCTCACTAAATTCAAAACTATTCTCTGTACACTTAAGATTGTTCAAAAAGTCCAATTAAAATAACTTATCATAAAAACTTTCTATGTTAAGAGCAGCTGCATCATGTAATTCCTGCATTGGAATATTTTTCGGATATAATGCATCACCCTATCCAAGCCGTAAGCTGATTCTTTGTTTGTACTTTTTTGAACAAACATTTTCAGCTTAATTATTATCATTATACCTGCATCCGCATAATCTCATTGTAGGCATCGATTACTTTACTCTGTACTTGGACACCTGTTTCCAGTGTGACGCTTGCTTTTTGAGCAGTTATCATCACATCATGCAGATTCTCCACACTGCCATTTGCTAATCCATTCGTTTTATTATCAGATTCTAATTGAATATGATTTAAATCCTCTATAGCATTTTTTAACATGGAAGAGAAATTACTTTGTGCTTGACTTGGAGTTAACCGCGAAGATTGCCCTTCTTCAACCGGGTTTACTGGAGGGAGATAAGTTCCAATCGTATTCATTTTGTTCTACCACCTTTACCTATTTATTGTCCAATTTCTAATGTTTTCATAAGCATTCCCTTACTCGCATTAAAAGCAGTTACATTTGCTTCATAGGAGCGGGAAGCACTCATTAAATCAACCATTTCTTTTAACGGGTCTACATTGGGCATTTCTACATAGCCGTCTTCATTTGCATCGGGGTGCTCCGGATTATATACAAGTTCAAACGGTGTCTGATCCTCTACTATTCCAGTTGCACGCACACCGCCGCCAGAGGCATTATTTCCTTCTGCATGCTTTAACATCTGCTTAAAGGAAGGCTGCCCTGTGCCAAATGTTGCCATTTTCCGGCGATACGGTTCAAACTCTCCATCAGCATTTTGGGTTGCTCTGGTTGTCTGTGCATTTGCCAAGTTAGAGGACACCAGATCCATACGTAATCTCTGTGAGGTCAAACCGCTTGCGCTGGCATCCATTGATTGAAAGATAGACAATTTTAATTACCTCCTCGAATGACAGATTGTAAGCTGCTGAATTTTCCATTCATACGATCGATAAGGCTATTGTAATAAATTTGATTTTTAGCCAGTTCTGACATTTCTCTATCAATATCGACATTATTCCCATTGTGATTATATGTAGTTAACGCGTCCTTCACAATACGGTACGGACGGTTCTCTTCTTCACCAAAGTTCAAATGACGTTCATTGGTTGTTCTAGCTTGAAGTCCAGACATCTCATTTTCTAAAGCGGATTTAAAACTTACTTTATCAGCTTTATAATTTGGTGTATCAGCATTTGAAATATTATTAGAAATAACATTATTTTTTGCAGAAGCGTACTGTATCGAATTTTCTAAGTTACCAATCGTGCCGCTAAATATATCCATTTTATTCTTTACACCTCTTTTTTTTCATAAACACCCATAAATTACATTGTTTATACGAATTAATTTTAAATTAAGTGATAGACAAAGTCTATGCAATTTCTACATTATTATTGACAAATTAAAAAATCATTCATTTTTACTAGACCAAAAGGCCCTGCAAATGATTTTTGTTTGTTGTTTTTCACAAAGGCCCTCGTAAGCTTCGTATCATCTGCAAACTCTATAATACATTCTCCATAACCAAAATACATAGAAAAACAGGTCATTAGACCTTATTTTCATTCTACCTTTTAAAATAAAGGAATTCAATATGCTCATTAAAAATATTTATTAAATATAATTTACTAATCGTTTTTGTTCAAAAAGTCGCCAAAATAAAATTAGCCTGCTAGAACCGCAGACTTCCCTTTGCTATTATTACTGAACATAAAAAATCGGGACTTTAGTTAGTCACCGACAGAAAATATGTTATAAAACGCAATATCCTTCCTTATTCGCACATAAAAAAACTGTGAAGAAATATTTCCCTCACAGCATTTTTAAGTTTATTTTCGTTTTAGCGTGTACGGATTTTTTCTAATTCTACTAAGAATTTATCATTTAATACTTTAATATACGTTCCTTTCATACCTAGAGAACGAGATTCTATAACTCCTGCACTTTCCAGCTTGCGAAGTGCGTTAACAATAACAGAACGGGTAATTCCTACACGGTCAGCAATTTTACTTGCTACTAATAAGCCTTCTTTTCCATTTAACTCTTCAAAAATATGATCGATTGCTTCCAGTTCACTGTAAGACAGAGAGCTGATTGCCATTTGTACAACAGCTTTGCTTCGAGCTTCCATTTCAATTTCTTCCGTTTTTTCATGAAGAATCTCCATGCCTACTACCGTTGCACCGTATTCAGCCAACAATAAATCATCATCATTAAATGTTTCGTTCACACGGCCGATGATTAACGTTCCTAAGCGTTCTCCTCCGCCGATAATTGGAACAATAGTCGTATAGCCGTCTTTGAATAACTCTTTATTTTCTACAGGGAATACTGTGTGTTTGTTTTCAATATCCAAGTTTGCAGTTGTTTCACGGATTTCTTGTAATCCTTCTGTATATTCTACAGGAAATTGTTTTTCTTCAAGCATAGATTTCATACGGTCATTTTCAACCTCTTGGTTCACTGCCACGCCTAATAATTTGCCGCGTCTGCTGACAATATATACATTCCCGCGAATCACATCACGCAAAGATGCTGACATTTCATTGAAATTCACTGACTTTCCTGTTGCTGTTTGTAACATTGCATTAATTTTTCTTGCTCTCGTTAATAAATCCATTTGATATTCCTCCATTTTGGTATTTTAAATTATAATATAAATTGACTGAGATCCTTGTTTTGAGCAATTGTCGAAAGCTTATCATTAACATACCCTTTTGTAATTTCAACTTCTGTCATTGAAATATCAGGAGCTTCATAGGATAGGTCCTCTAATAATTTTTCCAAGATTGTGTGTAATCTGCGAGCCCCAATGTTGTCGGTCTCCTGGTTCACATCATAAGCAATTTGCGCAAGTCTCTCTATAGCTTCGTCCGTAAATTTAAGTTTTATACCTTCTGTTTCTAGCATTTGCTTATATTGTTTTAATAAGGCATTGGAAGGCTCTGTTAAAATTTGCTTAAATTCATTGATTGTAAGCTTCTCCAACTCTACGCGAATTGGAAACCTGCCTTGCAGCTCAGGAATCAAATCAGAAGGTTTCGACATATGAAAAGCTCCTGCAGCGATAAATAGGATATGATCCGTCTTCAAGGTTCCATGCTTGGTGACAATCGTTGATCCTTCCACAATCGGCAGAATATCCCTTTGTACACCTTCTCTGGAAACATTTGCAGAGCCTTCTTGTTTGCCTGCTACTTTATCAATTTCGTCAATGAAAATGATACCTGTTCGTTCAGAGCGGTTAATCGCTTCTTGAGTGACCTCATCCATATCGACAAGCTTTTGCGCCTCTTGCTGGGTCAACACTTTTCTTGCCTCAGAAACGGTTAGTTTCCTTTTCTTCTTCTTTTTGGGCATGAACTGACCAAAAGCATCCTGCATGTTCATCCCCATTTGTTCCATTCCCGAACCTTGCAGCATGTCAAACATTGAAGGCGGAATTTCTTCTACTTCAATAGAAACATAATGGTCTTCTAACTCACCTAATGCCAGCTGATGAGCTGTTCGTTTTCTTTTGGTCCTTATCTCTGATTCTTCATTCGAAGCATCATCTTCTTGATCTTCATCTGAATCAGAGCCTTGAAACAACATTTCAAAAGGGTTTTTCACGGAGTTTTTAGTTTTTGTCTGTGGTACAAGCAGTTTAACAAGTTTTTGATTTGCTTCCTGCTCCGCCCGCTCCATGACATCTTCCATCTTTTCTTCTTTCACCATTCGTACAGCTTTTTCCACTAAATCACGAACCATTGATTCCACGTCTCTGCCGACATAACCAACTTCTGTGAATTTTGTAGCTTCTACTTTAACAAACGGTGCACCGACCAGCTTTGCAAGCCGTCTGGCAATTTCTGTTTTACCTACACCAGTCGGACCAATCATTAAAATATTTTTGGGCACGACCTCATCTTGAAATTCTTCATCAAGCTTCATTCGCCTATAGCGATTTCTCAGAGCTACTGCCACCGATTTTTTCGCTTGCTTTTGCCCTATAATATATCTGTCTAATTGATTCACTATTTGCTTTGGCGTTAAATCCACCGTCATCAAAAGCATCCTCCTTTGTCAAGACTTCATTAAAAGCGTTCATTCAAAAAGAAAGAAACGATTATTCCAGTACTTCTAACGTAATCTGATCATTCGTAAACACACAAATATCTCCTGCAATTTCTAACGCAGTTTGCGCAATCTCAACAGCAGATAACTGCGGTGCTTTTTGAAGCAATGCTCTGCCGGCGCTTAACGCATAGTTGCCTCCAGAACCAATAGCAAGTATCCCGTCGTCCGGCTCAATAACTTCTCCTGTGCCGGATACAAGGTACATATTTTCTTTATTCATGACTATCAGCATAGCTTCGAGCTTTCTGAGAACTTTATCAGAACGCCATTCTTTTGCTAATTCGACAGCAGCTCTTGTCAAATTGCCATTAAATGCTTGTAGCTTACCTTCAAATTTCTCAAATAATGTGAAGGCATCTGCCACAGATCCGGCAAACCCAGCCAGAACTTCTCCATTATACAAAGTTCTCACTTTTTTTGCGGTTTGCTTCATAATGACGGCATTGCCAAGTGTCACCTGGCCGTCACCGCTCATGGCACATTTTCCATTATGCTGCACCGCAAATATGGTTGTAGCATGCATTTGGGAGTCCATATATCCACCTCACTTATTTTTTATCATTTGCGCGCGGATGGCTTTTCATATAAGCCTTCTTCAAATGCTCTTTTGAAACGTGCGTATATATTTGGGTAGAGGATAAACTTTCATGTCCTAATAGTTCCTGCACAGACCTTAAATCAGCTCCCTCATTCAACATATGCGTTGCAAAAGTATGCCTGAGCTTATGAGGATGCACTTGAATATTTATAGAAGCTTTTTCTACTATTTTATTTAACACAGTACGAATGCCTCTTGTGGTTATCGGATTTCCTCTTGCATTTAAAAATACATTCTCTGTTTTGTTATTTGATTTATTCAGTAATTTTTTCCTTCCGTGGAACAGATACTTTTCTAAAGCCGCTTCCGCGAAACTGCCAAAGGGGACATAACGTTCTTTCCGCCCTTTCCCTTTTACAAAAATAGTTCCAATCGAAAAATCAATATCCTGCAAGCGCAATTGCTGACACTCGCTGACGCGGATTCCGGTTCCATACAGAACCTCCAGCAGCGCTTGATTGCGCTGCCCTAAATTTGTCGTCAAATCACTCACACAAAAAAGCTTCTCCAACTCCTCTTCATACAAAAAGCCTGGGACAGGTTTTTCTGACTTAGGGAGTGAAAGCTGCGTAAACGGATTCCCCACAATCAGCTTCTCCCGTTCCAAAAAACGGTAAAAGCTTCTCAGTGAAGATATTTTTCTGGAGACAGACCTTTTGCTTAACGCATTGTTATATAACTCTGTAAGAAATATCCGGACTTCCCGGTAGGTTACATCTTTTAAATCATATACTTCTTCTCTTTGCATAAAAGCTTCGAATGTTTCTAAATCAGTCCGATAAAATTGAATGGTATACGGTGAGGCATTTTTTTCAATTTGTAAATACTCTATAAACTGGTCCATGTATGTTTTTAAATTCACAAAGAAGTCACCTCATCATCGTATAACGGATAAAGCATAGCACACTCCTTCTGAGATTGCAATGAATTTAACTAAATTGTAATAAAATTCAGAAAGGTGCTTAGAGTTATGAATATTCGATGAAGTGAAAAAACAACGAAAGGGTGGTTAGGAGTATCTGAAGATCCTGTTTATTTCCATTCTATAAGTGTATCCACAAAACGATAAATAACTGCTCCAATAGCTTGGGGTCTTCCTGCTAAATAGTTGAACAGCTTCTGTAAAGGGAAATGCCTTACCAAATAGATTTTAATAACAATTATAATTTTAGTCAACTTTAACGATTATTATACGTCTAATTCAACGTTTCTAACTAACACGATGCATCTCTTTTTATTATTTATTTTACATTTCTTCACACACAGCAGAACAGAAGCAGCTGATGATATCAGCTACTTCTGTGCAACTTCCTTATATTCACAATTAGAGCATTGAACTTGCGTTTCTTTTTTACTTTTCTTTTCAACCAGCATGGAGTCACATTTTGGACACGTTCTGGCAATCGGTTTATCCCATGATACAAAATCACATTCCGGAAATTGGTCACAGCCATAGAAAGTTCTTTTTTTCTTTGATTTCCTTTCTACAACATCCCCTTCTTGACATTTCGGACAACTGACACCAATTTTCTTTAAAATCGGTTTTGTATTTCTGCATTCAGGGAAATTGGAGCAAGCTAGAAACTTCCCATAGCGGCCCATTTTATATACCATTTCGTGTCCGCATTCTTCACAGGTAATTCCGGCAGGCTCATCACGTATTTCTACCTTTTCCATCTCAGCATCTGCTTTTTCAAGCCGTTTGCTGAAGTCCTGGTAGAAATCGTCAATAATTTGTATCCAGGCTGTTTTCCCTTCCTCAACAGAGTCTAAGTCTGTTTCCATTTTGGCAGTGAATTCTGCATCAATGACTTCAGGGAAAAACTCTTCTACAAGCTCGCAGACGATGGTTCCAAGCTCCGTTGGCACAAACCGCTTATTATCCATGGATACGTAGCCTCTGCGCTGAATCGTATCCAGCGTTGGTGCATAAGTAGACGGCCGGCCAATGCCCATTTCTTCCATTGTTTTAACCAGTCTTGCATCAGTATACCGTGGAGGCGGCTGGGTGAAATGTTGATTCGGCTTCACTTCTTTCGATTCAACTTTCATTCCCTCTTCCAGCTCCGGCAATATTTTATCTTCCTGTTTTTTATTGTCATCGTTGCCTTCCACATAAACTTTCATAAACCCTTTGAATTTTATCTTTGAACCGGTTGCACGAAACTCCACCCCATTGTTTAACAGGTGGACAGTCATCGTATCCATTACAGCAGGCGCCATTTGACTGGCAACAAAGCGTTCCCAGATCAGTTTGTACAAACGCAGCTGATCTCTTGATAAAATATTTTTTAATGCCTTAGGGTCCCGTAAAGTGGAAGTCGGGCGAATGGCTTCATGAGCATCTTGCGCGCCGCTTTTATTTTTAACAGGGCTTTGCTTGCCAAGATACGTTTCGCCATAGTTCTCTTTGATGTAGCCTTTTACTTCTTCCTTCGCCCCATCTGAGATTCGTGTGGAATCTGTACGCATATACGTAATTAATCCAGTAATCCCGCCTGAAGAACGCCCTAAATCAATACCTTCATATAATTGCTGGGCAATCATCATCGTTTTCTTTGCACGGAAGTTAAGTTTTCTTGCTGCTTCCTGTTGAAGGGATGAAGTAGTAAATGGATGTGCTGGATTTCGTTTTCTTTCTCTTTTTTTCACACTTTGAATGGTGAACTCTTTTCCGTCCAGCTTCTTTTTAACCTCTTCCACATCATCTTTTGTTTTAAGCTTTGTTTTTTTACCATCGACACCATAAAAGGCGCCTTCAAATGTTTCGTTTCCTTTTGCAAATAATCCGTCGATAGACCAATATTCTTCCGGCTGGAAATTCTCAATTTCTTTTTCTCTATCAATAATCATTTTTAAAGCAACAGACTGTACTCGTCCGGCACTCAATCCTTTTTTCACTTTCTTCCATAGTATAGGACTGATATTATAGCCTACTAAACGATCGAGAACGCGGCGGGCCTGTTGCGCATCAACCAAGTCTAAATCTATCGCCCGGGGATTCTTAAAGGATTCTTTAATGGCATCCTTAGTAATTTCGTTAAAAACAACCCGACATTTTGAATTTTCATCCACATTTAAAACATGAGCTAAATGCCATGCAATTGCTTCTCCCTCGCGATCCGGATCGGCTGCGAGATAGATTTTTTTGGCTTTTTTTGCTGATTTTCTTAAATCTTTAAGTATATCCCCTTTTCCGCGGATAGTAATATACTTTAATTTATAATTTTCCTCAACGTCTACTCCCATTTGACTTTTTGGCAAATCGCGAAGATGCCCCATGGAAGCTTTTACTGTATATTTTTTTCCTAAATACCGTTCAATCGTCTTTGCTTTCGCTGGCGACTCAACGATAACGAGATAATCTGACATGTACGTTCCTCCCATAATGAGGTTGACAATTTACGAATAGAAATCTTTCCTAATACTATAGATAGAATACGTTTTTGTCAAACACTATTTATTGAATAATCGAAAACTATAATTCCATTCTGTGTAAATATCTTCAGCAGATTGAATTAATTTTGCACCATCCTGAATAATTCGGTTACACCCGGCACATTGTTCCAAAAGCGGATTGCCCGGTACAGCGAACACATCTCTTCCTTGGTCAAGGGCTTGATTCACCGTAATCATCGTACCGCTCTTCTTCATTGCTTCTATCACTAAGGTTCCCATTGTCAAGCCACTTATAATTCGATTTCTTTCCGGGAAATGATATTTTTGAGGCGGTGCGTCTGGCGGGTATTCAGATAAAGCCAGCCCTTGCTTTACAATCTTTTGATAAAGCGGCAAATGCTCTCTTGGGTAAATGGATCGAAAGCCGCCGCCTAAAACAGCAATCGTATTTCCCTGCCGTTTCAATGTCAGCCGATGTGCCATACTGTCAACACCTCTTGCCATTCCACTGACAATCACCCATTTCGCATCAATAAGAGGCGCAATCGCCATAAATAGCTTTCCAAAGGCCTCATTTGACGGATTTCTTGTACCGATAACGCTGAGCATCGGCTGCTTTGCTAAAAGATCCAGATTTCCTGAACCATATAAAACGAGGGGTGCGTCTTTAATTGTATTTAACATAGAGGGATAATATTCGTCAACTATTGTGATGATATGAAAATCTCTAGATTCTTCCAATATCTTCTTTTTTAATTGCGGATTATGAAGGTCTTTCAAGAGGGTTTGTGCTTTTTGATGAGGAATTCGAATAATTTGTGACAATTCGTACGGGGACAGCTGATAAATCTTTTTTAGTTCAGGATCTGTTCGTACCCACTTGCGTATAAAAGTACGTGTAGCATAACGGCACCGGCTGAGATGAATAAAATCCAGCCGATCAAAAAGATAATTCAATTCATATCCTTCCCTTCCTACTTAATTGAGGCTGAAAAACCCGGACAAAATTCTACTTCCTTCTATATTATAGAAGGAAGTAGAATCCTCTGCCCAGGTACCTTAAAGTACTTCAACATGCTTAATGCGTTTTACATTTTTCCTCTAAACCATTTTCTTTCAATGCTTCAATCATTGTTTCTCCCATAACAGAAGGAGTTGCAGCTACTTTAATTCCGCAGGATTCCATTACACGGATTTTTTCATCAGCTGTTCCTTTTCCTCCGGAGATAATAGCACCGGCATGTCCCATACGTTTTCCTGGAGGTGCTGTTGCTCCGCCGATAAATCCGACTACGGGCTTCGTCATATTCGCTTTCACCCACTCAGCAGCTTCTTCTTCCGCGGTACCGCCGATTTCACCGATCATAATAACAGCCTCTGTTTCAGAGTCTTTGTTAAATTCTTCTAGTACATCAATAAAGTTTGTCCCGTTAACCGGGTCGCCGCCAATACCGACAGCAGTTGTCTGTCCATAACCAGCTTCGGACAATTGATGAACAGCTTCATACGTCAATGTACCAGAGCGGGATACCACGCCGATATGCCCTTTTTTATGGATATATCCTGGCATAATCCCAATTTTTGTTTCATCTGCTGTAATCACACCAGGGCAGTTTGGCCCAACAAGGCGTGTTTTCTTGCCTTCCATATAGCGTTTCACTTTCACCATATCTATTACCGGAATATGTTCTGTAATACAGATAACTAAATCAAGCTCTGCATCTGTTGCTTCGATGATAGCATCTGCAGCAAAAGGTGCCGGTACATAGATAACAGATGCGGTTGCTCCAGTAGCTTTTACAGCATCATCAACTGTGTTAAAAACAGGAACTCCTTCTACTTCTGTACCTGCTTTTTTCGGTGTTACCCCGCCAACAATTTTTGTACCATATTCCAGCATTTGTTTTGTATGGAAACGTGCAGTTCCACCTGTAATTCCTTGGACTATTACTTTTGTATCTTTATTAATATAAACACTCATTATAAGTCCGCCCTTTCCTATTTTTACGTCCTCTATTTGTAAGTCAATACACGGTAACTGCTTTACTTCACTGCAGCAACAATTTTCTCTGCGCCGTCTGCCATAGAGGTTGCAGAAGTAATATTTAGACCTGATTCATCTAAAATTTCTTTGCCCCGCTCTACGTTTGTACCTTCTAAGCGGACAACTAATGGTATAGTCAAGCCAATTTGCTTCGTTGCTTCTACAACACCTTCAGCAATAACATCACATTTCATAATTCCGCCAAAAATGTTTACAAAAATTCCTTTTACATTTTTATCTGAAAGAATGATTTTAAATGCTTCGGTTACTTTTTCGGCTGTAGCACCGCCCCCTACATCAAGGAAGTTAGCCGGATCGCCGCCATAATGCTTAATAATATCCATTGTAGACATTGCTAAGCCGGCGCCGTTTACCATACACCCGATGTTTCCGTCTAATGAAACATAGCTTAAGTCATATTTAGAAGCTTGGATTTCTTTCTCGTCTTCCTCGCCTAAGTCACGCAGTTCTGCAATTTCTGGTTGACGATAGAGTGCGTTATCATCAAAGTTTAATTTTGCATCCAACGCAAGAACTTCGTTATCACCTGTAGTTACAAGCGGGTTAATTTCTGCGATAGAGCAATCTTTTGCAACAAAAGCATCATATAGTGCAGTCATAAATTTAACTGCTTTACCCAGTAATTCATCCGGAATATTAATATTGAATGCTAGTCTTCTAGCTTGATAAGGTGATAAACCAACAACAGGGTCAATCACTTCTTTAAAGATTTTTTCAGGTGTTGCTTCTGCCACCTCTTCAATTTCTGTACCGCCTTCTTCAGACGCCATCATAACAACTCTTGATGTGGCACGGTCAAGAACTACCCCTACGTAATATTCTTTCTGAATATCACAGCCTTCTTCAATAAGTAAACGTTTTACTTCTGTGCCGTCAGGTCCGTTCTGATGTGTTACAAGCGTTTTCCCTAAAATTTCATCCGCATATGTACGAACTTCCTCCAGACTCTTTGCTACCTTTACCCCGCCGGCTTTACCGCGTCCACCTGCATGGATTTGCGCCTTGATAACGGTTACAGACGAGCCAAGCTTTTCCGCAGCTTCTACAGCTTCGTCTACAGAATAAGCAACATGACCGTTCGGAACGTTTACACCAAATTCTCGTAAAACTTGTTTACCTTGGTACTCATGAATGTTCATCTTCCATCCTCCTATCAAAATCAATGCACTACTATTGTATTAAAAATATAGGAAATAAACAAGAAATAGGGAACATAAAAATCAATATTATTTCTTAACCCGCCAAAAGTATGGACACCGTTGTAAAATAGAAAATGAATGGTTCCTGACTAAACTCTTATTCACCGATTCTCTATTCCAGTTTGTTTATCTGCCCGATAGATAAAAGCAAATACTTCTGACACTACCTGAAATAACTCCTCTGGAATCTGCTCATTGATATTTAATTCAGCCAGTACCTCGACTAAGGAAGGGTCTTCTAAAATTGGTATATCATGCGCCTCTGCCCGCTCAATAATTTCTTCTGCAACAAAGCCTTTTCCTGAAGCCATTACTCTTGGTGCATCGTCCATACTCTGCTCATAGCTTAAGGCAACTGCTTTTTTTCGTTTTTCATTCATACTCGAAAATCCACCTTTCCAGAACCAGGCCTTTCCTCAGCAGTTTTTATTGCCTGACGCTGTTGTTTTTCTGCTTCCGTATAGGGCTTGCAGGTAACTGATGCCACGTGATAATCCATGCTTTCTAATGCTTCCTGCAGATTAGGACGAAGCTTTTCCACCAGCACCGGGGTTGTAGCCTGATCGTTATAGATGGTGATAGACAGTGATTTTTTTTGAACATGCAGATCAACAATGGTTTCTTTCATTCCGTGCAGATTCAGGTCAAAAATAATACGGCAATGCTCCGGATCAATCCTCCCGTCAGCAGTCTTCTTGCCCTCAAAATGCAAATCGATATCCTTGGATACCCCCAATTTTTGTCCAGGTATCTGTATATTAGCCTGAATAAAATAACTGCTGTCATTCATGTTATTTAATTGCATGCCATTTAAAAAATGAACCACCTGCTGTGCGTTATCCCTGCTGATTCCACCACTGCTGCTCTGAAGCATTTCTAGTAATAAGTGTTTGAACTGCATCGTGTTTGCATCATCTGTTTTCAACGAATTTTCAGCATTCAGTCCGGCATCGCGGAGAACCCACTGCATTTGCTGCAGGAACTGTTCTTTAGGATCATGGATGGTATTTTCATTTGAAGCTATCCATATATTTATGAACCGCTGCAGTGCCTGATAGGTTTTCGGTTCGGCCAAAGCTTCCAGTAATGAACGCACGGTGCCGCTCTCCTGGGTAATCGGTGATTGATTGGCGAAATACTGCGGAAACTCAGCAGCCAGAGTTGACTTGGGCTGTACTGCAGCATTGTTTCCTTGCATCAGTGCTCCTTGTAACGCTTTAGCTTCAGTCATTAATTGCTTTTGATTGCCTAAAATAGACTGAATCTGCTCCTTTACTCCTTCGAAACTGCTTGTAAATGGCGCGGTTACTGGCCCTTGATTTTGTGATACAGGCGGGTTCCATTGCTTTAATGCATTTATCCAGCTTTGTTTATCCAGGGCTTTGGAAACCATTCCTAAGTTTTGCAAAAGAGGAAACAGTACTGGTTTCTCAGCTTGTGCATCGGCTGTCAGTACAATTCTCATCGCTCTTTCATTCGAAGTTCCCAAAATATTCGAGAACCGTTCTAACATTGGAAAATTTTTAGAATCAGATAAAGCCTCGATAATTTGACGGACATTTCCTTCATTTCCTAATCCTTTATCTGAAAAAGATTGCGGAAACTGCGCTTCTATACTCTGCTTCATCAGTGCTGCCGTGTTATTGCCTTGTTGTAGTACAGGCTTCGCTTCTGCTGTCAGCTGCTGCTGAGTAGCTAAAATAGATTGAATCTTCCCCTTTATTTCTTCCAAACCAGCTGTAAATGGAGCTGAAGCCGCCGCTTGATTGGGCGGCGTTTGTGTAACAGGTGAATTCCATTGCTGCAAAATATTTGTCCATGCCTGTCTGTCCAGTCCTTTAGAAACGAAGCCGAGGCTTTGAAGCAGCGGAAATAAAACAGGCTTTGCAGCTTGAGCATCGGCACTCAAAATGGCACGCACAGCGCTTTGTTCAGAAGGAAAACCTTTAAGTATGTGTTCCAGGCTAGCCCGCAACATCGGCTGCTGGCCGGGAAGAAGGGAACGTTCCAGCGACGCTAAGCTCTCACTAAAATTGCCGTTTTGAAACGCCTGCACTGCTTGGAATGAAGCTGGCGTTACCGGGATACGCATTTTCATTAACTCCATAAGAATAGGCTGTGCTTGCTTCTGTGAGATTTTGTTATCCTGAATATACTGCATTGCCTGCATCAAATCACTTCTCTGCATGGGCACTTGTTCTCCGACAAGCGCACTGGCCAGCTGGAACGATAATTTATTTTCTTTGATGCCAAGCTGCTGGAGAAGATGACGAGTCATCTGCTGCCCATTATGCTGCTCACCAGTCATTACTTTTAATTCAGGCATCTTCCCTTCATGGGATGTTACTTGAAAAAAATATTTTCCGCCCACAGAAAGAGAAGCCTCCAGCTGGGCAATTAGCTGGCTGCCCTGAATTTGAATGGCTGCTCGTTGATTTGGAAAAAGCTGCTTTACTGTTCCTTGTAAAATATCCCCTGTCTTCAGATTATGAAGCAGATTCGCCTTGGAAGGATGCAGTAATTTAGCCGCCTTTACATTGTCTTGAATCCGCATAGGCTCTCCTCTTTTTCTTTATCATTTTCCCATTGTTTTTATTGGTGCAAATGATGTTCTATGGTAAGGCGTCACCCCAAATTGATTCAGCCCTTCTAAATGTGCTTTGGTCCCGTATCCCATATTTTTATCAAAATCATAGCCGGGATATTTCTTATGTAATTCCTTCATATACTGATCACGGGCTACCTTTGCCAAAACACTGGCAGCCGCAATACTGACGCTTGACGCATCTCCCTTGATAATCGCTTCCTGAGAACAGGTTAAGCCGGGCAAATGAACTGCATCAACCAGTACATGCTCAGGAGATGGAGTCAGCCCTGATAACGCATCATACATTGCTTTTTTGGTTGCTTCATAAATATTAATCGTATCTATAGTCTGATTATCTATAAATGAAATATGATAGCTGACAGCATGCTCTTTGATATAGGTGCTGTATTCTTCCCTTACGTTTTCTTTTAGTTTCTTGGAGTCATTTAACCCGATTAATTGAAAATCTTTTGGAAGAATCACAGCAGCTGCTACAACAGGACCTGCAAGCGGACCTCTGCCGACTTCATCCACACCTGCTATATTTTCTATTCCATTCATATATGCATTGTTCTCATAGCGCTGCATATCAGCAAACTGTTTAATTAAACGTTTTTCACGCTCTTGTTTACGCTGATAGGATTGTACCAGTGTCTGAACGCCTTTCCTTTCGTCTTGAAGAATTACTTCCCATTCTTCTGCTGTCAGGGTACCTTCTTTAAGTAACCCTTTAATTTCTGCGATTGATTGCTTTTTCATACCTATCCTGCTTTCTTTTATTATCGTCATTTTATCAAACTTGTTAAGCTATCTTTTTAAACATCTTCTATAAATATGAAAATAGCCTACAAAGAAAATCCCTTGCAGGCTGTTAAATATATTTTATGGCTGTTCCAAAGTGAACTTGCCTAATTTTCCTGTTCTTAAATCTTGAAGAACGATATCGGATACTTTATCAAAATTCACATGACCGCCGCTTTCTAATGCGCCTCTTTTTCTGCCGATACCCTCAAATAGTTCTACCATGTCCGTACTATCTTCTACAGCATAGCGTTCCTTCAGGTAATTCGGATATTCTTCAAATAAGAAGCGAATAACAAAGGCTGTAATATCCTGAAGAGGAAGCAGCTGGTCTTTTATTGTTCCGATTGCCGCCAGCCGGTATCCTACAGCCTCTTCTTCAAATTTCGGCCATAAAATACCTGGTGTATCCAGTAATTCGAAGTCTTTCTTTATTTTAATCCATAATTGCTGTTTAGTAATTCCGGGACGATCTCCCGTCTTCGCAATTTTTTTATTGGCAAGCCGGTTAATCAAAGTAGATTTCCCCACATTCGGGATACCAACGATCATTGCTCTGGCTGGTCTCGGCTTAATTCCTTTCGCCTTCAGCTTGTCCATCTTTTCTTGTCCCATTGCTTTGGCCAGCTGAACAACCTGCTGTATATCTCCTTTTTGATTCACATCGACCGCTGCAGCCTGTATCCCCTGCTCCTGATAACCTGCTATCCATTCAGCTGTTTTCGCAGGGTCAGCTAAATCTTTTTTCATCAGTAAGACAAGCTTAGGTTTTTGCCCTAAAACCTCTTGCAGCATCGGGTTTTGCGAGGAGTACGGTGCTCTTGCATCAACCAGTTCAATGACAAAGTCAACAAGCTTTAATTGCTCCTGTACTTCTCTGCGCGCCTTCGCCATATGACCGGGAAACCACTGTATAGGCATATTTTTTCACCTTCCTTATTCACTAAAGTGTATACGATTCAATGGCCAGTAGACCAGACTTGCCTCTCCGACTACCTCATCCATCGGTACTACTCCGATAATTCGGCTGTCTGTTGAGTTGCTCCGATTATCACCTAGTACGAATACGGAATCCTCAGGAACCACTTCATAGCCTTCTTCCAATTCTTCCAGTTCGAAATCATTTGTAAAGACCTGATCATTTAAGAACGGCTCATCTACCGGTTCCCCATCGATATACAGTACATTATCTCTCACTGCTACATGCTCTCCAGGCAGTCCAATAACACGCTTAATAAAATCATTTTGCTCAGGAGCATGGAACACAACAATGTCAAAACGATCTGGTTCTCCAAGCGTATAATTAATTTTATTAACAATCATTTGATCACGGTCATGCAAGGTTGGCAGCATCGATGGTCCTTCTACAACGATAGGCGCAAATAAGAACATCCGCACTAAGAACACAAAACCTACAGCAAGAAGGATAGCTTTTATCCACTCCAACCACTCATTCTTTTTCTTTTTTTGCTCTTTCTCTGTCATCTGATTTCCTCCGATAACTTCAGTCTACCTTATATTGTAGCTAGTAAGTGTTAGATAAACAAATTCTAAGTAGTATTATTTTTATTAAAGTGCCTGTTCAAAAGTTCGATAAATAGGACCAGTCAGCTAAGAACGCGACGTCCTGAGACTGCGATTTTAGTAAAAGTTCGTCTAATCACCGTGTTATTTTTATTCCTTTTTATTGGACTTTTTGAACGTTCTCTTTAAGAATGAAAAAGAGCTACTGCCATGATTGACGTAGCCCTTTTGTATTCGTTTCATATCCTCTGCCGGCTGATTAGCGACGTTCTTTAATACGAGCAGCTTTTCCGCGCAGGTTACGCAGGTAGTAAAGCTTCGCACGACGTACAATACCGCGACGAGAAACTTCAATTTTATCAACTCTTGGTGAATGTAATGGGAAAGTACGCTCCACACCAACACCGTAAGAAATTTTTCTTACTGTGAATGTTTCGCTGATTCCGCCGTTTTGACGTTTAATTACAACACCTTCAAATACCTGAATACGCTCACGACTTCCCTCTACAACCTTCACGTGCACCTTTAAAGTGTCACCAGGTCGAAAATCAGGATGGTCTGTACGTAATTGATCTTTGGTTACGTCTGCAATAATTTGTTGCATGATTTTCACTCCTTCCAAACTAATGCTCATGCCCTTTTATCTGAACAGCGGAACATCGTTTTACATGCTTACACGCACATAAGCACAATTAATAATATAGCACATTATGGCGTAAAGCACAACTATTTTTCGTCATTTTTTAATTCTTGAAGTATTTCTTTATCTGTTGTATCTAACGGTTGATTTTCTAATAAATCAGGGCGTCTTTCAGCAGTTCGCCTCAAGGATTCTTTCCTTCTCCAGGCTTCAATATTCGCATGGTTTCCGGATAAAAGGACTTCTGGAGCCTTCATCCCGCGAAAATCCGCAGGGCGAGTGTAATGGGGGTGTTCCAATAATCCAGTCGAAAAAGAATCCTGCTTTGCGGAGGCTTCGTTTCCAAGAGCCTCTGGCAATAAACGAACAACACTGTCAACAACAACCATTGCCCCTAATTCTCCACCAGTTAAGACATAGTCTCCTATAGAAATTTCATCCGTTACAAGATGCTCACGAATTCGCTCATCATATCCTTCGTAATGACCGCAAATAAAAATCAGATGCTCCTCCTGAGCCAGCTCCTCTGCTTTTTTCTGTGTGTAAGGCTCTCCCTGAGGGCACATCAAAACAACACGCGGACGGGAAGTTCTCTCTTTTTTCACCGCTTCAACAGCATCAAATACAGGCTGTGGCGTCAGTACCATACCTGCTCCGCCCCCATAAGGATAATCATCTACTTTTTTATGTTTTTGCGTGGAATAATGACGAAAATCAACAAGCTGATAAGAAAACTGATCTTTATCAGCCGCTTTTTTCAGGATAGAACTTTCCATCACACCATAAAACATTTCCGGGAAAAGTGTCAGAATATCAATATGCATCTAATCTAACATCCCTTCCATTAACTCCACTGAAATAACTCCAGTCTGAATGTCTACCTTTTTGACTACATCTTCAATATAGGGTATTAACAAATCC
The DNA here is from genome assembly GCF_042654105.1 of Oceanobacillus aidingensis. Taxonomy (NCBI): domain Bacteria; kingdom Bacillati; phylum Bacillota; class Bacilli; order Caryophanales; family Bacillaceae; genus Oceanobacillus; species Oceanobacillus aidingensis. The sequence goes on along the minus strand of NZ_JBHSFT010000050.1, from coordinate 43,672 downwards.
TTCTTGCCAGGCCTTTGTACTACCCAGACATCATTAGCGCCGGGAGAGAGGATTTCTTTCACTTTCCCTAATGTATCTCCCTCCGCTGTCTGAACTTGACAGCCGATAATTTCATGATAGTAAAACGCGTTCTCTTCCAATTCTGCTGTTTGATTTTTATCGATATACAAATTCATGCCTTTCCATTGTTCTACATCATTCAGATTGGCATATCCTTTAAATGTAATCAAATCAAACCCTTTATGAATGCGATGTGATCCAATTTCCAATGTGATATCACGCTGGTCTGATGAAATAATCACTTCATTTCCAGGCGTAAAACGTTCTTCGAAATCGGTAATGCGCAAAACCTTTACCTCGCCTTTAATTCCATGTGTATTCACGATTTTACCAATTTTTAATTTCTCTGTATGCATCTTTTTTCACCTATTTCATTCGTCGATTCGGATAACCTTATCATCTTTAATTACGATAGCCTGCTCCTTCATAAGATGGTGCCAATCGGAGCCTACTTCGACCTCAACAAGAGCTTCAACCTCTTTTTCAACGATTTCGCTACCCATTTTTAATTCATCTAACTGTTCTATCTTAAAATCTAACAGCTTCATTTTTTCCTGGCGATTTTTAATTTCCTGGTTAAACCGAGTTTCCATATCTGAACGAACATTTGCATTTTTGTTCTTTAATTTTCTCATTTCAAATTGGAGTTGTTGACACTCTTGTTCAAGACGTAATTTATGATTTGTGAAATTTTGGCGGATTTTTTCTTTGCTGTCCTCTGTCACGACTACCTTAATGGGAACTTTTTTAATTAATTTCATTTCAATTCAGCTCCTGCCTGATAGATTCGGGTTTAAATGTGTAAAAAGGGAAAGTTGAGCCCTAAAAGCAGGGTCAGCTTTCCCTTTACCAAGTTATTCAGAAAGAATGTATTCTTTCTGAATACGAACCTTACATAATATCCAAAAAAATACGTTTATTACCACCAGTGTTTGCTGCGTATACAACAGTTCGTATTGCTTTTGCAATCCGGCCGTTTTTGCCAATGACTTTTCCGACATCGTCCGGATGAACAGTTAAATGATACGTAACTTTAGAATCTTCTTCCGTTTCTTTTATCACAATATCATCCGGATAATCTACTAATGAGGTAACAATCGATTTAATCAGGGCTTTCATGATATCACACTACTTATTTAGAATTTTTTTGTTCGTGAAAATTCTTCATGATGCCTTCGTTAGAGAATAGATTACGTACTGTATCGCTTGGTTTTGCACCTTTTGTCATCCAATCAAGTGCTTTTTCTTCATCTATTTTAACCTCAACTGGATTTACTACAGGATTGTACGTACCAATTTGTTCGATAAAGCGACCATCACGTGGAGAACGAGAGTCTGCTACAACAATACGATAGAATGGATTTCTTTTAGAACCCATACGTTTTAAACGAATTTTTACTGCCATGCTTTGCACCTCCAATAATTATCTTATCACAAGAATTGATTTTAACAGATAGTTTTTAGTCTGTAAAGTATTTTTCCATTACAAGCTTATTTTATTACAAAAAAGCATGAAAATCAACTCTACATGAAAGGAAATTTAAATCCGCCGCCTTTTCCTTTTTTCCCTTTTTGCATATTGGTCATTTGCTTCATCATTTTTTTCATTTCCGAAAATTGCTTTATTAAGCGGTTGACCGCTGCAACAGAAGTTCCCGAACCTTTTGCAATCCGTTTTCTCCTGCTTCCATTGATAATACTCGGCTCCTGACGCTCTTTTTTCGTCATGGATTGGATAATTGCCTCAACTTCGGTCAATTGGCTTTCATCTAATTGGGCATTCTTCAAGCCTTTCATCTTGTTTGAGCCTGGAATCATAGCCATTAAGTCATCTAACGGCCCCATTTCACGGACCTGACCCATTTGTTCCAGGAAATCGTCAAATGTAAAGGACATCGTACGCATTTTTTCTTCTAATTCTTTTGCCTGTTTTTCATCCACGTTGGTCTGAGCTTTTTCAATTAAAGAAAGCACATCCCCCATACCGAGAATCCTGGATGCCATACGTTCTGGGTGGAAGGCTTCCAGCTGATCCAGTTTTTCTCCCATCCCGGCAAATTTAATCGGCTTGTCCGTTACCGCTTTGATAGAAAGCGCCGCACCGCCGCGGGTATCCCCGTCTAACTTTGTCAGAACAACTCCTGTAATATCAAGCTGTTCATTAAAGCTTTCTGCTACATTAACAGCATCCTGCCCAGTCATGGAATCAACCACTAAAAAGATTTCATCTGGTTTTACATCTGTTTTGATTTTCTGTAATTCTTCCATCAGGTTTTCATCTACATGCAAACGGCCGGCCGTATCAATAATGACATAATCATTGTGATTCTCTTTTGCCTGAGCAATCGCCTGATTGGCAATATCAACCGGATTTGCTTCTGTTCCTAATGAAAAAACAGGCATATCCAGCTGTGTACCGAGCGTTTCCAATTGTTGAATGGCTGCCGGACGATAGACGTCACATGCAACTAATAACGGATTACGGTTATGCTTTTTACGTAAATGGTTCGCAAGCTTTCCCGTGGTGGTCGTTTTACCTGCACCTTGTAAACCAACCATCATAATAACGGTCGGCGAACGGTCGGCGACAGCAATTTTACTTTGCTCTCCACCCATTAAATTCGTTAATTCATCTTTTACAACTTTAATAACCTGTTGCCCTGGTGTTAAGCTTTCCATTACTTCCTGCCCGACCGCTCTTTCTTTTATCCGGGCAATTAATTGTTTTACAACTTTGAAGTTTACATCGGCTTCTAAAAGCGCCAGGCGAACTTCTCTTGTCATCTCTTTTACATCTTGCTCAGAGACCTTACCCTTACCGGTAATTTTCTTTATCGTACCTTGGAGACGGTCCGCTAATCCTTCAAATGCCATAGAAGGTATCCCCCTAATCTAAATCTAGTAATTGTTGAACATACTTTTTTGCCTCCGGATCTTTTACCGTTTCCGAAAGCTTCACAATGATTTGCTTACGTTTTTCAAATCTAGAAAAAAGATGAAGCTTATCCTCATAAGACTCTAACATTTTTTCTGTTCTTTTTATATTATCATATACAGCTTGTCTGGAAACTTCAAAGAGCTCCGATATCTCACCTAATGAGTAGTCTTCCAGATAATACATTTCCATATAACTGCGCTGTTTTGGAGTCAGCAGTGCTTGATAAAAATCATATAAATAATTTATCCGATTTGTCTTTTCCAGCAACGGGCACACCTCTTGTTAAGTGATTTTCCTTTACATTTATCATATCCAACTCAATCGGAAATTGTCAAGTAGTCAAGCGGGTTTCGCCTATTCCGTTTTCTCGCTCTCCTCACTCATTCCTAAATCAGAAAATAATCCAAATACAAAGGCATCTGCGTCAAATTGCTGCAGGTCATTGATCCCTTCACCTAATCCGACATACTTCACCGGAATTTGCAATTCGTTACGAATAGCCAGCACAATCCCGCCTTTTGCTGTACCATCCAGTTTAGTCAAGACAATTCCAGACACATCTGTTGCCTCTGAAAAGGTACGTGCCTGTGTCAATGCATTTTGACCGGTAGTAGCGTCCAAAACCAGCAAAACTTCATGGGGAGCACCTGGAATTTCACGTTCAATGACGCGTTTCACTTTAGCAAGCTCGTTCATCAGATTCACCTTATTCTGAAGTCTTCCTGCAGTATCACAAATGAGAACATCTGCTTCACGAGACTTTGCAGCTCTGATTCCATCATAAATAACCGCAGCAGGGTCACTGCCTTCGCTGTGCTTTATTACAGGAACGTCGGCACGCTCTCCCCAGATTTCTAGTTGGTCGATTGCTCCAGCACGGAAAGTATCCCCTGCTGCTAAGATGACATTTTTTCCATCTGCTTTTAATTGATGTGCAAGCTTGCCAATACTTGTTGTTTTCCCTACGCCATTTACACCAACAACAAGAATAACCTGTAATCCGTCTTCATCCAGCTGCAAATGCTGGATGGACGAATCTTCATCGCCATAATAAATATCTACAAGCTTTTCTGAAATAACATCCTTTATTTCAGAGGAATCCTTGATTTTTTGACGCTTTACTTCCATTTTAAGTTCTTCGACAAGATCCATCACAGTGGAAACACCGACATCTGCTGTAATTAATACCTCTTCTAATTCTTCAAAGAAATCCTCATCTACTTTACGATAACGTGCAATCAAATCATTTAATTTCCCTGAAAAGGTATCTCTTGTCTTTTTCATACCTTCCTGATATTTTTCGGAAACCTCCTTGGTTTCCTCGTTTTGCTTAAAACGCGCTTTCAATTTATCCATAAATCCCATATTGATATCCCCCTACGATTGAATCAATTCTTTTGTATCCTCTAATCGGACAGAAACCAGTCTCGACACCCCTGATTCCTGCATCGTCACACCATAAAGAACATCTGCTTCCTCCATGGTTCCTTTTCGATGTGTAATGACGATAAACTGTGTATCCTTGCTGAATTGCTTCACATACCTGGCAAAGCGGACTACATTCGCTTCATCTAAAGCCGCTTCGACCTCATCCAGTATACAAAACGGAACTGGACGGACACGCAAAATGGAAAAGAGAAGGGCGATTGCTGTTAATGCTCGTTCTCCTCCTGATAAAAGGCTTAAATGCTGCAATTTTTTCCCCGGCGGCTGCGCAATAATATCTACGCCTGTTTCTAATAAATTATCCGGGTTTGTTAATTTTAATTCAGCATGTCCGCCGCCAAACAAGTGCATAAACACCTGAGAGAATTCTTCTTTTATTTTTGAAAAAGTGGCTGAAAACCGCTCCTTCATTTCTGTGTCCATCTCTTCAATAACAGTATATAGCGTTCGCTTTCCTTCCACAAGGTCATCTCTTTGTTCTTTTAAGAACTGGTACCTTTCAGAAATACGCTCATATTCATCAATAGCACCTAAATTAATCGTACCCAGCTGGTTGATTTTATCCTTTAAACGGCTGACGACTGCTTTTGCCTCATCCATATTTTCAACCTTTGCATAATCACGTTTTGCCAATTCATATGTCATCAAGTATTCTTTTTCAAGCTGCTGCAGGTGGTTATCAAGCTCCACATCCAGGCGGTTTGATTTGACCTCCTGTTTTTGATAGTGCTCATTCGTCACGCTGTATTGTTCCTGCGCTTCTTTCAATTTCGCTTCCAGGGACTGCTGTTTGTCTAAGCTTTCTTTTCTTTTAGTGCGCAGCTTCTCTATGCTTTCCGTTAATCTCTGTTTGGAAGTTCTGGCATTGACAATTTTCTCTTCCATTTCTTCTTCTGTTTCTTCCTGATTTTTTATTGCCGTTATTGTCTCCAGCTCTTCGTCCACCTGTTTTTTTTCCTCAATTGCCCGTTCAAGCTGCGTCTCCAAAGCTTTTGTATTCGCTTTTTGATTTTTAAAGCGTTCTTCCTGCTCAGCCAGTGTTACTTTGATCTCGTAAAACGCATCCTGTAATTTTCCTTGCGTCTCTTTTAATTTCGCTTCTTCCTCTGTTAAATCATCCACTTCTTTTTGCACTGTTTGAAGCTTAATATTGATTTCTTCTAATTCTTTTGTCAGGACTTTATTTCGATCCGCTAATTCTGTGCGGCTCTGTTCATTCTGTTTTTTATCCATATCATAGATGGACAAATTGTCATTGATGGATGTCAGCTTCGCCTGAAAGGTTTGAAAATCAGCTTGACTTTCCTGCACCTCTTTTTGCATTTTCTGCACTTCTTGCTCGGTATCGCTGATTTTTTCATCCAGCTCTCGCAAATAATCTTTTTTCTTCTGTACACCTTGCTCAAATTGCTCTGTTTTCTGTTTGTATTCTGCCAAGCGCGCATGCAGCTCCTGCAGATCTTTTTCGCGGGTAAACAGCGATTGATTTTGTTTTTTCTGCGCTCCTCCTGACATAGAGCCTCCAGGGTGGACCATGTCTCCGTCCAGCGTGACAATCCGGTATCTGCGATGCAGTTTTATTGCAATGTCATTTGCATCCCGCAAGGTTTTAGCAATAACCACATTACCCATTAAATGCTGCACTGCTTTCTCATATTTTTTAGCTTTCGGCTGCACTAAATCAGAAGCAACACCTACAAATCCCGGGTGCTCCCTTACTTCCTGTTTTCCTTCACTGGATAAAAAACGGGGCTGAATCGATTTAAGCGGGAGAAAAGTTGCCCGCCCGCTATTGGTCTTTTTCAACCAATTAATCGCTTCTCTTGCCGCCTGGTCTGTTTCCACAACAATATTCTGTGCTTGTCCGCCTAATACGGTCTCCACTGCCGTAATATAGTCTTTAGGGACATCCATTAACTCGATAACCGCCCCTTCTATATCCTTCAGCTTGCCTTCTTCTCTTGCCCGTAACACCTGACGGACGCCCTGAAAGAAGCCCTGAAAGTCTTCCTTCATTTCTTCGAGCATTTCTTTTTTTGACTTTACTTTTTCAATGTATTGATAGCCTTGATAAAGCTTGGATTGCGCTTCCTCATATTGTGTGCGTTCTGATTGCAATTCAGCCTTTAACGTTTTTAATTGCTGCGCCTTCTTTTCCAGCTGGTTCTGGTAAGTCTGCAAGACCTCTTCCGCAGCTGTCTGTTTATCTTGCAGCTCATTTCTCTCCGTGAGCATATCTTTAAATTTCATGGATTGAGAATTATTTTTTGCTTCAATTTGCTCTTGCTGCCGATCAACAGATTGTTTTTCATTTCGATAAGCAGCCTGCTGGTTCAACAACTCGATATACTCCGCTTTTAAATCCTCAATTCGGTTAGCTACATCTTCCGGCCGCATTGCTAATTTCTTTTCTAATTCTTTTTTCCTGGCCAAAGTATCAGTCTTCTCAGCCTCTAACTGCGCCAGCTTCTCCTGTTCATTTATTTTTTGTTTTTCCAGCACACGAACATTTGAAGTAACCCGATCTAACTGCTGTACAAGCTTTTCTTTATTCTCATCTGCGTGCTTGGAGCGTTCATCAAACAGTTGCTTCTTTCCTTCAAATTTCTCCAGTTGTTCTGTTATATCTAATAAATCCGTCTGCAGCTGCTCTATTTCTGTTTCATATTGCTGTATATGTTTTTTTTCTTTTGCTACGTCCGTTTCGATCAGACGAATGGCTTCGGATTGTTCTTTCTGTTTTTTTTCGTTTACAGCTAAGTTTTCTAATACCTGCTGCCATTCCTGATGAATTTGTTCCATTTCCGTAATCAGCACAGAAATCTCTGTTTCTTGAAGTTCAGCCTGCAAGGTCTGATATTCTTTTGCTTTTTTTGATTGCTCCTCTAACGGATCCAGCTGCTGTTCAATTTCATAAACAATATCCTCGACACGATTCAGGTTCTCCTGCGTTTCAGCAAGCTTATATTCCGCTTTTTTCTTACGCTGCTTATATTTTAAAACGCCTGCCGCTTCCTCAAAAATCACACGGCGTTCCTCTGCTTTCGAGCTGAGAATCTCCTCCACTCTTCCCTGACTGATAATAGAAAAAGCTTCTCTGCCCAGACCGGAATCAATAAACAGATCAACAATATCCTTCAGTCGGCAAACCTGTTTATTGATATAAAATTCGCTTTCCCCAGATCGATAAACCCTTCTTGTCACACTGACTTCTTCGTAATCCAGCGGTACGCGCTGATCTTTATTGTCTAATACAAGGGTAACTTCAGCGATATTTAAAGGAGATCTCGAGTCACTCCCCTGGAATATAATATCTTCCATTTTGGATCCGCGCAGTGATTTCATAGATTGTTCACCCAGCACCCAGCGGATTGCGTCAGTAATATTACTTTTCCCGCTTCCATTCGGACCTACTACCGCTGTTACTCCAGGTACAAAATCTACGTTAATTCGCTCTGCAAAGGATTTAAATCCAACACTTTCTAATCGCTTTAAATGCATAATCATTCTCCTAAAAATCTAATCTTTCTATTTTATCGTATCTATTTATCGTTATCGTAAGAAAAACCAAGAATACCACTTGGTCTTTAAAATATCGATGTTCTTGCCAAAGAGATGTCCGCTCCGGGAAGTCGCTTTCCGCGGGCAACGTTCAGCCACACGGTAAGAAAACCGCTTCCTGCTCAGGTCTATCTGTTGCTTTTCCCGCAGGAGTAGACAACATCCGCTCCCATCTTTGAAGAAATATGTTTTATTTGCTTTCTTACAAAGAAATGAAGCTAATTCTAGCGACGCTTTTTGATGGGACGAGTAATCGCAGTCCCAGTCCCAGTGTGAAGACCCCGCAGAAAAAAAGTGACCTTCTTTTTTTCTACCCACAGGGCATAAGTGCGACTTTAGCTCTGTCTGCGCCTGTCGGCTTGCCAATCGCTAAGTCTTCTTTAAAGGAGATGAGCCTGGGGTCCACGGAAAGCGGAGTGTATTTCTGGGCCTAAGATTACTCACCCCATGAAACCCGTTGGAGCGGCTATATTCAGCATTTTTTTATACTTTCTTATTCTTTAAAAAGTGGCTGACAGCAGCCTCTCTCATCATTTCATACGCAGCTTTATGATTTCCAAAGCTGTGGCAAAGTGAACATTTCAATAAAATGAAACTTATTTCTTTCTTCCGCTGCTTGAATTGTTTAGCTAATATATTTTATCACATTATGACACTTTAGCCTATGCGCGACATGCTATTAATTCAGAAAGGAATGCTTTAACGAAGGATAAAAATTATGCTATAATTAACACTTGTTATAAGATTAATTTTATTTATTCGTACATAGCCCATTTGAAATACCATTCATTCCTATTTTGTACTTTTTCTATGTACGGATAAAATTCCTGAAGAGGATAAATAAGAGGAGGATACGATGCAGTTAGAGCAGCCAAGCAAGGAAAATATGGAGTATATGCTTCAAGAGTTAGCTGAAAAGCTACAGGTAGTAAATCGTTCAATTATGGACGCAGAGGATTATAACCTTGAAAAATATGAGGACTTAAAATGGATGTATGATATGGTTATCAGTAAAGGCCGTTTAAGCGCGTCAGAAACACAGGCCTTTATAAATGAATTAGCAGCCATTCGCAAATGACACAGAAAGCCTAAGGCTGCAACGCTTAGGAACTAGGGCTTCGATTACTCATCCCAGTGAAAAAGTTGCCACAGTACCTTTTCAGCCATGCAATATAAGAAAAACGTTACGCAAGAACAAGCAGCTAAATTATCCTTGCGTAACGTTTTTTTATTCTGGAAGTTTTTTCTCAAGCGCTGCTCTGGCTGCCTTTTGCTCAGCTTCTTTTTTTGTTCTTCCGTTTCCTTTTCCAGCGGGTTCTCCCTGAATTACAACCTGAGCGATAAACTCTTTATAATGAGAAGGTCCGCGCTCTTCAATAATCTCATACTCAATTTTTCTATCTTTTTGCTGCTGAACGATTTCCTGAAGATGACTTTTATAATCCATCACACTTGTTGACGTATCTACTGTTAATGCAGGGAAAATATGCATATTTAGAAAACGAAGCACCGCATCAAAGCCTTGATCTAAATAAAGTGCTCCTAAAAAGGCCTCAAATGCATCCGCTAGAATGGCAGGTCTTTGACGTCCGCCAGTCTTATCTTCTCCTTTACCTAAAAGGATGTATTTCCCAAAGTCAAATTGTTTTGCAAATACCGTTAAAGACGCCTCACAGACAATAGCTGCACGTAATTTGGTCATCTCTCCCTCAGGCATTTCCTGATTATTCCTATATAAATATTGTGAAACAGCTAATTCCAGTACGGCATCTCCTAAAAATTCCAGCCGCTCGTTATCATTCAGCTTGCTTTTTTTATATTCATTGACATAAGAAGAATGTGTAAATGCTTCCTTTAATAAATCTTTTTGTTGAAAAGTTATTCCTAATTCATTCTCCAGCTGGCTTAATTCCAAATTAATCTCCTTCACCCCCATAAAATAAATGATTTCACACTTTCTAAAGAAACAAATAAACGTTGCCGGAATTCTTTAATACATACAGATACTGACTTATATAACCTTTATTTTACCACATACTTTAATAAATTATTTATTTCATGATTAAGCACGGCCACCAGCACCATCTTTCAATAAGACAGGTAACCACTACGTTAAATAGCTATGGGAAAGCCTCTAAAAAGAAGCTTTCCCATAGGTTGTTTTTATTCATTAAGCTTTGCTGTTTATGTAATCTACAGCATCACCTACTGTATTAATCTTTTCAGCATCTTCATCAGCAATTTCAATATCAAACTCGTCTTCTAATTCCATAACAAGCTCAACAACATCTAGTGAATCTGCTTCAAGGTCATCTTTAAATGAAGCTTCTAAAACTACTTTTTCTTCGTCTACATCCAGACGATCAGAAATAATAGACTTTACTTGTTCAAACACATCTGCCATTACCCGTTCACCTCCTTTCAAAATATATCATTATTTTTTGTTTCACTTTAAAAATTAAAAAGCAGAACGGACATGATGTCCTATTATTGACGCTGGTCACATGATGCGGCCATTTTTAGTCAATGAAAGTGTAACTGAGGTGTTTGCCTAAAGGCTTCGCAAATACCAATTTTTCTTTATTGTTCTGCAATTGTATTACATCACCATTCCACCGTCAATATGAATGGTCTGCCCTGTAATATAATTTGCATCTTCACTTGCTAAAAAGCGGACAACCCGTGCGACGTCTTCCGGTTTGCCTAAGCGCGCTAACGGCACTAATTGCAATAAAGATTCCTGTTGTTCTTCACTTAATAAATCCGTCATATCTGTAGAAATAAACCCTGGTGCAACAGCATTCACTAAGATATTTCGTGAAGCAAGCTCTTTTGCGGTTGTTTTGGTTAAACCAATTACTCCCGCTTTGGCTGCAACATAATTAGCCTGTCCGGGATTTCCGCTTACTCCGACGATGGAAGCTACATTAATAATACGTCCTGATTTTTGCTTCATCATTTGACGGGTGACTGCTTTCGTACATAAGAACGTGCCTTTCAGGTTGGTTTGAATCACCTGATCGAATTCATCTTCTTTCATTCGCATCAATAAATTATCCTTCGTAATACCGGCATTGTTCACCAATATATCGATCGATCCAAATTCTTCCACAGCCTGCTTCATGAGTTGTTTAACAGATTCTTCCTCAGAAATATTTGCCTGTACTTTAACTGCTTTTACTCCGAGCTCCTGAATTTCTCCAACAACCTCTTCTGCTTTTGCTTCACTACCTGAATAGTTTACAATGACATTTGCTCCATTTTTTGCCAGTTCCAAAGCAATTGCTCTGCCAATCCCTCTGGAAGCTCCCGTTACTACTGCTGTTTGACCTTGTAACATTATTCTTCCTCCTTGTACCAGCGAATAAACGCGTCGAGTGATTCCTGATCCTGTACAGCAAATGTTTTTGTTTTCCGATCGATTTTTTTCAATAATCCACAAAGTACTTTACCTGTACCTACTTCAACAAATGCATCCACATCTTCTTCCAGCATCTTTTGAATCGATTCTTCAAAACGTACCGGCGAGTAGAGCTGCTGTACTAATAATTCTTTCATGGTTTCTTTTTCCGTTACTGCATCAGCTGAAACATTTGCATAAACAGGTGTTTTTGCATCTCCTAGAGCTGTTTCATTTAAATGTGCTGCAAAATCCTCGTTAGCCTGCTTCATCAACCCGGAATGGAACGGTCCGCTTACATTTAGCGGCAATACCCGTTTTGCTCCTGCTTCTTTTAATAATGCAGCTGCTTGTTCCACGCCTGCAACAGAACCGGAAATAACAATCTGCCCCGGACAATTTAAATTGGCAATATCTACAATTTCGTCTTTCACTTGCTCAAGTGCTTCCTGAACCTTGTCCTGACCAAGACCTAACACAGCAGCCATGGTTCCCTGCCCTTTTGGAAATGCCTGTTCCATTAAACGTCCTCTTACTTTAACAAGCTGAATTGCGTCCTGCCATTTGATTGCACCAGCAGCAACTAATGCACTGTACTCCCCCAAGCTATGTCCAACAACCATCGAAGGCTGAATGCCGTTTTCTTCTAAGAGCTTGGATACGGCAACACTGGATAATAATAGTGCCGGCTGTGTATTCTCTGTTTCCGTCAAAGTTTCTTTCGGTCCTTCAAACATAAGTGTCTGGATATCCATATCCAGCACTTCGTTTGCTTCTTGATACAGAGCCTGCACCTGCGGATAAGCGTCATATAAATCTTTCCCCATGCCAACAGCCTGCGACCCTTGTCCCGGGAACATAAATGCAATACGTTTCATTTATTTCTCCTCCTCTTCATTGATCGTTTCAATGGTATTCTGAATCGTTGCGGTCACATTGTTCTCAACCATATAAACTGCCTGCTTCACAGCATTGGTGATTGCCCGGCTTTTGGAAGATCCGTGCGCTTTAATTACTGGTGCAGAAAGTCCAAATAACCCCGCACCGCCATACTCTGAGTAATCTAACCGGTCTTTTATACCTTTCAAGTCATTTTTAACAAGCGCCGCAGCAATTTTGGTTTTTGTGGAAGACATAAAAGCACCTTTTAAAAGAGAAAAGATTGTTTCGGCAACTCCTTCCATGGTTTTTAATGCTACGTTTCCGCTAAAGCCATCAGTCACCACAACATCTGCCACACCATTTAATATATCTCTTGCTTCTACATTCCCTACAAAATGGATGGGTGCATTTTCTAGAAGCTGAAAAGCTTTTTTCGTTAAGTCATTCCCTTTTCCATCTTCTGTGCCTACATTTAATAAGCCGACTCGAGGCTTTTTAATATTTCTTACTCTCTCCACATAAATGGAGCCCATAATAGCGTATTGAAGCAAATGCTCTGGTTTTGCGTCAACATTTGCGCCGACATCAAGCATTAAGAAGCCTTGCCCGTCTACTGTTGGAAAAGTAGGACTCAATGCAGGGCGGTCAATTCCTGGAATACGCCCCACGACAAACAAGCCGGCACTCATTAATGCGCCTGTATTCCCTGCAGAAATACATGCATCTGCCTCTCCGTCTTTAACAGCTTTAGCCATTAAAACAAGGGAAGCATTCTTTTTGCGCCGTACTGCTTTTACTGGTTCATCCTCTGAGGTTATTTTTTCATCTGTATGTATGATTTTAATTTGCTTGCTGTCCGTTAAAATTGGTTTAATTTGATTTTCATCCCCATAGAGGGTAATTTGTAAATCTTTATTTTCTTTTACAGCTTCCATGGCACCTAATACAATTTCCTTTGGTGCATGGTCGCCTCCCATTGCATCTATCGCTAATCGCATTGATTTATTCTCCTTTGCTTTCACTGGAATGAAACATGAAAAATTCACCTGTAAGCACAGGCTCATTATTCACAAAGCTGTTCACTTCCACGATGGTGTATCCCCGCTTGTCTCTTCCTTTAACAACCGCTTTGGCAACCACTCTTTCTCCTTCTTTCACCTGTCTTTTAAAGCGAAGAGTGGATTTCGCGGTTAAAGCAAGTTCATCGTTAATGACGGCTACAGCTAATGAATTTGCCTGGGCGAACAGATGATGCCCTCTGGCGATTTTATTTCTGGAAAAAACAAACTCTGACGTGATATCGAGCATAGAGATAGCCCGCTCATCCAACTCCAAATCAATAATATCTCCAATTACTTCTTCCACTGGCAAAGCTTTAACCGTTTCATTCCATTGCTTTGTAGCAACATGTTTTATCCGTTCACGAAGTTCAGGAATAGACAGCTCCATACGGTCCAGCCGAATCGTTTGAATACTCACTTGAAAATCTTTAGCAAGCTGTTCATCCGTTACAAATGGAGAGTCTTCGATTTTTTCTCTTAATAACGATTGCCGTTCTGCTTTTGATCGTCTCATTTCTATCATCAAACTTTCATTTAATATTTTCAGAGGTGTCGATTCTTTTTTGCCATATTACAATAGCTTCGGAAGGGCATGTAATCGCCGTCCCGGCTCTTGTCCCGATCCGGGAAAAAGAGCGCTTATTGAATACTGCCGATGGTGAAGTTTCGTTTTAAGACTTGGTACTAATAGTAATATATAATAGCATGCTTTTTTATGCAAGTAATCTATTGATTTAACTGCTGTCTCTGCTAATCCAATTTTTCAAGCAGCCCCTCTTCTTCTGATAATATTTCCTTTAAATACTTGTAGTCTTCGGATTGTAATAAATTATTTTCAACAATATGCTGTGCATCCTGGCGCGCGGTTTCCAGCGCGCGGTAATCGTGTACCATGTCAGCTACTTTAAATTCGGGCATACCGCTTTGTTTTCTGCCAAAAAAATCGCCCGGTCCGCGCAATTGCAAGTCCTGTTCGGACAGTTCAAATCCATCACTTGTTTCTGACATGATGCGCATCCGCTCTTTGCCTACTTCCCCTTTGGGTTCTGCAATCAGAATACAGTAACTCTGCTTACTTCCTCTGCCGACTCGCCCCCGGAGCTGATGCAGCTGCGACAAGCCAAAACGTTCTGCATCGTAAATTACCATTACGGTAGCATTCGGAACGTTCACTCCGACTTCGACAACGGTTGTTGAAACTAACACCTTTACCCTGTTATCTGCAAAATCGCGCATTACTTCATCCTTCTCCGCGGAAGATAGGCGGCCATGCATTAAGCCAATTTCCATTTCATTATCGTAGTAAGCTGTCAGCTGATGGTACAGGTCAACAGCGTTTTGAATATCTAATTTATCCGATTCCTCAATAAGCGGACTGATAATATATGCCTGCTCGCCCTGCTTAACCCGCTCTTGAATAAAATCAAGAATCCGTTCAAACATATTTTCCTTCACCCATAATGTTTCAATCTCTTTTCTCCCGGAAGGAAGCTGATTGATAATGGATACATCCATATCGCCAAATGTTGTAATCGCAAGCGTTCTGGGAATCGGGGTTGCTGTCATAAATAAAACATCCGGATCCAGTCCTTTATCTCGCAATGTCCTGCGCTGCGCAACTCCGAAGCGATGCTGCTCATCCACAATTGCTAAGCCTAAAGCCTTAAATAAGACATCCTCCTGAATAAGTGCATGCGTTCCAATCACAATATCAATTTCTTGATTTTCAATTTGCCGGGTCAGCTCTTTTCGTTTTTTCCCCTTCACAGATCCTGTTAACAAAGCAACGTCCGCTCTGCCTTCCAGCATCGTTTGAAAGGATTGGAAATGCTGTTCCGCTAAAATTTCAGTAGGAACCATTAAAGCTCCCTGCTTACCAGCTGTAACAGCAGCGTATAGACAAATTGCCGCAACAGCGGTTTTCCCGGAGCCAACGTCGCCTTGAAGCAGCCGGTTCATTCGATAAGCACTTTTCATATCCTTTAAAATTTCAGTTAATGCTTTTTGCTGCGCATCGGTTAATGTAAACGGCAATGATGTAATAAAACTTTCAACTTTATTCACCTGATAATCCTGTTCATTCCCCTTGGTGGATTCACGATTTATTTTTCGAATCAATTGCATCTTCAGCTGAAACAGCAGAAATTCTTCATAGATAAACCGCCTCCGTGCATGCTTTAAAGCAACCCTGCTCTCCGGAAAATGCATCGTCCTTACTGCAGCTTTCCTTTCCGGAAGCTTATAATTTTCCAAATAAGAAGCAGGAAGAATCTCTGTGATATCGTCCACATGTGAGTCAAGCACCTGCTTGATAAGCTTTTGGAATTTATAAGAAGTTAAATCGCCTTTCAATGAATATACAGGGGTAATGGAATCATTTTCTTCCATTTTTCCTGTTTTATATTTACTGACTGTAATTTGCAGGCGGTGCGCGTCCCATTTTCCTGTTAAGGTAATATCTTGTCCCTGCTGAATCTGTTTCTTTGCGAATGCCCGGTTAAACATAATCGCTTTTACAGCAATCCCTTCCACTTCTACAGTGAAGCTTAACCGTGACTTTTTCTTTCCAAAAAAAGTAAGAGAAGGATTGTAAAGGACCTTCCCTTTAATCGTAACCTTCTCATCATGAACCAGTTCTTGCAGAGGTTTTTCTTCATAGATATCATATCGATACGGGAAATATTGTAATATATCATTCGTCTCGTAAATATGCATGAAGGCAAGCTGTTCTGCTACTTTTTCGCCAATACCTTTCACTTCTAAGATTGATTCATTCATTTCCAACATCCTTTTCTAAACCAAAAGCGCAGAGCGCCCTTGCAGGCTAAGAACGCGACGTCCATGTCGCAACGCCTGCACTAGCACGTCGTGTGCGTCGAAAAACGTAGAGATTGCGCCCCCGGTCTTTGGGGGTGGTTCGACCTTGGTCGAACTTCCTTTATTTAAAGAGATAAAGGAATCACGGTGAGGTAACGAACCGATGTTGACTTTCACCCGCAGGGCATAAGTTCGACTATGGCTCTGTCTGCGCCTGACGGCTTGCCAGTCGCTATGTCTTCTTTATCATAGGGCGTGACGTGAAATCTCCTAGTTTTTGGCGCTCGGAGCTGGCCGCGGCTATTCCTGAATACTATTAAATCCATACTAAAAATTATACTATACTAAAAAATGCAGGAGCTATTGCTATTTCTTATCTTTTCTTCTGTTAGACAGATACCCCAAAGATTTTTTCTTTTAGGAATCGCCCCGTTGGTGTATCAGCCAAGCCGCCTTCCCCTGTTTCACGTAAAGAAGAAGGCATTTGTTTTCCGATTCGATACATTGCTCCAATGACTTCATCACATGGAATACGGCTTTCTACACCCGCTAAAGCTAAGTCTGCAGATACAATAGCAAGAGAGGATCCTCCGGCATTTCTCTTCACACATGGAACTTCTACTAAACCAGCTACCGGATCACATACCAAGCCAAGCATGTTTTTTAATGTCATTGCAAAAGCATGAGCGGACTGCTCTGGTGTACCTCCCGCCATTTCAACGATAGCGGCAGAGGCCATTGCTCCTGCCGACCCGACTTCCGCTTGACACCCGCCTGCTGCACCAGAAATAAACGCATTGTTTGCCACCACGAAGCCGAATGCTCCGGAAGTGAATAAATACCGCACCATTTCTTCTCTCGTCGGATTCAATTGTTCTTTCACCGCAAATAATGTGCCGGGCACACAACCAGCGCTCCCGGCAGTCGGGGTGGCACAAATGATTCCCATGGCTGCATTTACTTCATTTGTTCCCATTGCTTTACTGACCGCGTCCATCATTAAATTACCGGACAGCGGGGTTTTTTCTTTCATATATTTTTGCACTTTCACAGCATCTCCGCCAGTAAGTCCTGTTACGGATTGGACCCCTTTCAGTGCATCCTCGATCGCATTTTCCATAACGACAAGATTTTTTTCCATCTCTGCAAAAACTTCATCTCTCGTTTTTTCTTTTACATCCATTTCTTGTCGTATCATTACTTCTGATATGGGGATGTTTTCTGTTTTTGCCATTTCCACTAACTCTGCAACCGTTCGAAACATCGCAATTCCCCCTTTTTAACTTACAATCTTTGCAATAGAGATAATGTGGTCAGCAGCCTGCAGCTCCTGTAATATAGAATCTTCTATATTCTGATCCACCTCAATAACCATCAGCGCCTCTTTGCCAACGTCTTTTCGATTTACTTCCATATGTCCAATATTCAATTCATATTTTGCCAGAATTCTCGTTACCGATGCAATCGCGCCAAAACGGTCATTATGCATAATTAGAATAGCGGGATGATTCCCGGATAAACGGAGCTCAAAGCCGTTCAATTCTGTAATCTCCACTTTCCCTCCGCCAATAGATATTCCCATCAGCTCTTGCTGTTCTTTGTCATCGCCGATAATCATACGGACTGTATTCGGATGGTCTACTGCTGCACTATCCTCAATAAACTCAATCTCTAATCCTTGTTCTTTCGCCAGCTGCAAAGATTTACTAATTTGCGGGTCATTGGTTTCCATACCTAAAAGGCCGCCGACAAGCGCAAAATCTGTTCCGTGTCCCCGATAGGTTTTAGCGAATGATTCATAAAGATGTATTTTTGCCCAGGCGGGCTGTCTTCCAAATAGGTTCCGGGCCGCTTTTCCAATACGTGCTGCTCCTGCCGTATGTGAACTGGAGGGTCCTACCATAACCGGACCGATAATATCGAATACGGAATTATATTTCATAAAAATAACACCGCCCTGTAATTGTTTTAGCTTTCCACTACTATTATAACAAAAATACGAGTTTCATTCACAATTTATTCATGAAAAAGCAACCATGCGTTCGAATCTCTTACAGTGATCTAGGCTAAATCCTGGGAATATTGACTTTCTGAACATCTTCTTATAATATTCAATTGTGGATAAAGATTTCATTCTTTATTGGGCGGGAGAGGGATAATAATATATTGAGGTTTCCTATGCAACAAAAAAATACGTTAAGAAAAGACATTGTTGCTGGTGTTATCGGTTATCTGACAACGGTATATATCGTCGTTGTAAATGGGAGCATCCTAAGTGAAGCAGGGCTTTCATTAGAAAACGGGATGATAGCAACCATTTTAGCGAGTTTTGCCGGCACTGTCATGATGGGGTTTTTCGGAAAACTTCCTCTCATCTTAATTCCTGGTATGGGGATTAATGCGTTATTTGCATTTTCAATTATTGGAAATAATGGATTTAGTTTCCATGAAGGTTTAGCTGTTGTCTGTTTAGCAGGACTATTATTTATGGTTACCGCCTTTACGAAGCTCAGCACCATCTTAAAAGAGGCTATACCGGACTCCCTGCAGCACGGGATAACAATCGGATTAGGGTTTTTCTTAATTCTGATTGGTGTTGAAAATAGCGGAATTGTTACAAGCGGAGAACAAACTGTCATTACAATCGGTGATTTTACTTCGCCAACTGTGATTGCAGGACTGATTACATTATTTGTTGCTATCTACCTGTTTGTAAAAGGGGTTCCAGCTAATTTTTTAATCACCATGATTGTTGGTACTTTCATTGCTATGGCATTCAATGTTCCGACAAATGGCGTTTCATCTGTAAGCTTTAACTTGGATGAATTACTATTTATTCCTTCATTTACAGCAATTGGCGACATCTCTTTTTGGCTATCTGTATTTACATTGACTTTAATTTTGATTTTTGAAAACATGGGTACACTATCCAGCCAATTAGATATGCTGAAATCACCTGAATCTTTTCAGAAATCTTATCGGATTACCGCAACATCTTCGTTTCTTTCTGGTATATTTGGGACATCGCCTACAATCTCAAGCGCTGAAAATGCAGCTGTGATAGCATCAGGAGGAAAGACTGGCAGAGCAGCGATAACTGCTGGTTTCTTATTTTTGGCTACGGTGGTATTTATTCCATGGATTTCCATTATTCCTGCAACAGCAATGAGCCCGATTCTAATTATTGTTGGATTCTTAATGGTTCAAAACATGAAATATTTGCCATGGAATCAATTTTCTGAATGTATCCCGGCACTGCTCATTATAGTGATGATTCCATTCACCTATAGTATTGGTGATGGAATGGCATTTGGTTTTATTGCCTATCCTATAGTGCAACTGGCTCTCGGAAAGAGAAATGAAATATCTAAGCCGCTGCTGCTCATATCCACTTTGTTTTTTATCGAGTTTGTTTTAAAGATCGTTGGTATATAAATAAAAGAAGCGTCCAGCCTGATTACAATATCAGAGTGGACGCTTCTTTATTTTTTTTACTCAACCGAGAAAATATAAGAATAGATAGGCTGTTCTCCGCGATGAACTTCAACTTCGATTTCATCATACTTTTCTTCCACATAAGCTTCTAATGCTTCGACTTCTTCTTCAGATACATCTTCTCCTGAAAGAATCGTTAAGATTTCACTGTCCTCCGAAATCATTTTATCAATCAGATCTTGAGCCGTTTCTTGTTTTTCCTTATGTGTTGTTACAATCTTTCCTTCATCAATCCCCATAAAATGCCCTTTAGCAATATCGATGCCATCAATTTGGGTATCCCTTACTGCATAAGTGATTTGCCCGCTCCGTACTTGCTTTCCTGCCTCTTCCATCACAGATTTATTTTCATCCAAAGATGATTCGGGATGGAATGACAGCATAGCACTGATGCCTTGTGGTATCGTTTTAGTCGGAACCACTCTAACATGGTCGCCGGCTAATTCTGCCGCCTGCTCCGCTGCCATTTGGATATTTTTATTATTAGGAAGGATAATGATTTTCTTTGCATTTGCTTTTTCAATTGCATCGGTAATATCCTTCGTGCTCGGGTTCATTGTCTGTCCGCCTTCAATGACTACGGCAGCCCCTAAGTTTTCAAACAGTTCCTTTAATCCATTTCCCATTGCTACAGTCACAATGCCATAAGCGGATTTTTCTTTTGGCGCTTCTTTTTTATCTCCGACAATTGCTGTGTGCTGTTCCCGCATGTTTTCGATTTTCAGATTAATCAAGCTGCCATACTGCTGGGCCAGATTTAAGCACGTGCCTGGAGCTTCAGCATGTACGTGCACTTTTACAATTTCATCATCCGCAACAACAAGGAGGGAATCTCCCCATTCACTTAATTCATTGCGGAAAGTCGTTTCATCAAAAGGATGATCTTTTAATTTTTCATCTTCTAATTTCACCATAAACTCTGTACAATATCCATATACAATATCCTCAGTATTCATGAAATCCTGAGTTACTTTATGATGTTCGGCATTGATCATTTCGTCCATTTTACCAGCAGCATCAGATTCTTCCGGCAGTTCTTCACCCTTTAGCGCAGCAAGAAAGCCTTCATAAATTGTCACCAGACCTTGACCGCCCGAGTCCACGACCCCTACTTCCTTTAAAACAGGCAATAGATCAGGAGTACGTTTTAACGATGCTTTTGCTTCTTTTAAAATTTCTTCCATGAATGCAATGATGTCCAAATTATTATCGGAAATTTCCATTGCTTTATTTCCGGTATCTTTTGCTACGGTAAGAATAGTTCCCTCTACAGGCTTCATAACCGCCTTATACGCTGCATGGACAGCCCCTTCAAAGGCTTCAGCAAAATCTTTTACATAAAGCTCTTTTTTTCCTTCACATGCTTTCGCAAAGCCGCGGAAGATCTGGGATAAAATCACACCAGAATTCCCTCTGGCTCCCATTAATAATCCCTTCGAAAAGGCACTTGTAACTTCATAAACCTTGTCTGTTTCCAGTTTCTTCACTTCATTTGCTCCAGAAGTGATTGTTAAGTTCATATTTGTTCCAGTATCCCCGTCAGGAACAGGGAAAACGTTTAATGCGTCAATTTTTTGTGCATTATTTGAAAGATGGTAAGCTCCGGTCAGCACCATCTGTGATAATAACGCTGCATCTATTTTCTCAACTGCCACATCTTCTCCTCCTTCTGCTCTATTCCTTTTCTACTCGGACACCTTGAATAAATATATTTACCGAATCAATTTCTAAACCTAAGGATTGACTAAGTGTATATTTTACCTGTGATTGCACATTATGTGCCACTTCAGAAATTTTTGTACCATAACTTACAATAATATACAAGTCAATATGTAGCTTCCCGTCTTCTTGACGCACGACAATTCCTTTTGAATAATTCTCTTTGCGCAGTATTTCTGAAATATTATCTTTAATTTGGCTTTTCGATGCCATTCCTACAATTCCATAGCATTCAACAGCTGTTCCACCAGCTATTGTTGCAATAACATCTGTTGTTATCGTAACGAGTCCATCGTTTGTATGCAACTCTATTGACATAACTACAGCTCCTTTTATTACAAAATATGTTTAATCGCTGTCCAAACAAACTGAAGGGGACGAGTTATCGTTGCCCACTTCCATTTAATCATTCGTTTTTCCACCATATATGGTTAAAATTATACTATACGCTCTGCCATTTTAAAAGAGAGCCTGCGAGAATTCGAAAACCTGTCCACTCAACCATTGCCTTCTATTCTATGCAGAAGAAAAACTCCATTATTACAATGGATGATTTTCATTCATCTGTCAAGCAATTTTTCTTTCACAGGATGTTCAAAAAGCACACAGACTTTAACGAATAAAAAAGATTCAATTGCAATATCGGGGAAGTTATGATAAATTAAGTTAGTGGTATACTGATTTTGGAATGTAAGGAGGGAATGACATGGCTAGAAAATGTGTTGTAACTGGACGCCAAACACGTAGTGGTAACCAACGTTCTCACGCTATGAATTCCAACAAGCGTAATTGGAAAGCAAATGTACAAAAAGTACGTATTATGGTAGATGGAAAACCGAAGAAAGTATATGTATCTGCTCGTGCATTAAAATCAGGCAAAGTAGAACGTGTATAATATACGAAAATATGTGCATATGCCTTAAAAACACCATGTTTTGCATGGTGTTTTTTTGTGTCTAAAAAAATTTTACTATCATTGGAGAAGTAATAAATACATATCATGGTTATCAGTTTCAGGTTTTTCTCCACAAAGAAATTATTTTCAGCTTTACTTTTTTTCTTAAATTATCTCTTTCAACTAAACGAATTTCTCTAAATTCCTCTAAAAAATAAGCTTTTGCCGTTAATGACAAAAGCTCGTTTACTATTACTTTTCTTTTTTAAATACACCAATAATCACTTTTACAAATCCGCCTACAAACTTAGGAAGCTTAATCGTATAAAATTTCATTTATAAAGGCCCTCCCTGTTTAACTATCCTATTTGCTCCTAAAGGATGTTCAAAAAGTCCGCTAAAAATGACGTATCGAACTTCTTAATCCCCTTTATCGTAATGTTGAACACTTATCATTAGTTAAACTGCATCATAACTCTTTACTAGTATTAGTATGCCTTTAGAGAAAGAAAAAGTACCTTTTTTTTGACTAAGCTCATTAGATATGCATAAAGATGATCCCCAATGTATCGTTTTATTTTCTAATGGGTATACAAATCCGGTCAATGTTAATCCGGCAGCCACAGGTGTAAATGCTAAAAAAGAAATATAAGAATATCCTTCCTCCTCCACTGAATAGCTGCCCGGCTTCAGCATTTCAATACGGTTCCCCTTATCAAGTATAACCGCACGCTTTCCTTGCTGTAATAATGGGTAAAGCAGCTGCAGATTCATTAATGCATGATCCAGCCTGCCCCCAGTTGCTCCAAACAAGTAAAATTCACTTGCTTCCTTCTTTTTTCCCGTCTCGATAGCAATCTCTAAATCCGTCTGATTCTTCATCACCGGGTGCTTATCAAAAAGCTCCGCATGTTTTTCAATAATAGCATATTCGCTTTCAGTGACAGAATCAAAATCTCCAAGTGCAATGTCTATCGTTATTCCCTGCTCTGCTAAATAAAGTGCCCCGCGATCAGCGCCAATCCAAAAATCCACTTCCTCTTGATAGGTTAACAGATTGGGTAACTGTTCTTTCGGACCATTACCTACAATGCCGACACGCGTCATTGTTTCTCTGCACTCTTGCGAATCACGTCAATGGCTGCTTTTCGGTCACGCTGATTAAAAATAGCACTTCCTGCGACTAATACATCTGCACCATTTTCCGTACATACAGGCGCAGTTTCCTCATTTACTCCGCCATCGATTTCTATTTCAAAGCTTAAGCCCATTTCTTCACGCCAGGAGGCTATCTGGGCAACCTTAGGGACAACTTCTTTAATGAAAGACTGCCCCCCAAAGCCTGGATTCACAGTCATCAATAAAACAAGATCCACTTCCGTTAAAACCGGCTTAATGGCTTCGGCTGAAGTGCCCGGGTTAATAACGACGCCAGGCTTTACACCATGGGAGCGAATCAATTGTAATGTACGGTGCAGATGCACACAGGCTTCTTGATGGACGGTAATGATAGATGCACTTTTAGCAAATTGCGGTATATATGCATCTGGATTTTCTATCATTAAATGAACATCTAACGGCAAATTTGTAATTGGTTTAATCGCATCTGCGATTAAAGGACCAATGGTAATGTTAGGAACAAAATGTCCATCCATGACATCAACATGAATATAATCTGCCCCGGCTTGTTCCACTTCTTTGATTTCTTCTCCAAGCTTGGCAAAATCAGCTGATAAAATAGAAGGTGCTATTTTTGTCATAATTAATACCTCGGCTTTCTCGTTTTAATTTCTTCTAGGAAACGTAAATAATGATCGTATCTGAAGTCAGCTATAGCTCCATCCGAAACAGCTGCTTTCACTGCACATTTGGGTTCTTTATCATGCAAACAGCCCCGAAATTTACAATCCGGCATATGAAGTCTGATTTCAGGAAAACACGGTCCCAAATCTTCCGGCTCTAAATCGGAAAACTCTAACGCACTAAATCCAGGCGTGTCCGCCACAAGCCCTTCTCCAATTGCCAGGAGCTCTACATGCCTTGTGGTATGCTTTCCCCTTCCAAGACTTTTTGAAATCTCAGCTGTTTCCAAATACAGATTTGGATCCAGTGTGTTTAATAACGATGATTTGCCGACGCCGGACTGCCCCGCAAAAACGGTCACCTTATCTTTAAAATAGGGCATTACTTCAGAAATCCATTCCGGCTCTTTGGATGATAACAGCTTCACTTCATAGCCGATCTCCTGATAGGCTGTTTGATATTCCTTAATTCTATCGATTTCTGCTTGCGCTATTAAATCCATTTTTGTAATAAGAATCAAAGGCTGAATATGCTTTGATTCTACAAGGACAAGAAAACGGTCCAGCAATAGCGGATTGAAGTCCGGAGAAGTTGCGGCACTGACAATTCCTACTTGATCAATATTCGCAATAGGAGGCCGAATAAGCTCATTCGACCTGTCTCTTACTTTCATAATGTAGCCTTCCACTTCATTACGAACTTCAAATTCCACAAAATCGCCAACTAGAGGGGTGATTTTTTTATTTCGGAATACCCCTCTGCCCCTGCAAGCATAAACTCCTTCATTTGACTGTACATAGTAGAAGCCGCTTAATGCTTTAATAATTCTTCCTACTGCCATCTACTCTTCCTCTCCATCATAGGATACAGTCCTTTCCGTAATTTCCTCGTCATCTCTGGTGATTCGATACTCGGCATCCGTTCCTGGCGCAATCGTTAATGTGAACGTCACTTCGGTATCTTCTGTTATTGTCTCTTCCCGATATACATCTGAAATATCGTTATTACTGTCACCTATATAGATTCGCACCGTTTGCTCCTCTGGTTCTGCCGGTTCTGTTTCTTCTTCATTCTCTGCATTTGCTTCTTCATTATTGGAATCTTCGTTATTCGAATCTTCATTATTTGTGTCCTCGTTCTCTGCATTCTCTTCATCTGATTCGCTGTTTTGCTCTTCGTCATTATTCCCGTCACCAGATGATTGTTCTTCGTTGTCTTCCTCTTGATTTCCTTCGTTCTCTTCTCCGCCTTCTTCAGCTGATTCCTCTTCATTATTAAGCGTATATGGAACCATATACGAAACAGAATGAGACCGCGGCGGTTCCTCTTCCGGCCCTAAAGAGAAATAAACATCAACGGTAGAACCTTTTTCAATATCTGTTCCTGATTCTGGAGATTGTCTGACAACAAGCCCTTCTTCGACATCATCTGAATGCTCTTCATGCTTATTCATAACCAATTCATTACGATCAACATAAGCTTGTGCTTCTTCTTCACTCATTCCTGTCAGGTTATTAAGGCTCACCATCTCTGGTCCAGCACTGACTTCAAAAATAACCTTCGTATCTGCTGGAACGACAGATGATTCCGGATCCGGCTGCACCTGCGAAATTATCTCGCCGACAGGCTGGTCAGAGTTTCTTTCAAAAGGTGTAATATCTTCAAAACCTTCTTGGTTCAATTGTGCTTCCACCTCTTCAAAATCTTCTCCGACAAAATCACCAAATTCCACTTGTTCTGGCCCTTGACTGACAAACAGAGTGATTGCTGCCCCTTCTTTAATTGTTCTTCCAGCAACAGGATTGGTTCTCTCCACATATCCGGCCTCAATTTCCTCCGAATTAACCTCTTCTATTTCAACTAGAAGATTTTGACTTTCCAGTGCCTCTCTTGCTTCATCTGCCGGTTCATTTACATAATCGGCTATCGTGACATCTTGAGGCTGCATCGCATACACAACCGCAGCAGTTCCGATACCGATAAGTAATAATAATAGAACCGATATCCAGATAATTTTTTTCTTTTTACTGGCAGGTTTCTTTTTCTTCTTTTCTTTTTTCTTTTTATTGTCATCATCCGGGTAGCTTTTTGTCGGCTCTGTATCCGCTTGATGAACTATCGTCCGTCCTGCTTCTGTATCATCCTCGGACAAATCATCGTCTGTAATAATTGGAATCGCTTTTGTCTCGTCGCCTTCTTCATCCGGAATCGTAAAAGGATCCTCATGTAATTTTTCCGGTGACAATGCAGTTTCAAGAGCTGCCTCAAACTGATAGACATCTTCATAACGATAAAATGAATTTTTAGCTGTTGCCTGCAAAACAATATTCTCTACACTCTGCGGGATATCCGGGTTGATTTCTTTCACAGACGGTGTATCGCTTTGCAAATGCTTTAATGCAATAGATACTGGGGATTGCCCAGAAAAAGGCAATTTCCCAGTCAATAATTCAAACAATACAATACCTAATGAATAAATATCTGATTTTTTTGTTGCCATTCCGCCGCGCGCCTGCTCTGGTGACAGGTAATGAACAGAACCCAAGATAGAATTGGTTTGCGTCAATGCGGTTGCGCTGAGAGCCATCGCAATCCCGAAATCTGTCACTTTCGCCTGGCCAAAACGGTCAATTAATATATTTTGAGGCTTGATATCACGATGAATAATATCATTTTCATGTGCCAGCGCAATAGCAGAAGCGATCTGTTTCATGATATCCAGCGCTAGGGGAACCTCTATTGGCCCAAACTGCTGAATATACTCCTTTAAAGTCATCCCCTCTACATATTCCATAATCATATACAATACCTGATCGTCTTCACCGACGTCGAAGATATTGACAATATTCGGATGAGAGAGAGAGCTTGCAGATTGCGCTTCACGGTCAAAGCGGGCAATAAACTCCTGGTCGTGTACATAGTCGGTACGCAATGCTTTAACAGCTACATCACGCTCAAGAATGGTATCTCTGGCGAGAAAGACATTAGCCATTCCGCCGCCGCCTATTTTTCTCTCGATTCGATAACGGTCATTTAGTAAGTGTCCCGTGTTCATGCAGGTTCACCTGCCTCCGAGCCTGAACCGTCATGTGTTATCAAGATAAGCGATATATTATCTTCTCCACCGCGCTGATTCGCTAAATCAACAAGTTGGCGACCTATCTCATCCATCTCGTTATCTGCCGTAATATGTTGTGCTAATTCCGTTTGACTGAGTTTATCTGACAGACCATCTGAACATAGCAGCAGCCGGTCTCCCGCCTGCCATGTCAGCGTCTTTACATCTGTATCAACTTTGGCGTCTGTCCCCAGCGCACGAATAATGTAATTTTTATAAGGATGGACCTCAGCATCCCCCTCTGTAATCTCGCCTCTTTTTACAAGCTCATTTACAAAGGAATGATCCTCTGTCAGCTGTTCAACCTGACTGCCTCTGGCAATATACAAGCGGCTGTCCCCAATGTGGGCAATCGTAAGGGAATCTCCTATTATCACTACGGCTACAAGGGTTGTCCCCATCCCTTCCAGCTGCTTGTTTTCTTGCGATTTCTGAAAAATTTGTTCATTTGTTTCTTTAATTGTTTGTTGAAACCACTGTTCAATCTCATCTGTGTTTTCAACTTGTTCGGTTTCTTCCCATCTGTTTTTAATATTATCAACAGCCAGCATACTTGCTACATCACCTGCTTGATGACCTCCCATGCCATCAGCAATAATGGCAATTGGCTGCTTGCTTTTATTTTCAAAAACACCGCCTGCATCTTCATTATGATTGCGAACTTGTCCGCAATGCGTTAAGAAAAGTCCTTTCAAGAGCTACTCCCCCTTTACAAATCCAAATATATATCCTTCTCAAATAATACTGATTACTTTTCGTAAATGAATGTCCACAAATAAGATAAAGTGAAACTTCATTTCGCGGGGCTTTTCTCCTCCACGAAATGATAATTAAACTAATCAGACTGTTACTTACTGCTGAAGTCCCGCTTAGAATTTTCGATTCTCTCTTCTCGAATCGGGAATCTTACAAAAGTCCTTCAGTGGGACGAGTAATCGCAGTCCCAGTCAATAACACCTTGATAAAACCGGATTATGCGTTTTTCATTATTTAAATATCCGTATAGACTTCTTTATAATTATGGCACATTCTTCCGTAGATTAAAACTATGCATTCTATAAGTTAAATGAAACTTTTTCCTCTAGTAAACATCCTTTACCTATTCCGTTTGATTCTTGTCAGGAAAAATCCATCTGTCTGAAAATCTTGGGGGAATAGTTGTAACCCTTCTAATGACCAGCCTGGCGCTTGTTTTAATTGTTCGGAAAGGTCCTCTCTAAAGGAGAGGTCCACACTAAATCCATCATTTTTTTCTAAAAATTTCTGGATTACTTGGTTATTTTCTTCTTTGTCAACTGTACATGTGCTGTAAATAAGCAGCCCATCTGGTTTTAAAAGTTTTGCTGCAGCCTGGACAATATCCAGCTGAATGGCTGCAAGACGTTCAATATCTTGCACCTGTTTTTCATATTTTATTTCAGGCTTGCCGTTAATAACGCCTAAGCCGGAACAGGGAGCGTCGATAAGAATCCGATCAAAGCTTGCTTCTTCATACTTTTCATTCAGTTTTCTGGCATCCCCTTGATGGGCAGATATCGAATGTAAATTCAATACAGCTGCTTTTTCTTCGATTAATTTCACTTTTTTCTGATGCAGATCATAGGCGTGAATATCTCCTTGATCTGTCATTTTCTCTGCAATATGCGTTACCTTTCCCCCCGGCGCACTGCATGTATCCAACACTTTCATACCTGGCTCTAATTTTAATGACTCCGCCGCAAGCATGGAGCTTTGGTCCTGTATAGTTACGAACCCCTCCTGCAAAAGATTTGTTTTAAAGATATTTCCTTTTTCAATCAAAATACCCTGTGGTGAAAATTGGGATGCTGATACCATGAATCCTTCTCTTTCAAGCTGCTCTATAACCGTTTCACGATTTGTTTTCATAGGCTGAATCCGGATAGACATAGGGAAATGCTTTAAATTTTCATGGCACATTGCTTCGGTTCGTTCTTTGCCATACATTTCTATCCATCTTTCAACAAGCCAGAGCGGATGGCTTGTCTCCACTGAGATTCGTTCCACAGGATCCTTTATCAAGGATAGGTCCGGCAGACCGTCCCGCTGCATACTGCGCAATATTCCGTTCACGAAAGAAGCAATCCCCTTATGACCGCGTATCTTAGCAATTTCAACGGATTCGTGAAGCACAGCATGATCCGGAATTTTTTCTAAATACACCATCTGGTATACAGACATTCTTAACAGCTGTTTCACCCATACATCTATTTTTTTCTTATTTTTGATAAATGGTGCTAGATAATAGTCAATGGTTATTTGATTTTGTATAGTGCCATAGACTACTTCTGTAAGTAATCTTTTATCTTTTTCAATTAAACCTTTTTGCTTTAATTCCTGATTTAACAGCAGATTGCTGTATCCTTTATCTTTTTCAATCCGAATAAGAACATCAAGCATGGTTTGTCTCAGTTGATATTTCATAATTATTTTATTCTCCTAGTATGACGCCGATTTGAATCCTGTCCTGAGAAGCCTGCAAATAATCTTTTACGTTCATGCGCTTCTTTCCGGCAGGTTGAATCTCCGTTATCTTTATACTTGTTTGCTGTCCGCACTGCACTGTAAAAGAAGAACTGTCCTTCGAGATAATTTCCCCCGCCGGTTTGGACGATGAGCTTTCTGCTGCTTCTTCTCCCCACCAGATTTTCATTACCTTGCCTTGATAGGTAGTAAATGCAACAGGCCAAGGGTGGAGCCCTCTTATTTGATTATAAATCTCTGCGGCGGGTTTATTCCAGTCAATCTTTTCTTGTTCCCGTTTAATGTTTGATGCGAAGGTTGCTAATGCTTCGTCCTGCTTCTGAGGTGTTATTTTAGAAGCAAATAAATCAGGCAGGGTTTGAATAAGCAAGTCTGAGCCAGCTTCTGCCAGCTTATCATGCAATGTTCCGACATGATCGGTGTTTTCTATCTCTACTTCTACCTGCGTCAGGATATCTCCCGCGTCCAGTTTTTCCGCCATATACATGATGGTTACTCCTGTCTTCTGCTTCCCTTGTATAATGGAATAATGAATCGGCGCACCGCCGCGCAGTTCCGGAAGCAGGGAAGCATGTACGTTTATTGCTCCAAATGGTGCTATATCCAGCACCTCCTTAGGCAGGATTTGCCCGTAGGCTGCCGTTATAATCAGGTCCGGCTTTGCATCTGCCAGCGCTTGAAAGTCATTCTTTAGCTTTTCAGGCTGAAATACCTCTATGCCATGTTTTAAGGCTTCTTCTTTGACCGGAGTCGGGGTAATAACTTTTTTTCTTCCTTTCGGCCGGTCCGGCTGGGTTACAACAAGCACAACTTCATAGTTATTTTCGATAATTTTTTGTAAAACAGGGACAGCAAAGTCTGGTGTCCCCATAAAAACGATTCGTTTCAAATTTATTCCCTCATTTCCTTCCAGTTAAATTAAATTCCTTACATCATATAATACGGCTTCATATCGATGAACAACTGCAGCGTCTGCTTCCGTATCTCATCAGCATATGCCGATTGAATTTGTTCTAAATAGTTTATTAAGTCAGGTTCATGCTTGTATTTTATCATGCACTGATACCGATATCTATCTTTTATCCGTGCAATAGTGGAAGGTGTCGGGCCTAAAATAGTTGTTCCAGGTGACACAATCTCACTCAGCTGCTTTACAATCTCCCCCGTAACCTGTACGGCCCGGGCATGATTTTCATGCGATACGGTGACTAATACAAGGAAAACAAACGGCGGATATTGAAATGCTTTTCGGACAGCCATTTCATGCTGATAAAAATCTAAAAAATTGTGGCCGGCAGCATATGTCACACTATAATGCTCCGGCGTATAGGTCTGCACAATTACATTACCCGTGAGCTCATGTCTGCCTGCTCTACCGCTTACTTGCGTCAATAATTGAAAAGTACGCTCGGAGGCACGGAAATCAGGAAGATGCAGCATCGAGTCTGCTGATAACACTCCGACCAATGTCACATCTTTAAAATCCAAGCCTTTGGCAATCATCTGTGTCCCTAGTAAAATATCTGCTTTCTTCTCTGAAAACTGTTTTAATAATTTTTCATGAGAACCCTTGCGTCTCGTTGTGTCCACGTCCATCCGAATCACGCGAGCTTCCGGCAGAAGCTTCGCCAGGGACTCTTCCACCCGCTGGGTACCTGTTCCAAAGTAGCGGATAGAATCACTTTCACAGGATGGACAATGTGCTGGAACCGCCTGTTCGTAGGAACAATAATGACATTTAAGCCGATGTGAGTTCTTATGATAAGTTAATGCAATATCACAATGTGGACATTCGGATACATGGCCGCAATCACGGCACATCACAAACGTCGAATATCCTCTGCGATTTAAGAGCAGTACAATCTGTTCTCCACGCTCCATACAAGCCTTCATATTTTCCATCAGCGACGTAGAAAACATGGTCCGGTTGCCGGCATGCAGTTCTTTGCGCATATCGACAATCTCAACACTTGGCATTTGCTGCTGATTCGTACGGCTGGCAAGTGTTAACAGTTTGTAGACACCTTTTTTAGCTCTGGCATAGCTTTCTAACGAAGGCGTTGCACTGCCAAGCACAACCGGACAGCGATGACTGACCGCTCTTTCTATCGCAACGTCCCGGGCGTGATACCTTGGCTGGTCTTCCTGTTTGTAGGTTGTTTCATGCTCTTCATCAATAATAATAATACCAATATTTGAAAAAGGAGCAAATATCGCAGAGCGGGCACCGACAACCACTTGCACCTGCTTTTGCTGAATTTTTCTCCACTCGTCATACTTTTCTCCGGCAGAAAGACCGCTATGCATAACTGCTACACTGGATCCGAATCGGCCTTTAAAGCGGCGGACCATCTGCGGCGTTAACGAAATTTCCGGAACAAGAACAATCGCCTCCTGTCCTTTTGAAATCACATGCTGGATTGATTGCAGATAAATTTCTGTTTTACCGCTTCCGGTAACACCATGTAATAGAAATATATTATCCTCTTGATTCTCAATAGAGGCCATCACCGGTTTGATGGCCTCCGCCTGTTCTTCCGTAAGTTCGAATGCTTCTGTCTGTTCAATTGGCTGATTCTTATAAGGATCACGGAATACTTCCTGCTGAAATGTCTTTACAATCCCTTTGGATACCAACGTTTTCACAGTCTGAGCAGAGGTGCCTAAAGTTTGAATTAATTTCGCCTGTTCGATCGGCTCCGGATACTCAATAAAGAATTGAATCAGCTCTTTTTGTTTTTTTGCCTGCTTGGATAAATCCTCTAACGCCTCCATGGCACGCATTTCTGATACATCCAATTGCACCATGGTCAGCTGTTTTTTCGTAATTCTTGACTTCACATGATAGTAAATCGTAATATTTCCAGCTTCTATTTGTTTTTGTAATTGATAATAGCTGATAGAAGAAGCTGTGAATTCTTCAAATGAAATGGATTCTCTGCCTGCAAACAAATCCTCTAATTCCGGGCTGAGAAATTCGTCTGTCTCCCGTACCAAATCCTTCGTGTACTGGGATTTTAATACCTGGGGCAGCATCGTTTGAAATACGGTAATATATAAGCTAAGTGTTTTTTTGGCGACTGATTTCCCCAGCTGGAGCAGTTCCTCTGTTAAAACAGGTGTTATATCTAACACCTCATGCAGTTCTTTTACTTTTGATAAATGTGTTTCCTTCTTTAATTGGACAACAAACCCCATAATCTTCCGCGGTCCAAATGGCACAGTGACGCGCATACCGGGAGTAATGATTTCATGATATTTTTCTGGAACTAAATAGTCGTATGTTTGATTCGTTGCACTTGTCGGCACATCAACGATGACACTGGCAATTTTCAAATGGAATCATCCTTCATATCTTGTAAAATACAATCTAAGAGCTGGACTGCTATCTGTTTTTTGGTGGCCTGCTTCAATTCAATGACCGATTCCGCCTTATTAATGTAGGAAACAATATTTGTATCTCCTTCAAATCCTGCTCCCTCACGGCTGACATCATTGACAACAATAGCATCTAAATTTTTCTTCTTCCGTTTTCCCAGTCCATATTCAATAGGGGTGTCTGTTTCTGCAGCAAATCCGACTAAAAATTGATTTTCTTTTCTTTCTCCAAGTTTTTTTAGTATATCCTCTGTCCGTTCCAGAGTTATTACATCATCGCCTTCTTTTTTCTTCATCTTAGATGTTTGTACCTCTTTGGGACGGTAATCGGCTACCGCAGCTGATTTGATGACAATATCTTTATCAGCAAACTGCTCGTTCATCGCATCATACATTTCCTTGGCAGAAACAACATCGATTCGTTTTATCGATGGATGCTGCGCCTCTATCGACACAGGTCCCGCAACTAACGTAACATCTGCGCCCCGTTCTGCAGCTGCTTCAGCTAAAGCAAAACCCATTTTTCCGGAGGAACGGTTGGTGAAGAAACGTACCGGATCAATCATTTCCTTTGTCGGTCCGGCAGAGACAAGCACCTTTTTCCCCTGCATATCGAGTGTTCTCTGCTGATGACGTTCCAACACAGAAATAATTTCCTGGGGTTCTTCCAGACGGCCTTTTCCGACATAACCGCAGGCTAAATAACCATCACCCGGCTCGATAAAATGGTACCCCCACTTTTCAAGCTGTTTCATGTTTTGGATAACAGCCGGATGATCATACATATGCACATTCATTGCCGGAGCAATATATACCTCAGCCTGCGTTGCCAGCATGGTGGTGGAGAGCATATCATCTGCCTGCCCATGGGCCATCTTTGCAATAATATTCGCTGTTGCCGGAGCAATAATGGCGATATCCGCCCAGTCCGCCAAATCAATATGCGCTATTTTCTTTGGATTTTTTTCATCAAAGGTATCTGTATACACTGGATTTCTTGTTAATGCCTGGAAGGTTAACGGTGTAACAAATTCCGTCGCACTTTCTGTCATGATAACCTTCACTTCCGCACCAAGCTGTGTCAGCTTACTTGCAAGCGCACTTACCTTATAGACAGCAATACCGCCTGAAACACCTAAAAGTATTTTTTTCTGATGGAGCATGGAAAACATCCTCTCTATGATTTTTCTTCACGTATTCGTATGCTAAATAAGCATTTACATTTAAAAACATATTTCAACATTTTTTTATCTTCTCTATACATAGTTATAACATATAATAGGCTTTCTCTGCCGAATGAAGGCTTGGAAAAGAGGCCGGGCAAAATTTAAAACAACTCCGCTGCAAATAGAAAAACCTCTGCACCCCGAACAATTCTTGTATGAAGAATTATTCGCTGTGCAAAGGTCTTTATTGTTCTGTAATTTACATTTATTTTTTAATATAAAGCTTTCCAGCCTCAATTTCTTCTAATGCTTTCCCAACAAATTTATGCGATTTGGGACGGTCTACTAAAACTTCATTTGTTTCGCTCAGTTCTCTCGCTCTTCTGGCCGATAAAGTGACTAAACTGTATTTTGATTTAATTCTCGTTTGCAGTGAATCAATAGAAGGTTCTAACATCATGATAACTCATCCTCCAAAATTTGCTTATATTGTTTTGCGATTCTTTCCCGCTTTAAATGCTCACTTTTGATAATTGCTTTTACTTTATCAACTGCTGTTTCTACCTGATCATTGACGACAACATAATCATAGGCATCCATCATTTCTATTTCATTGCGAGCTTCCTTCAAACGGTTTAAAACAAGTTCCTGTGATTCTGTACCACGATTAACGATACGATTTTTCAACTCTTCTAAACTAGGAGGGAATAGGAAGATAAATACACCTTGAGGGAAATTTTTCTTCACTTGCATTGCTCCCTGCACTTCTATCTCAAGAAAAACATCAAGTCCTTTTTCAATTGTTTCCTCTACATATTTTCTCGGAGTCCCATAATAATTATTTACATACTGGGCATATTCTAAAAGCTCGCCTTCTTTCACCAGCTTTTCAAATTCTTCACGGGATTTATAAAAATAATCGACACCATCGACTTCCCCGGTTCTTCTGTCTCTGGTTGTCATGGAAATAGAATATTGAAGATCTAACTCTTCCTCAAATAATTTTTTACGAACTGTACCTTTTCCTACTCCTGATGGACCAGATAAAATAAATAAAATGCCTTTCTCTTTAATCAAACCATTTCCTCCTAATTTCCAGCTTCGTTATTCGTCTGCAATTTCATCGTTTGTCACAAGCCGTTGTCCTACTGTTTCAGGCTGCACTGCAGATAATACAACATGATCGCTATCCGTAATGATAACAGCTCTGGTACGTCTGCCATAGGTAGCGTCCACTAACTTATTATTATCTCTGGCGACCGTAATAATTCGTTTTACTGGTGCTGATTCCGGAGACACGATAGAAATAATGCGGTTTGCGGAAACAACATTACCAAAGCCAATATTTATTAAACTTAGATTCAAAATTTTTCCCCCTGCCATTTCTTTTCTATCTATAATAGTACCATTATACTGTATCTTTATTGAATTTTATACTATAAACTTTTTTGTTACAAGAGCAAAACCAAGAAATAGGAAAATAGAGTGAGATTTACAGGCTTTGAATTGCTTGGTTTATCCGTTTTATATAAGTGCCTGCAAATATTGTAATACACATTTTAAATAATGAAAACAGCTATCCGCCTTATCATAATAAATGGGATAGCTGTTTCCTGTCTTATCTTTTAGTAAATCCAAATAATACGGTCGGTAATGCTCCCAGTCCGACAATCAGGCACCAGTCAACCACAGACAAGCTGACGGTATGGAAAATCGGCTGAATCGGCGGGAAGTAAATAACAACTAAGAGCAGCAGCATGGACGACAGTACAGCTAAAATCAGGTATCTGTTTTCAAACAAATTTCTTGCAAAAATAGATTTTTCGCTGCGGCAGTCAAATACATGAATTAATTGTGCTACCACCAGAGTTGAGAAAGCAATAGTCTGCGCATAGACTAAATTGCTTGGGTCATTCTGGTAAGCAACAATAAATGCAATTAAGGTGACAACCCCAATCAAAATTCCCCTGCTGATAATCTTGTAACCGAGCCCTCGGGAGAAAATGCCTTCACGTGGATTCCGGGGTCCCCGCTTCATGACGTCTCCTTCCGCCTGATCCACACCTAATGCCATGGCCGGCAGTCCATCTGTCACTAAGTTCACCCATAGTATTTGCACAGGCACAAGCGGGAGCGGCAGTCCAAGCAGCATAGCAAAGAGCATCACTAAAATTTCTCCTACATTGGAAGCCAGCAGATAGCGGATAAACTTACGAATATTTTCATAAATATTTCTGCCTTCCTGAATAGCCGATTTAATGGTTGCAAAGTTATCATCCATTAACACGAGCGATGATGCTTCTTTTGTGACATCTGTTCCACTTATTCCCATTGCAATGCCTATATCACTTGCTTTCATCGCTGGTGCATCGTTGACACCATCTCCTGTCATTGCAACAATATGTCCTTTTTCTTGAAAGGCGTTGACGATTCGAAGTTTATGCTCTGGCGTGACACGTGCAAAAACATACGTATCTTCAATCGTGTCCACTAATTCAGCGTCTGACATCTGTGTTAATTCTTTTCCTTCCAATACTTTCCCGCTCTCTGGAAGAATTTCTAAATGGTTTGCAATTGCTCTTGCCGTATGCGCATGGTCCCCTGTTATCATCACCGTTTTGATTCCGGCTTCTTTACATTCGCGAACGGCTGCTTTTACTTCTTTTCTAGGAGGATCCATCAGCCCATACAGGCCAATCAAGGTCAAATCCTCTTCCAGCAATGCTGTATCTAATGAATCGGAAGGGGATAATACCCGAAAACCTATCGCAATCGTTCGGAGTGCTTTTTCCGCCATCCCTACCATTGCTTGTTCTGTCTGTTTACTCTGTTCCTTTGTTAAAACAGTCTTTCCATTCTTTGTTTGAATATGGGATGACCTCGGCAGCAGCATGTCCGGTGCACCTTTTGTAATCAATAAACGCATGCCATTATCATCTTCTATTACGACACTCATCCGCTTTCGATCGGAATCGAATGGTATTTCTTTGATAATCCGAAAAGGCTGTTTATCATTTTCATGAAAACCAAATTTATATGCTGCAACAAGTAACGCACCATCTGTCGGATCGCCATCCACTACATTCTTTCCTTTTTTTGTAGAAATGGAGGCATGATTACACAGCATGCCATATAGCAGCATCGATTTTAAATTAGAATGAGAATCCTCTACCTTCTTCTGATTAGATAAAAAATCTCCCTGTGTCTGGTATCCGTCCCCGGTAACATATAATGTTTTTCCATTTATATATACTTCCTTCACTGTCATTTGATTTTCTGTCATGGTGCCTGTCTTATCCGAACAAATAACAGAGGCACATCCTAGTGTCTCTACCGCTGAAAGCTTTCTTACAATGGCTTTCTTTTTAATCATCCGCTGGACACCAAGTGATAAAGCAACCGTAACAATCGCCGGCAGTCCTTCAGGAATAGCAGCTACCGCTAAGGAAACTCCTGCTAAAAACATTTCATACATTGGGTGCCCTTGGAATATCCCTGCCCCGACCACGAGTATCGTTAAGAATAAGGCGACAACAATCAGGATTTTCCCCAGCTCGGCCAATTTCATTTCAAGCGGTGTAATGGTCTTCTTGGTATTATCCAACAACGTGGCAATCTGTCCCATGACTGTTTTCATTCCTGTACCGACAACAATTCCTTCACCTGATCCCCGTGTAACTAATGTCCCCATAAAAGCCATATTCACTTGATCCTGGGCTTCTAATCCGTCCATTCTAATTTCTTTGGTATGTTTCGCAACAGGAAGGGATTCTCCTGTCAAAGCAGACTCCTCGGTTTCCAGGCTGGTTGTTTTAATCACTCTTACATCTGCTGGAACCCTGTCCCCGCTTGTAAACCGGACAATATCTCCTACCACAATGTCTTTGGATGGAATCTTGACCCACTGTCCATCTCGTCTGACACTGGCTATCGGCGCAGATAATTCTTTCAGTTTTTCTAGTGAATTTTCTGCTTTCTGCTCTTGAAAATAACCAATGATTCCATTAATTAATACAATCACCATGATCGCAATCGCATCAATATACTCCCCTAATAATCCGGCTATCAACGTGGCAGCTAATAAAACTAATACCATAAAATCCTGAAATTGCTTTAAAAACAAAATCCATCCAGGTATTTTTTTCTTCGCTGCTAGAACATTCTCGCCATATTGCTGACGTCTTTTCGCAACCTGCTTCTCTCCTAACCCGACATTCGATTTTACTTGTAATGTCTCTTCTAATTTTTCGGTTGTAAGCTGATACCATTTCATTATACATTCCTCCGGCAGACATAAATTGTACAAGCACTTAATCCATTTCTATGCCTCAACATCTAAAAAGATGCTATAATTGCCGATGAGGTGATTACTTATGCCATTCGACGGTATTGTAACAAGAGCGGTTACAGAAGAATTAAGAACGAAATTAGAAAGAGGAAAAATCAATAAAATCTATCAGCCATCGGAAACAGAGATTGTGATGACAGTCCGCAGCCAGTCTGTAAACCACAGCCTGCTTTTTTCTGTCCATCCCACCTATGCCCGTTTTCATATTACGAACGATTCCTATACCAATCCGAAAGAACCTCCTATGTTTTGTATGGTGCTGCGGAAGCATCTGACCGGAAGTGTAATTGAACAGATCGAACAAAAAGGAATGGAGCGAATCGTTACATTTACTATCCGGACTCGTAATGAAATAGGAGATATCAGTTATAAACAATTAATTATCGAACTCATGGGCAAGCATAGTAACTTTATTTTAGTCGACCAGGAAAAGGGGCATATTATTGACAGCCTGAAGCATGTTTCTCTGTCCCAAAACCGGCACCGGATGATTTTGCCGGGTCAGCAGTATCAGCTGCCGCCTGACCAGCATAAGCTTTCCATTTTAGATACCGACAGTGATTCCATTGTGAAAAAATTAGATTTCAATGCTGGCAAAATGGATAAACAGCTGCTTGGGTTATTAGAAGGCTTTTCCCCATTTGTGACGAAAAAAATGATCGAGCGTGTCCACCTTGGCACGAATCAGGATTTTGAGAATATGCTTTCCCTTGTTCAGAAGCAATTACAGGAAAATGATTATCAGCCTGCTATCTATCAGGAACCAAAAGAAGATTTTCATGTACTGTCTTTTCCAGATGAACCAGCAGACACGGTTTTTGAAGAGGTCAATACAATGCTCGATGCCTTTTACTCCGGCAAAGCCGAGCGGGACCGGGTCAAGCAGCAGGCAAAAGACCTCTATCGCTTTATTAAAAATGAACAGGATAAAAACGTCCGCAAGCTGAAAAAACATCGGCAGACGGTAGAAAAATCTGAACGGGCAGATCATTATCAAAAAATGGGGGAGCTTTTAACTGCGCATATGCATTTAGTCAAGCCGAACCAAAAAGAAATCTCCGTTGTAGATTATTATGATCCGGATCAAAAAGAAATCACTATTCCGTTAAACCCGAATAAATCACCAAGCGGCAATGCACAGACTTATTTCAAAACCTATCAGAAGCTGAAGAATTCCCGTAAGATGATGGAAACAGAAATCAAACGGACGAACGAAGAAATCGTTTATTTCGATCAGTTATTGCAGCAGTTGGATGTAGCAAGTACCGATGATATTGAAGAAATTCGCGAGGAACTCCGGGAAGAAGGATATTTGCGAAAACAGCGTGCTTCGAAAAAGACGAAAAAACCGCAGAAGCCAAAACCTGAAATCTACCAGTCTTCTGATGGCACAACGATTTTAGTCGGGAAGAATAACAAACAGAATGAATACGCCACGATGCGGCTGGCACACCGCGATGATATCTGGCTCCATACGAAGGACATTCCCGGTTCACACGTAATCATCCGGCACAGAGAGCCAAATGAAAAGACATTAGAGGAGGCTGCTGTTTTAGCTGCTTATTACAGTAAATCCCAGCAATCTTCTTCTGTACCGGTAGACTACACGTTGATTCGCCACGTAAAAAAACCGAATGGCTCGAAACCCGGGTACGTGACGTATGATAATCAAAAAACATTGTTTGTGACGCCGAAAAAAGAGATGGTGGATCAACTGAAAGTAAAATAAAAATCTGGTGTATCATTTCTCTGACGTGATACACCAAATTTTTATGAATAAAATATCATCCGGATTTATCGCCTAAACCAATCATTAAATTAGAGCCTTCTCCTTCTAAATGATAAACTCATACTATAATTATTAATTAAAATCATCTGGAAAAGAGGTTAAAATATATGAAACTTGTTGGAATATCAGGTGCACTTGCAGGAGATAAAACATCGATTGTTGTTAATCAGATTCTAGTCCACGCTCGCCGTTTCGATTCATCCATAAAAACGGAATTAGTGGACTTAAGGGATTATGAAATCGACTTTTTTAACGGTGCTCCCTTGGCAGACTATAATGAAGATACCTGGGATGTAGTTCAAAAAATTGCTTCCGCTGATTTCCTTGTGTTTGGGACTCCAATTTATCAAGCATCGATTTCTGGAGCGTTAAAAAATCTGTTTGACCACTTACCGGAATACACTTTTAAACATAAAGTAACGGGAATGGTTGCTACTGGATGGTCAGACCGGCATTTTCTTGTCATGGAATATCATCTAAGATCGATTCTGTCTTATTTTAAAGGCTTAGTTCCAACCGGGAATGTGTTTGTCCATAATAGTGCTTTTAATATGGACAGTGATGAAATTATTGATGAACGTGTTTTGGAAAGGCTTCAAGCGCTTGGAGAGGAAATGGTTTCCTTGCAGCAGGGGATGAAAAATCAGTAATCTATGTATAAAAAAATCCAGCCTTTATCGGCTGGAATTTTTTTATACATAGATTTTTAAACTGCGGTCGGTTTCAGTTCAACATCAATATTACCTCTCGTTGCTTTCGAATAAGGACAAAATTGATGCGCAGCTTCTGCCAGTTCTTCCGCTTCTTTCTGATCAACGCCTTCTATTTTGATATGCAGAGTTGCGCCGATTTTAAAGCCGTCGTCAGCAGGGTCTTTCATAAAATGAACTTCTGCTGTTGTTTCTGACGTAATATTTTTTCCCTGATTGGATGCCATTAAATTAAGTGCCCCATCATAGCAAGCTGCGTAACCAGCAGCAAAGAGCTGTTCCGGGTTGGAGCCTTTTTCATCTGATTTATTTCCGGCTGGATTAACTAAGTTAACATCGATAATCCCATCATCTGATTTTACATGTCCGTCTCTGCCGTTTTGTGCGGTTGCTTTTGAACTGAAAATAATATTACTCATTGAAATCACTGCTCCTTTATCATTTAATCTAATGGTACTATTTCCTTTATTCATTTTCTTTAAACCTTTTTTCTAAAGATACTTTATTTTAATCTGCGATAAAGTGAAACTTCATTCAGTGGGAGGCCTTTTCTACCCCACTGAATGTTAGTTGAACCAATCGGGCCGTTGGCTGTTAGATCTCCTACTTAGAATGTTCGGTTTCTCCCTATTCTTGAAGCGGGAGTCTTACAAAAGCCTTTCGATGGGACGAGTAATCGCAGGCCCAGCCAGTTACACTGCGACAAAATCATAATTTTCCAGCAGCCGAAGAAAATGATCGACCTGCGGGAGCTGGCGGATCCCTTCCTGGAAGCAGACCCATGTATCTCGGGTTACTGCCTTTTTCTCTAAAAATAAAGGAATATACGGATAGTGCTCCTTCAGATGATTTGAGACACTGCCGGGCAACACGGCCATG
Organism: Oceanobacillus aidingensis; assembly: GCF_042654105.1. Classification (NCBI taxonomy): domain Bacteria; kingdom Bacillati; phylum Bacillota; class Bacilli; order Caryophanales; family Bacillaceae; genus Oceanobacillus; species Oceanobacillus aidingensis. The sequence continues at coordinate 1,705 of NZ_JBHSFT010000050.1, read as the reverse complement.
CCAATTCCCTGCTTCATAAACTGTTTACACGTTTCGATTTGATCCACGGTCATCTTTTTTTGCGGTTTAATGTAATTCTGCTGTTCAAACAACCAGCTGTCGACAAGCTCATGCATGCTGTCATCACTCTTAAAGGAAATAATAGGTCTTTCTTTTAAAGCTTGCTCCGGAAATGGTTCTGTATCAAAAATATAGAGCGGATCATCAAACAAATGGACCGAGGTCGTTTCTTTTAATTTTTCCCCGCGAATAATGCATACATGATATTGCTTATGATTTTGTTTGATATTTTCACTGATGCCTGTTACTAAATCAATCGTTACCTTGGGGTAGGCAGCAGTGTATTCCCCTAAAATGTCCGGCAAGTAACGCTGGCTGATCAACGAAGAACAGGCAATCGACAGCGTACCTTGTATCGCTTCGCCCGTCTCTGCTAAACGATTTTTAAATTGCCGTTCCTTTTCCACCGTTTCTTTGGCATGCTGAATAATTTGTTCTCCAGCAGGTGTGGGTAATAAACGTTTTGATGTTCGTATAAATATCTCTTCTCCAAAATAGTTCTCCATGTATTTCAAACGCTGGGTAACCGCTGGCTGGGAAATGAGAATCGCTTTTGCTGTTCCCCTTATCGTGCCAATTTCATAGAGTTTTAAAAGGATTTCATAATCATCCATCCGCATAGCAAAAACCTCCGATAAGTACAGGTTATCATTTTTGATTATAATATAGTATTTTACTTATCCAAGTATATCATATAACATCAGTTTAAGAAGACTTTCCAGCATGAATTGCTCATGAAATTTACTTTCTACTGAAAATTAAGAAAGGAACGGTGTTAAATGGATAAAAAATTGCAGAACAAAGAATTATTCACAAAAAGGAAGGATGCTTATGTCAACAGCCGTACACATAGCAACCCCGCCGCTTTACAAAAAATCACGGAATGGTTAAAGCCATCCACTGACCAAATCATTTTAGATATAGCAACAGGAGGAGGTCAGGTCGCAAAAACGTTAGCTCCCTTCGCCAAACAAGTTATCGCAACCGATTTAACTCCATCCATGCTGACAGGTGTGAGAAATAGCATAAATGAAAACGATAACATCCTGCTGATTATTGCTGATGCAGAGGAACTTCCCTTTCTGGATGACTCTATGGATATCATCACCTGCCGTATCGCGGCCCATCATTTTCCACGACCTGAGAAGTTTATTCAAGAAGTATATCGTGTGTTGAAGCCTGGCGGAAAATGTTTATTTGTTGATAATGTAGCTCCAGAGGAGGATGCAGCTGATCAATTTTTAAATCAGCTGGAAGCCATGCGTGATCCCAGTCATGAACGTGCCAAAAAAATCTCCGAATGGAAAAAACTATTTTCTAAACATCCATTTACGTTACTGCAGGAGGATATACGGATAAAAAAGCTTCATTTCCAAGACTGGCTTGACCGTACTGTAGATTCGGAGGAAGTACGCCAGCAGGTTACTCGTTTTATCGAAACAGCCGATGAAAAGCTGCAAGAAGCGATACGTTTACAAAAAGATGAAAATACCATTCTCTCCTTTTCCATTGATGAATGGATAAGTATGTGGGAAAAATAAAAATCGAGTAGAGGGAAAAGCTAAATAACTTTTCGCCCCTCTCACACCACCAGTACATACGGTTCCGTATACGGCGGTTCAATTTATATTTCAGTGTGTACTTT